>CAZVSQ010000079.1:0-8226 GCA_964629925.1 uncultured Ruminococcus sp.
TTGGTTCTGTCAACGAGCTTAGCAGCGTCAACATATTTCTTACCGTGTTTCATCAATTTTCCTCCATTGTTAGGTGGTCAAGCGGAATGATCCTCCCACCCGGATTAATTAGTCAACTACTGTAATACCCATGCTTCTTGCCGTACCCGCGATCATACTGATTGCGGCGTCAAGAGAGCCTGCGTTAAGATCGGGCATCTTCTGCTCGGCAATCTTTGTGAGCTGCTCTTTTGTGATCTGTGCGACCTTAGTCTTGTTAGGTACGCCCGAACCGCTGCTGATACCGCAAGCCTTTTTGATAAGTACCGCGGCAGGCGGGGTCTTTGTGATAAATGTGAACGAACGGTCTGCATATACTGTGATTACAACAGGAATGATAAGACCTCTGTCGTTCTTTGTGCGCTCGTTAAAGTCCTTTGTGAACGCAACAATGTTAACGCCGTGCTGACCGAGTGCCGGTCCTACAGGCGGTGCCGGAGTAGCTTGTCCGGCAGGGATTTGTAGCTTAATAATGCCTACAACCTTTTGAGCCATTGTGTTTAACCTCCAAATTCGTGGTAAATTGCGGGACGCCACTGTGTAGGGTCCCTCCCACAGGGAACATTACGCTCCCAATAAAAAAGCCTTTCGGCTGATTTATCAAAAATTATTCTTCCAATGCTTCTGCCTGGCTCAGCTCGAGCTCGACAGGAGTTTCGCGTCCGAACATAGAAACAACTACGCGGACATAGTTTTTGTCGGTATCAAGCTCATCTACAACACCGACGAAGTCCTCAAGCGGTCCGTCAATGATCCTTACGGAATCACCGACAGCATACGAAACCTTGACGACCTTTTGCTCAACGCCCATTCTGTAAACTTCGGCGTCTGTGAGCGGTACGGGTTTTGATCCGGGTCCGACAAATCCGGTACAGCCGCGTATATTGCGCACGACATACCATGTCTCATCGGTATAGACCATCTTTACAAAAACATAACCGGGGTAGATCTTGTGCTCTACCTCCTTGGTCTTCTCGCCTACGGTCTCTGTTACGACCTCGGTGGGGACCTTTACGTCGATGATCATATCCTGCAGGCTGCGGTTCTCTGCTGTTGTAAGCAGATCGGTCGCGACCTTGTTTTCGTAACCCGAATAGGTATGGATAACATACCACTTTGCCTCATAATCAGCCATCGTAACTCTCTTCCTTTCGTAAGATATCAGTTAAACGCTGATTATGCGGCCGCTCCGGTCTCCATAACCATACCAAGCAGTGCATACAGACCAGAATCAAGAGCAAATATAAATAAGCCCATGATAATGATTACGGCAATAACGATGCCGAAATTCTTTGTAGTCTGCGCCGGCGTCGGCCATGTGATCTTTTTGAGCTCACCCTTACAAGCTGCGAGGTACTTGATCAGTCTTACAAAAGCATTAGGCTTTTTCTGATTTTTAGCGGCATTTTTAGCAGCCTTTTTTGCGTCTGCCTTTTTTGCAGCAGGCTTCTTGTCAGCCTTTTTGGCGTCTGCTTTTTTAGCGTTAGCTTTCTTGTCAGCCATGATGTACCTCCTTATTTAGTTTCCTTGTGAAGAGTGTGTTTCTTGCAGAAGCGGCAGTACTTGTTCATCTGAAGTCTGTCGGGACTGTTCTTCTTGTTCTTCATTGTGTTGTAGTTACGCTGTTTGCACTCTGTGCAGGCCAATGTGATTTTAACTCTCATAACGGCACCTCCCGGTTATTCGGAATATTTTTAGCCTCCCTCAACAGGGCACAAAAATAAAGCCCCTTTTAGAGGTAAAGCTATTTTATCATACATTTTACGCTTTGTCAAGCGGTTTTTTCAGTTAGTTATCAGTGATTAGTGATGTTTAAATTCACTAATCACTAACTTCTAACCGCTGTCCGCTGAAATATTATTTCTGCGCGTCTCTCAGGGTCGCGAATCTTGACGGCTTTTTAGCCTTTACGACCTCGGGCTTAACGGTTTTGCCCTTGTATTTGCGGGCGAACCTTGCCGCTATTTCCAGATCCTTGTCAAAGGTCTCGGCAAGCTTGGTGTACTCGGCGTCGTCAAGGCTGTTTAAAATAACGGTGGTGATAACCGCGCGGGTGTCGGCGTTGCCGTTGCCGTACTGGGTGTTGAAAATGCCGCCCAGCTTTTCAAGGTCTTTTTTGCCGGCAGTCTTTATATAAGGCGGAAACTTGGGAGCGAGGTGCTCCTTGGCGAAGGTCGCGCCGCGGAAGGGATAGTAGCAGTCCTCTTCCTCCTGGATCTCGTCCCTAAGCTCGGGGAAAAGCGTGATGAAGCGCTTTGCCAAAAACTTTGGATCGGCGTTGCCGTCGTCGCTCTTTTTCTTTTTTGACTTGGTCTGCTTTGCGCGCTTGATGGCTACAGTGCCCGAAACGCCCTCAACAAAGTCGTTTGCGATGCTCTCGGCGTCCTTCTGAGTGGAAACAGAGTCGTCGTACAGCCATGTTGCAAGGGTTTTCCAGTCGTTGTCGGGACCTTCGTCGGCAGTCATACCGCAGGTGCGCAGCGTCATAAGCTGTCTGTCAACGGTGTAAAGCACCGAGTAGGCGACATTCTCGCTTGTAAACAGCGCCACAAGCTCGTTATCGTCATCGGAAGCTACCTTTTCTCTGGTGTAGCCTGTTTTTTTCAGCTCATTCTCAACTCTTTCGGTGATGAGGTCAAACGCTTTTTTGTATTCTAAAGCCATTATTATCTTCCTTTCGGTTTATATTACAGACAGCATCACATGCTGTCGGGGCAGTTGATGTTGAACATTGTAAGCACGTTTTTGATCACCGCTCTTGTGCAGTCACAGAGAGCCATGCGCGCCTGCATAAGTCCCTCGTCCCCGCCCTTTACGCGGCAGGCGTTGTAGAACTTGTGGAACAGAGTGGCGACCGACGTGACATAGCGCGTAACTCTTGTGGGGTCGTAAGCCTTAGCTGCGCTTATCACCTCTGAGGTGTACAGCGAAAGCAGGCTGATAAGCTCCTTTTCCTCGGGAGCCGTGAGCAGCTTAAGCTCGCTGTCGGTGCATTTGCGCGGAGTGATACCGTCGGCTGCAAGCGCCTTAAATATGCTGCAAATACGCGCGTGGGCGTACTGGACATAATAAACGGGGTTCTGGTTGTCCTGAGCTACAGCCAGGTCGAGATCGAAATCCATCTGGGTGTTTGCCTCGCGCGTGTTGAACAGGAACCTTGCGCTGTCAACGGGAACCTCCTCAAGCAAGTCGCTCAGCTGGATCGCCTTGCCCGTGCGCTTGCTCATCTTTACAAGCTCGCCTCCGCGAACAAGCTTTACGAGCTGCATAAGAACGATAGTCAGATCGTCGCCGCTGCAGCCTATGGCGTCCATAGCGCCCTTCATGCGCATCACATGACCGTGGTGGTCGGCGCCCCAGATGTCGATAAGGGTGGTAAAGCCACGGTCGAATTTGTTTTTGTGATAAGCAATATCCACCGCGAAGTAGGTGGGGTTGCCGTTTTTGCGGATAAGCACGTCGTCCTTGAGTTCAAGATTGTCGATGTACTGCTGCGACTTGCCCTCTTTGAGCAGCTTTTCGGTGACGACCTGCTTGTTTTTGTACCAGACCGCGCCGTCCTGCTCATAGGTAAGCCCCTTTTCGGTAAGCAGGTCTACGATCTCCCTGACCTTGCCGCTCTTGTGGAGCTCGCTCTCGAAGAACCATTTGTCATAGGTGATTTTATATGTCGCCATGTCCTCCTGCATCTTTTTGATGTTCTTGGGCAGAGCGTAGTCAACAAGCGCCTTTTTGCGCTCGGCGCTGTCCTTTTCAACATAGCTGTCGCCGTTTATGCCGGCAAACTCCTGAGCAAGCTCGGTGATATCGGCGCCCTGATAGCCGTCCTCGGGGAACACTATCTCGTCGCCCTTATAGATTTGCAGGTAACGAGCCTCAAGCGAATTGGCGAACTTTTCTATCTGGTTGCCGGCGTCGTTTACATAAAACTCGCGGTAAGCGTCGTAGCCAGCCTTTGAGAGCACCGCCGCAAGGCAGTCGCCCAGAGCGCCGCCGCGGGCGTTGCCCATGTGCATCGGCCCCGTGGGGTTCGCGGATACGAACTCGACGTTCACCTTTTCGCCCTTTCCGAAGTCGGACGAGCCGTAGCCCTCGCGATCCGAGAGAATATCTTTGATTACCTCGGCGTAGAAGTCAGCACCGAGAAAGAAGTTGATAAAGCCCGGTCCCGCCGTTTCGAAGCGGTCGCAGAACGTGCCGCTCAAATCGAGGTTATCGGTGATAGCCTTGGCGATTTTAAACGGCGGCATGCGGAAGCATTTAGCGCCCGCCATAGCAGCGTTTGTGGCAAAGTCGCCGTTTTTGTTGTCGGCAGGGGTTTCTATTATAAAGTCGGGAAGCTCAGCCTGAGGCAGCTCGCCCTTTTCAACAGCCTTGTTCACAGCCGCCGCTACAGCCTCCCTGAGCCGCGCGACAACCAAAGAATATGTATCCATAATTTTACCTCACAGTGTTTTGTTTTTCTTCAACGGTGATCAGAAAGCGGTTTTCGCTCACCAGGTCGGTGTTGAAGTCGAGAGTGTAGCTGACCTCAAGCGAGCCGCCCTTTTCGGTAAGGTTGTTGTTGAGCGTTTTTGTGAACACGCCTATGTTCAAATCGCCCGCTATAGTCTGGTAAATGCACTGGTGCCGTCTGCCCCTTTGAAGCATGAGCTGCGAGCGCATAGGCCCCTTTCGGTTGATAGTGACGGTGTCGCCCTCTACCTTGATAAGGTTGTTGTAAAAGGTTTCGGGGTTGTCCTCGTCATATTCCTTATAGCCTATATAAAAGTGGTCTTTTTTCTTTATAAAGTTTCCCGCGGTAAGCACCTCGACCTTGTCGGTCTCGCCGTCGAGCTTCTGCTCGCCGAGGATCGAAATCAGGTAGCGTTCCCTGTCTTTTTCCTTATCCATAAAACATCCTCAATACTGTTCAATGTCTATCTGAGTGACCGTATGCTCCATATCTCTGCCCAAAAACAGCCCCGCAACGCTCTCAAAACCGTCGGGAGTATCGCTTACAAAGAATTCGGGCTGCTTTACCGAAGCGTCGTCGTTGAGCAGATCGTTTTCTTTTAGCACCTTGGCGGCGTAGTTTGCGGTTTCAAAGCCGGAATCCACAAGCGTCACGTCCTCGCCCATGTAGTCGGAGATAGCCTCGCGCAGAAGCGGAAAATGGGTGCAGCCGAGGATCACGGTATCGACGCCGTTGTCCTTGAGCTCCGCCATATAACGGCGCACAACAAGGCGCGTTATCTGGTCGTCGCGGTGGATTATTCCGTTTTCAACAAGCGACACAAACAGCGGACACGCCTGCTCAAACACCCGGACTTCGGGGTTGAGCTTTTGTAATCTGAGCTTGTAGCTGTGGCTGCCGACCGTGGCGGCGGTTCCTATAACGCCGATTTTGCCGTTGCGCGTTTTCCTTACGGCGGTGTAAGCCGTGGGATTGACAACGCCCGTGTATGGTACGGCGAGCTTTTCCTCAAGAGCCGCGCCCGCGACCGAGCTTACGGTACCGCAGGCGGCAACGATCATCTTTACATTGCGGCTGAGCAGAAACTGCGCGTCCTGAAAGGCGTATTTGCGTATGGTATCGCGGCTGCGCGTTCCGTAGGGCACACGTCCCGTATCGCCGAAATAGATGATTTTTTCGGCAGGCAGTATGTTTAAAAACTCCTTGACCGCGCTCAGTCCGCCCAAGCCCGAGTCAAAAACGCCGATTGCGTTTCCAGACGACATAATCAAACCTCTTTTTCACTGATTTTTGATTTGCATAGTTATACGTTTACTATAATAGCACAAACAGCCGCGACTTGCAAGAACTTTTTGCCGCCACGCGGCAGAAAGCGAAAACGTGACGTTTTATCCGGCGCGCCTTTGGATAAATCGGTTTATAGGAAAGTTCGGTATAACGGCGCATTAAAACCTTTCCGCAACAACGCAAGCTATTTCGCGGGAACGGAAGTTTTGTCAATTGCAAACACCTGATTCGCGTCGTGGGTGCAGCGTCACGCTGCGTTTGACTTTTCTATCGGCGTATGCTATGATTGTTTAAGAGGTGATAACAATGAAATGCAGCTATTGCGGATTTACATATGACGACGAGCTTGTATGCCCTATCTGCGGTACTCCCGCGGCTCCTTCAGAGCAGACAGCATCCTTTGCGCCGCAGCCCGCGCCGACCGTTCAGGCTCCCGTTTCGGCTTCTTCTCCTTGTGTTGAGCCCGATATTGAGGAAAACAAAAAGCCCGTTGCCGCAAAAAGCGGAAAGGGACTTAAAATAGCGGCTCTGTGCGTGCTTTCGGTGATCGCGGCGGCGCTTGTGGCAAACGTGGCTATTCAGGCGTTTTCGCTTAGCGCGGAGCTGAAGCACTACAGAAAATCAGCGGATGTAATGGACAGGGAAAAAGAGCTTTACGACAAAAGCTTCAAGCTTGTTGAAAGCGAGCCCGACTACGATTTTGACGATTCCGATTCAGACGGTTCAGGATTGTCCGAAAAGTCCGACAATACCGTTCACAAGGTGGGCGAATACTATGACTACGGCTCGGGCGTTATAACTCTAACAAGCGTAAGGGTCTCCCAAAATACAGCTAATTTTGACAGCACAAAGCAGCAGGTCGCTTTTTTTGTAGAGGTAACAAACAACACCAATTCATCTCAAGTATACGAAATTCCCTCGCTAACGCTCGGCGAAAAGCTTGACGCCGAAGCATTCGCTTTTGCGGAGTTCAACAATTCGGGCGAGGACGTTGCGTATTCCTTTGATCCGGGCGAGAGCTGTTCCGCCGTATTCTACTACAATCTTCCCACAGAAAACCAAACTCTTAATGTTACGGTTTCAACTGAAAGCCAAAACTACACCTGCTTTGTTGAAACAAAATACACCCTTGAAACAAAGGACATTAAATGATACTTGTCAGAAAAAACTATATGAACAAAAAGCCGGCTCATCTCCGAAAGGTTGAGCCGGTTGTTTTTTATTCGATATGTGATGTGCCAATTTTCCTGAACCGCGCGTATCTCTGTTCAGTCAGCTCTTCATTTGAGAGCATCAGGTTTTTTTCAAAGGTTCTGCCGATAAGCAGCTTAAGGCTTTCGAACATAGCGCCGTCCTCGGCCTTGGGCTGGCGGATGATACGCTCAACGACGCCGAGCTGAAACAGATCCTGAGCCGTCATTTTAAGTGCCTCTGCCGCCTGGGGAGCCTTTGAGCTGTCCTTCCAGAGGATAGACGCGCAGCCCTCAGGAGAGATTACGGAATAAACCGAGTTTTCCATCATCCAGACCTCGTCGGAAACAGCAAGCGCAAGCGCGCCGCCGCTGCCGCCCTCGCCGATAAGAATAGTGAGTATCGGGGTTTTAAGCGTCATCATTTCCATCAGATTTTCGGCTATAGCCTGTCCCTGTCCGCGCTCCTCGGCGCCTATTCCGGGGTACGCGCCGCTTGTATCGACAAGGCAGAGCACCGGTCTGCGGAACTTTTCAGCCTGCTTCATAAGGCGCAGAGCCTTGCGGTAGCCCTCGGGCTGAGCCTGTCCGAAGTTGCGCTCCATGCGCTCGCGGGTGTTGCGCCCTTTTTCAATGCCGATGACGGTAACGGGCGTGTCGTAAAGCATGGCAATGCCTGCCACTATCGCCTTGTCGTCGGAATATCTTCTGTCGCCGTGCAGCTCGATGAAGCTGTCGCCGAACATGTGAGCAATATAGTCAACGGCGGTAAGCTTTTTAGAGTCGCGCGCCGCCATTACCTTTTCATATGCAGTCATTGAGCCGCCTCCTTATAACCGTGCATTTTCAAAAGCTTTGCCACTGTTGATTTAAGCTTGTCGCGGCTTACAACCGCGTCAATAAAGCCCTTCTGCATTACAAACTCAGAGGTCTGGAAGTCCTTTGGAAGCTTTTGGCGCATTGTCTGCTCGATTACCCTGGGGCCCGCAAAGGCTACAAGCGTATTCGGCTCGGCAAGAATAATGTCGCCCTCCATTGCAAACGACGCCGTAACGCCGCCGGTCGTGGGATCGGTGAGAACGGTTATGTACAAAAGCCCCGCGTCGCTGTGGCGCTTGACCGCACCCGAGGTTTTTGCCATCTGCATAAGCGAGAGGATACCCTCCTGCATACGAGCGCCGCCCGAAACGGTGCACACTACCACAGGCAGGCGGTTTTCGGTTGCGTATTCAAAGGCGCGGGTGATTTTTTCGC
>CAZVSQ010000080.1:0-8177 GCA_964629925.1 uncultured Ruminococcus sp.
AACGCCCGCGAACGAGTCGATAAGGAATGCTATAGCGATAAAGATACCGCCGGCAACAACGAACGGGAGCATATGCGATACGCCGTTCATCAGGTGTTTATAGATCTTTCTGCCGAAGCTCTCGTCATCTGCCGACGACGCGGCGGCGGCAGCCTTGTGATCGGCATGGAAAACGCCTACCTCGCCGTTGACGATTCTGTTGATAAGCTCCTCGGGCTTGTGGATGCCGTCGGCAACCTTTGTCGAAAGTACGGGCTTGCCGTCGAAACGCGCGGTCTCAACGTTCTTGTCAGCCGCGATGATGATACCGTCGCAGTTTGCTATCTCTTCAGCGGTAAGAACGTTCTTTGCGCCGCCGGAGCCGTTTGTTTCTACCTTGATAGTGATGCCCATCTTGTCGCCCGCCTTGGCAAGAGCCTCGGCAGCCATGTAGGTGTGAGCGATACCTGTCGGGCAGGCTGTAACCGCCAGAACGCGGTAGCCTTCCTTCTTCTCCGCCGCGGGAGCAGCCGCTTCCTCGGGGAACTGCTTTGTTTCCTGGTCGTCGATGACCTTCAGGAATTCTTCGGGAGTCTTTGCCGCCTTGAGCTTTGCGGTGAAGTCCTCGTGCATGAGCATCTGCATAAGACGCGCCAGAACCTCGAGATGTACGTCTCCGTCGAGGGTTGCCGCAATCATGAAGATGAGCTTGCAGGGAGCGCCGTCGGGCGACTCGTAGTCAACGCCGCCGGGAACCGTTATAGCCGTAAGAGCAGGAGCCTTTACAGCCTCGCTTTTGGCGTGAGGAATAGCGACTTCCATGCCGATAGCGGTAGTTCCCATGTCCTCTCGGGCAAGGATACCGTCCTTGTACGCCGCGGTATCAATTAGATTGCCGCACTTTTCATGCAACGACACAAGAATGTCGATTGCCTCTCTCTTTGTCTTGGGAGCAACGCCGAGAGAGATGCCCTGTTTTTTAAGCAGGTCGGTGATACGCATAAATTAACCTCCTTGTATAAAGAATTATTATATTTAACGAACTGTTCAGCCAAACTGTTTTTCAAATTTTTCAAGCAGTTCGTTTATTTTTTCTTTTGTAGCCAAGCCCGCAAGGAACGCCGTCGCGTTTCCGCAGACGCTGCCGAGCTTTAGGGCGTAGGCGTAATCCTGAGTTTTTATATAGCCGGCTACAAATCCCGCTACCATTGAGTCGCCCGAACCGACGGTATTGATTACCTTCTCTTTAAGAACGCCGGCTTTGTGTTTGTTTCCGTTCTCGTCAATAAGCATGGCGCCGTCGCCGCCCAGTGAAATAAGCACGTTGCGCGCGCCCATTTTTTGAAGCTCCTTGGCGTAATGAACGATATCATCCTCGGTTTTAACCTCAACATCAAAAATCTCGCTGAGTTCCTGACGGTTGGGCTTAATGAGGAACGGGCGGTATTTAAGCGAGTTTACGAGCAGCTTCTTTGTAGCGTCGACCACAATACGGACATCCTTGAACTTTAGCCGCTCCATCATGCGCTCGTAAACATCATCGGGCATGGTGTTGGGAATGCTTCCTGCGAGAATCAGCGTGTCCCCTGCCGAAATACGGTCGATCTTCTGCAGCAGTCTTTCAAGCTCGGTTTCGTCGATATGCGGGCCCTGGCAGTTTATTTCGGTCTCCTCGCCCGCTTTGATTTTGATGTTGATCCTTGAAATGCCGTTTTTCAGCTTTATGAAATCGGTAATGATATGGTCGTTGCGGATACCGTTTTCGATCGCCTTCCCCGTAAAGCCAGCCACAAAGCCGTAGGCGGTGCTGTCCAATTCAAGCTCGGCAAGCACCATTGAAACGTTGATGCCCTTGCCTCCGTAGTAATATTCCTCGCTTGTTGTGCGGTTTGTTATCCCGCTTGTAAGCTTGTCAAGCCGCACGATGTAGTCGATGGACGGATTGAGTGTAACTGTATAAATCACTTCATGACCTCCTTGATGACCGTTTCCTTAGCGTATCTGTTGTCAGGCAGTGAATCCGTTATGATACAGCATTTTCTCAGCGGAGAAAACGTTACGGAAAACACACGCCTGAATTTTGTGTGATCGGCGAGAACAAACGCCATGTAGCCCCGGTTGACCGCCGCCTCTTTAAGCATAGCCTCCTCGATTTCGGGAGTGGTAAAGCCTGAGTCGATGTCGATACCGTTGGCGCCCATAAACGCTTTTGAAAAATTGAAGCTTTTGATGTTGGCAATACCCTCAGCTCCCACAACAGCCTCGGTAGCAGCCTTTACCTTGCCGCCGATAAGATAGGCGTTGAGCCCCTTCTGCACCAGCTTGCGGGCGTGGACGATGCCGTTTGTAACATAGGTTGCCTTGTTGTTGTCGATAAAATCAATCAACCGTGAAGTGGTTGTGCCAGAATCAATGAACACGAAATCGCTGTTGTTGATAAGCTTTGCGCTGTAGCGGGCGATCTCGGTTTTTTCCTCGCTCATTAAATTCTCGCGCAGGCTGACGTTGTCCTCGTAAATGCCCTCGGGCTTGGTGACGGAGGTAGCTCCTCCGAAAACCTTTTTAAGCTTGCCAAGCTCATCGAGCGCCGTGAGGTCGCGTCTTACGGTGGATTCCGAGATACCGAGAACCTCGGCAAGCTCGGCGACCGTAACCGCGCTTTTTTCATTAACCATGCTCAAGATTGACTGATACCTCTCCTGAGTAAGCAAATTAAATCACCTCTAATCATAGTATATCACCAATTTGAGCAAAGTCAAGCAATTTCGTTCATTTTCAATCAATAATTTTCTTACATTTTTGCAATAATAGCTAATAGTGTATTTTTCTGCTCTGCTCGCTGACATTTTTTGCGCATTTGTGATTGTTTGGCTGAAAAAGCAAAACGCCCCCGGCAAAAAGCCGAGGGCAAATTGTATTATTTACGGTAAAATATGTCCGGACGACAGGTACAGGCGGTACCATTCCTCGCGTGTTAGCTCAATATCGACCGCGCGCGAGATCTCAAGCATGCGGTAATAGTTCATCGTACCGACTATGGTCTGCATTTTTGCGGGGTGGCGCAGGATCCACGCCGCGGCTATGGTCGACTTGGTGACGTTGTACTTTGCGCTGATCTCGCCCAGCGCCCAGTTGAGGTCGGGATAACCGTCGTTGTTGTCGACAAACGCTCCCTTTCCGCTCTGGAAGGGCGACCACGCCTGCAATGTGACGTTGTTCAGGCGGCAGTAATTGAGCACATCGCCGTTGCGGTCAACAGCGCCGTCGGTGTTCATATTAGCCTCCATACCGCTGGAGATAATATTGGAAAACGGAATGCTGAACTGTATCTGGTTTGTCTGGATATCCTGCTTTACGGCTGTCTTTAGCAACTCTATTTGCGAGGGCTTGTGGTTGCTGACTCCGAAATAGCGCACCTTACCCTTTGCTTCAAGCTCGTCAAACGCCTTTGCTACCTCCTCGGGCTCAACAAGCGCGTCGGGACGGTGAAGCAGCAGAACATCAAGGTATTCGGTTCCGAGCCGCTTAAGCGAATTGTCAACGCAGCGGATTATGTTTTCGTATGAGAGATCGTACATCCAGCCCGGAACGATGCCGCACTTTGACTGCAAAATGACTTGGTCGCGCGGGATCCCTATTTCCTTAAGGCTTTTTCCGAACAGCCTCTCGCACTCTCCGTTACCGTAAATATCCGCGTGGTCGAAAAAGTTTACTCCAAGCGAAATACAGTGCCAAATATATTTTGGAATGTCCCATTCTTCAAGCTCGGTAAGCCTCATGCAGCCTAAGCCGATAGCGGGAACCTCTAAGCCGGATTTCCCGAATTTTATTGTTTTCATACAAGCACCTCCGCGCTTTTTCTTATATTATATAGGAAAAGTGCTCTTAATTCAATAGCGGCGCGGAAATATGAAAAAAAATCTTGACATTTAGCGCGCAATGCATTAGAATAGTAGCAGTGTTCGGGGGTATAGCTCAGCTGGGAGAGTGCTTGACTGGCAGTCAAGAGGTCACGGGTTCGAGCCCCGTTATCTCCACCAAGTCACGGTATAAACGGTTTTGCGGCTGTTTATACCGTGAAAACATAATAATCAGGAATTTGGTACAGATTTTCAATTTCGCATTGCATTTTTGGATTTAACGGACGAATTTAACCGTATACAGTATTCCTATTCATTTGAAGGTATATTTTTGGAATTGACAGTCACTTTTTTAAACGGCTGTCTTTTTATTTTGCCTTGTAAAACCCCGAAAAACATTTATATATTGTATAAGAAAGAGATTGAGATGGAGGAGAACAGATGAGTAAACCCTTAAAAGTATGGCTTGTCAAAGAAGGTGAGGCTCTGCCTACCGACGAAGGTCAGCAGCGCTTGCTGCGAATGGGCTTGATTGCCGAGGAATTTGACAAGGCGGGCGCCGATATTCTGTGGTACGCCTCAACCTTTGATCACAATTTAAAGAAGTTCCGCTTCGATCACACAGTCAGTCTGCCCGTGAACGACCACTACTCGATACACCTTTTGCACGGCAGGAATTATACAAAGAACCTTTCCTACGGACGCATCATGCATTACCGCGACGAAAGAAAGCAGTTCAGCAAGCTGATGGAAGTAAAGGAAAAGCCCGACGTTATCGTTGCGGCAATGCCCAACATCGACCTTGCGCTGGCGGCGGTAAAGTACGGCAAAAAGCACAACGTGCCCGTTTTTGTAGACGTGCGCGACCTGTGGCCGGAGCTTTACGAGAATTATTTCCCAAAGATGAAAAAGCTGGTGCATGTGGCTATCACTCCCTTTAAGCGTCAGCTCGCTTACACACTTAAAAACGCGACCGGTATTTTTGCCACCAGTGATAAGTTCCTTGACTGGGCGCTATCATACGCCGGCCGCGAGAAAAACGAAAACGACAATTATTACTATGTGTCCTATCCCGACACCGACGTTGAGCTGGATGATAAGGATTTTCAGTTCTGGTATGATAAAGGGCTGTCAAAGGACGACACTATATGCTGCTTCTTCGGTCAGTTCGGCCACGCGGTCGAGCTGGAGCCCGTTATGTACGCCGCGCTTGAAACAGCCAAAAAGAATCCGCATATAAAATACGTTATCTGCGGCATGGGCGAAAAACTTGAGAGCTACAAGCAGATCCTTAACGGCGCCGATAACGTCATCTTCCCCGGATGGGTAGACCGCAAACAAATTTGCGCGCTCGGTCAGCTTTCCAGCGTAGGTCTGCTGTCGTACAGAGTCAACAAAAACTTTGAATGGTCAATGCCCAACAAGTTCTGCGAGTACCTGGCGCTCGGTCTGAGCGTTATGGTTGCACCAACAGGCATGATGGCCGATCTGGCGGCAAAGCACAATATAGGTTTTCAGTACAACAACGCTTCCGAGCTTGCGGAGCGCCTTTGTTACCTCGCCGACCACAAGGATGAGGTCGCGGGCATGAAGGTAAGGGCAAGAGCCTTGTATGAAGCTCAGTTTAAGGCTGATGCAGTTTACGGAAAAATGGTTGAGGACATAAGAAGGATTATCGGGAAATAAGCCTATCTGAATCCCTAAAAGGAGATATTGCTATGAAATTTAAGTATGTAGTTGTAGGCGCAGGTCTTGCGGGTATCACCGTTGCCGAACGTATCGCCACACAAATGCACGAGAAGGTGCTTGTAATAGAAAAGCGCGACCATATCGGCGGCAACGTTTACGACGAATATAACGACGCCGGCATTTTGGTTCAGATGTACGGACCTCATACGTTCCACACAAACGACAAAGAGGTTTTCGACTACATTTGTCAGTACACCAAATGGCATGAGTATCAGCACCGCGTGCTTTCCTATGTAAACGGCAACTTTGTTCCCATGCCCATTTCCCTCGAAACTATCAATCAGCTCTACAACATGAATCTGTCCGAGGACGAGATGGACGCGTTCATCGAGAGCCGCAAGTTGAAGATCGACGAGATCAAGACAAGCGAGGACGTTGTTCTGTCACAGGGCGGCAGAGATATCTACGAAAAGTTCTTTAAATACTTCACGATCAAGCAGTGGGGCGTTGATCCGTCACAGCTTGACAAGTCGGTTATAAGCCGTATTCCGTTCCGCAAAAACAGAGATACCCGCTATTTTACCGATCAGTATCAGGGCAACCCTCAGGGCGGCTTTACCCAGATGTGCCGCAATATGCTTAATCACCCGGAAATCAAGGTAATGCTGAACACTGACTACAAGGAGATCATCGGCGACATAGAGTACGAAAAGCTGATTTACACCGGTCCGCTTGACTATTACTTTGACTACAAGCTGGGCGAATTGAAGTGGCGCAGCATAAAGTTTATTTTTGAAACGCACGACTGCGAATCCTATCAGCCCACGGCAAGCACCCGCTGGCCGATGGACTACGAATACACAAGGATCACCGAGTTCAAGAAAATGACAGGTCAGAAGAGCGACAAAACAACTATCCTGAAAGAGATCCCCTGCGACGGTGACGAGCCCTTCTACACCTTCCCCACCGCCGAGTGGAAAGCATTGGCTCAGCAGTACCGCGACATGGCTGCTCAGGAAAAAGACGTTATCTTCCTGGGAAGACTTGCCGAATACAAGTATTACGATATGGACGACGTTGTAAGAAGAGCGCTGGACGTCTTTGAATCTTTGGTAAAATAAACAGCGGAAAAGAGTGTAAAAAATGAAGGAAATGGTTTCTGTTGTAATGATCGGGTCGATACCCAAACCCAGAACATACAAGAGGATAGCGTTTTTGAAGCGTTTTTCAAAAATGAACCTCCTGTGTTGGGACAGAGTAAACGAAACACAGCTCAATATTGATGAAAACGTCGACTATCCCGTTAACGTGATCAAGCTCAAGGCGGCAAACGACCCGCTTAAAAGAGCCGTTCCGTACGCTAAGTTCACAAAGAAAGCGCTTAAGCTTTTGGAGGAAATAAAGCCCGATCTTATTCAGGTCGAAGGTCTGGACATTCTAAAAATCGCGGACAAATATAAACGCAAAAGCAAGAAAAAGGTTGTTGTGGTTTACGAGGTCCCCGATTTGCGAAGGCTCATAACCGAAAAACAGACAAACCCCGTAAAGAAGATCGCCCAGAAGTATGTTATAGGACAGGAAAAGAAGCTTTGCAACAGAGCCGATTTGATCATCATGACTTCCGAAATGTTCTACGAAACACATTACAAGGGCATGGTGGACCGCTCCAAATTCATCTACGTTCCCAATGTTCCCGAATACAAGGCTTTTGAGAACTTCAAAAAGTACAGCGGCGACGATTTTGTCATCGGCTGGATAGGCGGAGTCAGATACAAAAAGCAGATGAAGATGATGCTCAACGCGGTCGATACAATGGACTGCAAAGCCCTTGTTGCCGGATACGAAAAGGAGCCAATCGAAATCAGCCCCCTTTGTGAAAGCAATCCGCGCGTAGAGCGTATCGGCAAATACAACTACGATACCTCAGCCGCCGAGCTTTACGGCAAGTGCTCTGTTATTTACGCGGTTTACGACGCTACAAAAATCAACGAACAGATTGCCCTCCCCAACAAGCTTTATGAGGCGGTTTACTGCGAGCTTCCGATCATCGTGGCAAAGAACACTTATCTTGCAAAGATAGTTGAGGAATGGGATGTAGGTCTTGCTGTTGACTGCAACGATCAGAATGAGATAACACAAGCGCTTGAAAAGCTGAGAAGCGACAAGGCTTTGTATCAGCATTTTGTCGAGCAGTGCAAAGCGCACAAGGCTGACATCGACCTGGAAAAATACAACAAACAGCTCGAAGCCGAAATCAAGAAATGCTTTGACAAATAATTCAATATCAATAAAGAAAATGACTTGGAAAAAGCTGATACTCATAAGGATGATTTGAAATCATAAGAGAAGCAGCCGATTGGGAGCCTAAAACAGTACACCGTACAGAGTAAACTATTCTGTGCGGTGTTTTTCTATGTTTTATAATATTTTTAAGTATTCTATGCGGGCTACCCAAGATAAAAACTCAGGCGCTATTACTTTTTTAATGTGATAGCCCTGTTTTTATTTTTACATCTTGACAAGCTAAAAGTTATTAGCTATAATAAGGCTAATGATTTTTAGCTTGATTATTTGGAGGAGATTATGTCTACAAAAGAAAGAATACTGGAAGAAGCGCTGACTCTGTTTGCCGAGAACGGATACGACGGT
>CAZVSQ010000081.1:0-4480 GCA_964629925.1 uncultured Ruminococcus sp.
GAATACTCATAATAATTGTTTAAAATTCTTGAAAGGAATTATGAACATGAATTCAAAACTGCTGAAGTTATCCAAGGATTTAATAATATATTCCGTTCTGGTGTCTGAGTTTGAGCGGCTTGACTTTAAAGATGACGCTCTTGCCGGCGTCCGCGCAAACTACTTTAACGCCAAGTGTTCGCCCCAGGTCGAAAAAACCGACATTAAGCTCGGCGGAAAACAGCAAAACCTGTCTTATTCCATGCGCCGCGGCGAGCCTCTGTCGTGGAAGATCACCTGCGATTCGCGCCCTGTTCAAACCGTAAAGCGCGCTTCGGACGGCAGCTACAGCGTAATGACCTACGGTTTAAACGGAATCATTTTCAAACGTCAGTATTTTGATGCTGCTCACGAATGGAAGCGTACCGAATACTATGACACCAAGATCGAAAACAAGCTTTTGGCTTTAATATATCCGTTTCGTTCGGGCGGCGTTATAGTCCTGCGTTTGCAGCGCGTTTCTTCAAGCGGGATCGATACAGTGGATCTTTATCCGTCGCTAACGGCACCTAAAAAACGTTGTGAGGCGTTGATATACTCTAATTCAGGCATGATGTGGTATGACAAGTCGTTCAAGCCGGCTCAGGCCGCTGCTTCACCGGCAGGCGACAAAAAGGGTTTTCGCTTTTCAAAAGAAGCGTTTATTTCGGAAAACGCCGCAGATCTGCTCAATTTAAAGGAAGCTCCTTATTTGTGCGATGAAGATATTCTGCGCAGTGATGAAGCGGTAGATTTGCCTGTTTCCGAAGAACCCAGGGAGTATTCTGCCTACGAAAAAATCGAGAACATCCTGTTTGAAGCCCATAAGACAAATAAAAATATTTTCGGTGAGCTTGCGTTTCATTCAGCAAACGAAGAGCCCGATAAAAATATTGAAACTCCGATTTCGGAAGGATCCGAGCCCGAGCACGAGCTTAATGCCGCTGAGGTAAATGAAACAGAGGGATCTCAAGTAACCGAGGAGCATGATACAGCTTTGGAGGCGGATAATACAGAAGAACCCAAAACAGCCGAAGAATCTGACTTATGTGATGAGCCCGCAAAAGCCGTTGCGCTTGAGGACCCCGAGGCTGACAGCGTTATAAAGACAAGACAGGGCGATTACTCTTACTACGGCGGTCTTGATGAAAACGGCAAAAGAAAGGGCAGGGGCAGGACCGTGACTCCCGACGGCTTTACCGCGTATGACGGTGAGTACTCGGATGATAAGCGCCACGGCTTCGGCGTTTGCTATTACAAGGACGGCAGCGCTAATTATATCGGCGACTGGGAAACAGGCAACCGCAGCGGAAAGGGCGTAGGCTTCCGCAGAAGCGACGGCACTATGCACGCCGGAAAATGGCACAACAACATGCCCGACGGATTTGGCGCCCGCTTTGACAAAAACGGAGATTTTCTTGACGTTTGCACCTATGTTGACGGCATGCGCAGCGGCAAGAGCGTGTCTTTTGACGAGGACGGCAACGTTGTCATCCGTCTTTGGAGAGACGGCGAAATGGTCAGCGAGCGTATTATTTCCGATTAGGAGTGAGTTAATGGACAATTTATATATAGCGCTTTGGCAGTTTGCAAACGGATTTTTGAGGTTTGCACTGGTAATGATCATCGGCGTTTTGATTTTAAAGATAGTTTTTGTACCTATCAAAAAAATGCTGATGAGATCCAAGGTCGACCACACCGCTAAGACCTTTTTGTTCTCGCTTTTGCGCGTTATACTTTACGGGATCGTTGTAATAACCGCGCTCGGTACGGCGGGAGTAGACATTTCATCACTTATTACCGCGCTTGGAGCAGCGGCTCTTACGGCAGGCCTTGCGTTTCAGGACACACTCAAAAACTTTGTAAGCGGCATGATTCTTTTATTCAACAAGCCGATAACTGCGGGAGATCTTATCCAGGTCGACACTTTTGAGGGCTATGTCGACAGTATCCGCATTTTCTACACTCAGATACATACCTTTGACAACCGTGTTGTTCAGATCCCAAATTCGCGCCTCACCTCAAACTGTATTGTAAACTGCTCGACAGCAGGTACACGCAGAGTCGATATAAAAGTACAGGTAAGCTACGAGGATAATCTTACAAAGGTAAAGAGCGTGATTTATGACGCTATTTCAAAGAATTCGCTTATTCTTACCGATCCGGAGCCAAAAGTTAATGTAAGCAAACATCTCGACAGCGGCGTTGAAATCCTTGTTTTCATGTGGACTGACCAAGAGAATTACTATACAGTGCTTTTTGGCATGGAGGAAAAAATAAAGCTGGCGTTTGATGAAAACGGAATCACAATACCGTATCCGCATATTCAGCTGGCTGAAAAAACCGATAAAAAATAATTTTTGAATAAAACAAAATAATCCTCATATACTAATGGCGTCGTGTTATACGGCGTCATTTTTATATATGAGGAAGTATTTTATGAAAAAGATTATTTGTATTATGTTTGCCGCGCTTATGATGACAGCGTCTCTTTCCGGCTGCGGCGGCGATAGCAGCGAGGCTGTATCAAACCGCGAGTCAATGGCGTCAGACGTTAAATCTAAGGCTGAGGAAATCGGAGACGACGTCCGCGAGGGCGTTACTGACGCGGCTCAGGCAGTTACCGACAGCCTTGACAAAATGTTCAGCGACGGTCAGGTTTCCGATGGCGACGGCGTTATCGGGAACGAAAGCGATGATGTCGACGAAATCGAGGACACAACCTCTGTCGACTCAACCCACTGAAAGTCCGCACTTTAGGCGCTTTATAATTTTCTTCTCAAGCCGAGAAATGTAAGACTGGGAAATTCCCATCATGTCAGCGACTTGCTTTTGAGTGTGCTCGGTGTTCCCGTTTAAGCCGAATCTAAGTTCAACTATCCTGCATTCGCGGGGACACAGCTTTTTTACCTCGCTGAGTACAAGCTGTCTTTCAGCCTCTCTTTCAAGGTTTTGGTTGATTTCCTCGGCGTCACTGCCAAGTATATCGCAAAGCAGCAGCTCGTTGCCGTCGCGGTCGGTGTTGAGCGGTTCGTCAATCGAGATCTCGTTTTTTAATTGAGATGATTTTCGCAAATACATCAAAATCTCGTTTTCAATGCACCGAGAGGCGTAAGTGGCAAGCTTGATGTTCTTTTCGGGAGAGAATGTATTTACCGCCTTAATAAGCCCGATGGTGCCGATGGATATCAAATCCTCGGTGCCTGCTCCGGGCGACTCGAATTTTTTGGCGATATATACAACAAGCCTAAGATTGTGGACGATAAGAGGTTCTCTTGCGCGGAGGTCTCCCGATTTAACGCGTTCCATAGCGGCACGCTCCTCAGCCTTACTTAACGGAGGAGGAAGAGCGTCGCTTCCGTTGATGTAAAATACCGTGTTTCCGCCCGCCAAAAAAATCCGCAGACGAAGCAAAAGTCCTTTCATTTTTCGGTTACCTCGATTCATATTATTATATATACTATAATGAGTAGAAAAACTTACTGTTTGTTGATCAGCTCATAAGGGACAATAGCTTTTATGTCGCCTTTTAATACTCCGCTGCATAAGCCTAGATAAACGCGCTCGGCAAGGGGCTTTCCGTCAATGCTTGCTTCTTCGGCAATGATACCTTCAAGAATTCCGTCGCCGCCAAGGCTTTGATAGGGAATAATTCTAATTGGGAAATTTGTCAGAGGAATGCCGATGCAGCTTTTGTCTGCAATTATTACAAAGTTTCCCGAAAACGGCTCGGTGACATGACATCCGCTGTCGGCAAGTGCCTGAAATTCCGAAACGGAACCGCCGATTTTTACGCTGACTAAGCAGATGCTTTTACCGAGATCCTTTCGGGTGATTCTCGAGAACAGCTTAAGAGCGTAAAAGCAGCAAAGCGTCAGCAAAATAAGCACGACCGGGTTTATGTTAAAGTAAACAACATCGTTTACAACGGCAACACCTGACGGATGGAAAACCGTGCAAATAAAAATCATTGCGCCGCAGAATGAAAACGACACCGCAAAAAGCGTTAGTGTACGGATAAAAAAGCTCTTGGGGCTTGCTCTGCCGTATGCCGTAAACACCATGAGCGCGGCGAAGCCTATATCGAGAAGAAGATTTACAGGAGGCGCAAGCTTTGGAAGCAGAGCCGCAAGGCTGCAAACGCTTCCTACAGCACCGCCCAACAGCACCCGGCGCGGTTTTGCTCCGAGCTTAAGGAGCCGACCTGCGGACAGCAGCATTATCCAGTCAATCACCATATTGACTACAATCAAAACATCCACATACACCGTACGCATCAATATCACCCAATGCTATTATCGCACACCATCGGCAGAATAAATGTCAAAATATGTTCAGGAGGAATTTTTTATGCTTGCAGGTATTATTATCGGAGCTTTTATCGGAGGCTTTCTCGGGGTTTCATTTATGTGTCTGCTGTTTTTCAGCAGAAGCTAAAAAAGCCGGCTCAAAACCATCAATG
>CAZVSQ010000081.1:4490-8147 GCA_964629925.1 uncultured Ruminococcus sp.
ATTTAAATACAAAGAACCCGACCGATAGCATAAAGATGACGCAGAGAAAAAGGATTATCCACATTCCCTCAAGCTTTGTATATACAGCAAGATATAATGCCGAGTTGATCGTGAGGAAAAACAGCTTCATAACATCAAAGTGAGTTTGAAGCAGGGCGTAAGCCAGCGGAACAATACAGATAAAACCTGTTGCACGATAGAATACGATATTCAGAATAAAGAATCCGATGCAAAATAGGATAAGCAGCGTTCTTATCCGCGGCTTTTCAAGCAGCTTGTCTGAGTCATAGTTGCGGAAATCGTCAAAAAGCTTAACAATGAAAGCCAGCAGAGTAAAAACAGGAAGCAACTCATAGCGTATGCCGCGTGTAAGCAGACTTATCAGCGCGGCAAAAGCGAGCGCAATACCTATAAAGTAAGAATATCTTATAAAGTACTTCATATTTTCATTTCCTTATCAAATATTTATTCCGAAAAGCTTTACGGCGTTTTTATACATCAGATTTTCGTAGTCGGATTCGGAAATAAGCTCTTTGAGCTCGTTAAAGTATTGCTGATACAGCGAGCGTTCGCCCTTCTGATTATGGAGTAAGGTATCCTGTCCGTCAATGGGGTTATCGGTTCCGAAGATCATTTTTTCGCTTCCGTAACGGCGTATCGCCTCAACGGTTGTTTTTACGGGAACCCAAGTTGTGTCGCCGTAAAGATTCGGAAGCTTTCCGAGAAGCTCGAGCGCCTGCGAGTTATCCGTGCCCAAATCCATATGTACAATTATAAATTTTATTTAAGGGTGACGCTTTGCGGCATTATATAAATGTACAGACATCGCTTCTTCACAGCCGCCGGTGTGCGATTCTATCGGCAAATCAAATTCTGCCGCTATTCGGTAAACAGGCTCCAATCTTTCACTGTCCGGAGCTACACAAGAGTGATACGGATGGAGCTTTAACCCGTAGATAATGTCGCGGTTTTCTTTAATTAGGTTCTTGAATTCCTCATCGGGCTGTTCGTTGTATATCCTCAGCCACGGAAGCACGCCGAGCTTATCCGGAGCTTTTCGCGCTTCCGTTATTGTTTCTTTAAGAATCTGATTCTGAGGTTTGCAAAATGAAGGCGGCACAGAATTTCTCTCGTGGTCAAACTCAGCGCTCTCAATATTGCTGAAAAGCGTAAAGTCAATGCCGCAGCGTTCTATAGAGTACAGTATTTGTTCGGTAGTCATATCAAACGGCGGCAGCTTGCCAATATGAGCGTGAGAATCAATTATAGTATCACCTTACAGTCTGCGTGTTCTTTAAACATTATAGCAAATAATAAAAACGATGTCTATAATAATGTCGAAAAATATAGTTTTTTGTAATTAGAAATAACCGGCTTGGAATAATATGTTCCAAACCGGTTGTAACTATACTTATTCTATGATGTGTTTTTTATATTTATTTACTAATACTCAAAAACAAATGCAAAAAGTCTTTGAATTCAGCTGCCCACGCCGATTCGCTGTGAGGCTGATCGGGTTTTATCACCAGCTTTAGCAGCTCTTTGGGGTAGCAGCTGCTTAGGATTCCGTAAGCCGCCTGCGTACATCCGCTCAGCGCTTCCTCCTGACCGGGCGTTCCGCCGGCATAAAGGTAAAGAAAAGGTTTATCGTCTTTTATTATGGAACGGAGCCAGCTTTCAAATTCGTTGGGGTAGTAAACCAGAAAAACAGGGGAGAAGCAGCCGCCGAAGCTGAATAGATCCGGGTGACTCATTACAGTGAAAAACGACTGCAGACCGCCCGAGGAGCTTCCGCAGAACGCGGTGTTTTCTCTGCCCTTTTTAACGGGGAACTGTGATTCCACCGCCGGCATAACAGTGTTGATTACAAAGTCGTCAAAAACTTCACCTGTAGGAACGATCATTTTCCTTGCTTCCTCGGGGATTTCATCGGGGAAGGCGATAGAGCCGATCGATTGGGGCATAAGCTCGCCTGTGCGCTGCAAGGGGCTTTCATCATTGTGGATTCCAACTATTATTGCTGAATTTCCCGATGCTTCCTGCTCGGCGCGAACCGCCTCCCGGGTATACCAGCAGCCGAATTGTACGGATGTATCCTCAAACAGGTTGTGACCGTCTGTCATTTAGATAACAGGCAGTGTTTCGCACTCGGGGTGTTCAGGGACAAAGACGCGAACCTTTTTGTAACCCTTATCTGAGTAAGGCAGGTTTAGGTTGACGATTGTTTCGGGAATCATAGTTTTTCTCCTTTCAGGCAGCAGTTGTATTATCCGCGCAGTGCGTTGGATATTGTGTAAAAATTATTTACGATCGTGGATTGTCCGCCTGTGTTTGCCGCCATGAAGAGCGTCAATTTCTCATCAACACAAAAATAATCGCAGGCGGTGAAATGCCCTGTTAAACCGAAGTGACCAATGCCGCTTGACATTTCCGTCATTAAACCGTAGCCGTAGTGGTCGGTGGTATTGGTGTAATCGGTAGTCATTGCTTTATAGCTTTCTTCGTTTACCACTTTGCCTTCAGGCAGAGCGTGCAGCCATTTTGTCATATCTGCCGCTGTAGAAATGATATCTCCGGCGCCCTTACATAATCCGGGCATAATGCCGACAGGTATAAAATCAGACGGTTCGTAGCTGAATTCCTTTGCCCAATCGGGTGAATCCTTTAACTCATCAACGGAACCCGTGTGATCCATACCGAGCGGCTTTAATATATTTTCTCTTAAAAACTCAATATAAGTTTTTCCGGATAACTTTTCTACAATATTGCCCAGCAACAAGAAGTTATAATTCGAATATCTGTATTCGCTGTCAGGCTCAAACAGCAAAGGCTGGCTGAATACCCATTTGAGCAGAATTTCTGTGTTTTCTTTGTCGTTATGCTCATAGGTAATTTCATCAAGGGGAGTATTCTCGTCCAGGTTAGGAATGCCGGAACGGTTGGAAAGCATATTGTGCAGCGTTATTCTTGTACTCCGGGTAGTATTTGTCAAGTGTATCGTTGACGCTGAGCTTGCCCTGCTCCTGCAGTTTCATTATTGAAGCCGCGCAGAACTGCTTTGATACAGAGCCTATGGGCATAGGAGTGTCGATCGTGATCTCCTTATCGTTGTAAAGCTTGCCGCCTGTATATACTGCGGCAGGTTTTCCGTCGCGCTCGGCATAAACGATTCCGCTGAAATCGGCGGATTCAAGGTTGCTAAAGGCTTCCTTTAAGCTGTCATTATCAGCAGTATAAGTTGCTTCGGGCTTTGTTGTTTTAGGCTGTGTTGTTTCTGTGGTAGCTTCACCCGATTCAGAGGCTGATTTTTCACTTGTTGATGAAGAACTGTCTTTGCCTGCGGAGGAACACGCAGCACAAGTGCAAAGAATAATTGCCGATAAAATGATTGCTATTGCTTTTTTCATAAATAAAGCCTCCTTAATGTACAATTGAGCGTTCGAGCTGTTCATATGTTACACCGTATTTTTCGGCGATGTCTTTGGCGTAGCTGATTCCTTCCGGAGGAGCGATATAAACTTTAAAAGATCGGCGCCCCTCGTGGATACCCGTGATTAGCGAGGCAACCATCATGTTGCCGTCAAGGTAGTTGATGGAGTCAAGATCTGTAGCAAGCTCATGCATGTGTGTGTTGAAAATCGTTCTGGCACCCAATCG
>CAZVSQ010000082.1:0-8088 GCA_964629925.1 uncultured Ruminococcus sp.
GGATTATGGAGCTGATAACCGGATTTGAACCGGTGACCTCATCCTTACCAAGGATAAAAGGCGTTACACGCCTTTTTATGGACGCTCTACCTACTGAAAAACCCGCATTTTTACTGGCTTTTTTCGCCTTGCCGCTGTTGGAGCGTCCTATACAGTGAATTGTCAGACCGCTTCCCTTTTTTCTGTTCTTATTATAGCAAACGACCTGTAAGCGAAACAAGCCCTTTTGAATATATTATACACTTATTTACACATCTTTTTACATCGTCGAACATCTTGAAATCATATTTGAACGCCTTGAAACATCTTTTAATATCCGCTGAACATTATAAAGCCAAAAGCAAACGAAAAAAAGAATAAAAAACTTGAAAAAAGATTAGACCTATCCTATATATTAGGATAGGTCATTTGTTATAATATAGTCAGAAAGTGAGGGAGAGATAAAAACAAAAACCTCCAAACTTTCAAAATAAAATGAGGGTAGCGACCGACGCCAAGGAGATTTTACTATGACTAACGAAAAGACCAACACCAAAACCTACTTCACCATCAACTTTTTTGAGGGAACAATCAGCGGAACAAAAACCAGTTTCAACAGAGCGGGCAGAGGTATCAGCCCCTATTATGAGGAACTGACAGAGAAGATGAACGCACACCCCACCTTTACTCTCGTAATCAAAGAGCCGAAGAAAAAGAGCGACAAGCCCAAGAGAACCTATTATGGTATGGATTTCAAGTTTATGGAGAAGTATATTTCCATCCAGAAGAACAGCGAACAGCTTATGGTTGAGTATAAGGCAGTAAAGAAATTTGCGGAAGACGCCCATCTCAGCGTTTATCCTACTACAAAAAAGTGGTTTTTGGGTGAGTTTGACCCCGACGGAGAAGGCTTTGATATGGCAAAAGCAAAAGAGGAAATCAAGCAGTTTGGAATGGACAACGCCATTCTCAACGCCCAGAAGGAAAACGATGATACCAGCCAGACAAAAACGGAAAACGCTATTTCTACCGCTGAATTACCAATAGCTGTATAATAAAAGGAGGACACCATAATGAAAAACTACAAATTTGATTTCACAACCAAGACACTGACAATCACAAAGGCTTTTGCCGACGAAGCAGAAATTCCCACCACAGAGGAATATGCCATTCTGATGAAATTCCAGCAAGACTTCCCCAATCTCAAAATCGTGCGCAAGACCCACAAAACCCCTTCCAAGTATCACACCAAGAGCGGAGAAGTATATAACTGTAATCAATACAAAAACCTCTCCTACGAAAATATGGAGCGTTTTATGAACGCCCTTCCAGAAGGTGAAAGCAAGGAAAAGGTTTTGGAATATTACAACTTCCTCCGCAATAACGCTGGCGCAATTCAGACCAGCGCATACAAAACAGTGCGTGAATGGTTTGTTGAGCAGTTTCCGCTGTATCGCAAAGACCCTCTGTTCTACTTAAAAAACGAGGTCAATGTTATCGAAATCAAGGCTTTTACAGAGCCACAAGAAAAGAAGATAGCACAATAAAAACTAGGTCATCTTATTAACACTAATATATATAACTATAATGTTAAATAAATGACATAAATAGGTAAGGAGATACTTATGATTGAACTACGAAAATACGCAAGGGCTGAACTTTTTAACATCCTAAACGTCAATTCAAAAGAAGCAATGAAGCGAAAACTTAAACGCTGGAAAATATTCTACACTGACAGCGGAAGGGGAGATAATCTTGAAATCACCATCACTGGCATTGCCGACCCATTCAAAATATATTGTATTACAGAATTGGGATTTGGAGCAAACACCGATTTCCAAAAGGTAAGAAATCTGTATTATGCCTTTTTCAACGACGAAGAATTTATGGCAATGCCAGACGAGGTAAAGGAAAAGCGTATGCGCGATAAGGGCAGACCTGTTTCAAGACAGACAATAGCAAATTATATCGCCAAACTGGACGCGAAAGAGCTTATTCTACGCAATACAGGCGAATACCTCTATTATTTCGCCTTAAAACAACGCCAGCGATTTGTGGAGCGTGCGGAATATATTAAAGCGTGGCACGAATATTGGCAAAATATTGATGATGGTTTGCATTCCAGAGACGCAATAGAAATTATGATATTTCATTATGGAGGTGTAGCACGAAAACAGGA
Organism: uncultured Ruminococcus sp.; assembly: GCA_964629925.1. Lineage (GTDB taxonomy): Bacteria > Bacillota > Clostridia > Oscillospirales > Acutalibacteraceae > Ruminococcoides. The sequence continues at coordinate 2,159 of CAZVSQ010000082.1, forward strand.
AAAGCCAACCATCAACATTCATTTTCACCAAGCAGAAATACAGTTTTTATGCGACCTTATACAAGAGAGTATAGAGCATGAACAAGAGAATTAACCGCCAATTTTAGGTCATCTTATTAACACTGTAGTTATTATATTACTGTTAATAAGATGACCTGTTTTTGTCAAATTCCTTTAATCCGCTTTTATGATTTTTCAAACTTAATTGTAGGGAGTGGGCGCAAGCACCCACTCTGTCGTGGGAGGCTTCGCTCCCACGACGGCAAAAATTATAAAGGTGGTGTTTATCATAGATAAAATAAAAGACCTTCCCAACGAGGAATGGCGAGAAATAAAAGGCTACAGCGGCAAGTATCTTGTCAGTAATATGGGACGCATAAAGAGCCTTAAACACAGAAACGCGAAATTGCTGACGGCGTTTCCGAATAACAAAGGTTATCCAAGAGTAGCATTGTGTAAAGACGGATAGCCCAAATATTTGTTAGTCAGCCGATTAGTAGCAGAAGCATTTTGCGCTAACCCAGACCCAGAGAGCGCAAAGACTGTCGATCACATCGACGGAAATAAGCTAAACAACTGCGCCGATAATCTGCGTTGGTTATCCTTTGCGGAAAATATGCGCGAATACTCTAAAAGAAAGAGAGGAATGAAAGATGGTAAGAGCTGATTATTTTGATAACCCAGACCATTTACCAGATTATTATGATACAATGTATCTTGACGGCTTCGAGCCTTGGCAAATTCTGGAAGCCGCCCATAGAACGCTTTACAAGCGTTATTTGGCACAGAAAGAGCAACAGTCAGAAGATTATAATATCAAATTCAATTCGGAAATCAAGGTGAAGAAATGAGAAACACAAGCCAGTAGGATAAAGAGAAAAAGAAGAAAAAACGTGAAAGTGAATTGGAGAGCTTCATCTTTTCGATGATGGAAAAGAGTATGAAACAAGCTCTTGACGCAGCCCTTGACGACATATTAAAAGATTGGAAGTAATACAGCGGAGGAACACAGTTTGTCGTGTTCTTCCGCTTTTTTTCGTTTTTGCCGCTGCGGTAAATTTTCTTTGTGTCGATTACGCCTTAATAATCGTTTTCCGAAATCAAAACCTGATTTCAAGACGGAGAGAGCCGCGCAAAAACGCAGTAGGGCAACGAAAAAATATTTTTCACAAAATATACCGCCCCGCCTTTGTGCCTTGCCGCTGTCCAGATAAACATTTGTTTTCGACTACAACTTTTTGCCGCTGAAAAACCAGCCGAAAAGGGCGAAAAACCTATGAAATGTGTTCAGGAAATTCAGTCAGCCTTTTCCGCTACACCCTCCCCTTTTTCATAAGCAATCAAGTCCGCAGGCTGACAATCCAAAAGCTCGCAGAGCGTTTCAAACGTCGCCCAAGACACCATTCGACCTTCGCGCAATTTTTGTAGCATAGCTTCACCCATAATCTTTTCTTTGCGGATTTTATTTGTGTTGTAGCCTTTTTCTTTAAGGACTTGAAGCACATTAATCTTATATACAATGGGCATTGTAAAAATCGCCTCCTCTCCCATTATCCATATTATATCAGATAATTACACTTATATCAAGTGTTAAGATTACACAAATATCAAGTGTAATCTTTGGTGAATCTGCGAATTGATTTACACTTGTATTAGGTGTATAATATAGACAATGAAAACACCAAATAAAACACAAAGGAGATTACCAAAATGACAAAGAACGAAATCATCACCAAAATTGAAGCCCTCAACGAATGGGAGGCATTGATGGAAGAAGCTAAAGCAGAAGTTGAAGCCCTCCGCGACAGCATAAAGGCTGAAATGATGGAACGCGACACCGAAGAATTGACCGCAGGACAATACATCGTTCGCTGGACTTCCGTGCTCACCAACCGCTTTGATACTACCAACTTCAAAAAGGCTCACAGCGACCTTTACAAGAGCTTTACCAAGCAAATCAACAGCAGACGCTTTACAGTAAGCTGTTAAAATACAAGCCCTCTGCGGATAATCTAAAAAATCCGCAGAGGGAGAAAGGACAAAACTATGATTTACGGATATGCGCGTTGCAGCACCAACGAGGGCAAGCAGGACATCCAACGCCAGACCAGAGAGCTGAAATCCGCAGGAGCGCAAAAGATATTCCTTGAATATGAGCACGGCGACAGTGCCGTAAAAGAACAGCTTTCCACGCTTTTGGAGATAGCACAGGCGGGCGACACCATCATCACATTAGAGGTTTCACGACTTGCCAGAAGCACCAAGCAACTGTGTGAAATCATTGAAACGGTCAAGGAAAAGTGTTTGCGCCTGTCCATCGTCGGCAGTATCTGCGTGGATTGTAGCAGCGGACAAATCGACCCAATGACAAACGCCTTTATACAAATCAGCGGAGTATTCGCGGAATTGGAATTGCGTATAATACGCGACAGAGTGCGTTCGGGAATGGCAAACGCCAGAGCAAAAGGGCGAAAAATCGGCAGACCGCAAATAACCGCAGATGATATACCAGCGTCCTTCCTGCGACACTACCCAGCATATAAGTCTGGGAAGATGAATTTGTCAGAGCTCGCGAGGATTTGCGGTTTGAGCAGGACTACGGTTTATAAGTATATTGGGCTGTTGGAGGGGTGAGAAAAGAGCGCGACTTGCGCCGCGCTCAGACTTTATTTTTTCTGTATTATGGCTTTTTTTCTCCACAGCCGCAAGTTCCGACATAACTTTGATTGATTTTGCCGCATTTAGGACATTTCCATTCGTTTGCAGAAGGCTCTCTTTTTTCTTCAAAAGTATTTTTGCTCTTTGTATTTTCGCTTTTTATTTCTTTATTTTCAAAAGTAGGTTTTTCAGCAATATAAACCTCTCTCGGTTCAGTGTTTTCTATCAACTGACCAAACCCATAAACAAGCAAACAAAAAACATAATCAAAAATTAAGCTTACAATAAGTATCAATATAAAAAAGCCGAAATGGAATTCGTATCTTGAATAGGAATAGTCTCTGCCAAATACGATTGCCAGTATAATAGATAAAATAATGAATACAACAAATAACGCTTTTGCGGTTCCTTTAATCAAACTCGCGGGATTTTCAAACATATCATAATCTCCTTTTTATTCTAATTTATTTTTTTCGAATGTTAAATAGCTCGTTTAGATTTACCTCCTTTAAAATAAAAAATGTGTAGTCCCAAACGGAACTACACACCCAAAACGCATAGCCCCATTTGCTACCACACAAATTACTTGAATCTTCACAAAAAGCAAAATCCATAGCGGAGCGTCTGCGGTTTTGTCTATACAAAATCGCAGATTTTGCTTTTATGTGAAAAACATAAAAATCTAACACTCAAGTAATAAGTGTGGTATCATTATAGTATCACAATCAACCAAAAATTTCAATACATTTTTAATAATTTGAGTGAAAAAATCAAAATTTTTACAATTGCTTTTCCGCTGTCACTTTTCTTTTTGTTTTTGGTATGCTATAATGGAGAAAACCGACATCGGAGGGCAAGCGTATGAAAAAAGGAAACAGCGGCGTAAATATGGCAATCCGTTTGCTTTTACTGCGTGAATACCTTTTGGCAAACGCCTTAAAAGAGCACCCAAAGCGGCGCGGAGAGATGGAAAAGTATTTGGAGAGCAAAGGCTATCCAGTAGAGAAAAAGACGATATACCGCGATTTAGAGGTATTACAGGACTATTTTTATCTTCAACTGGAATATGACGAGCACAAAAAAGGCTATTATGTTTTGAACCCTCCCTTTGAACCGCACGAACTGCGCTATATGATAGACAGCATTCAAGCGTCCAAATTCATCACAGAAACAACCGCCAACAGAATTACAAAGAAAATCCGCAATATGGCTGGCGAAAAGCTGCGGAAGGAGCTGAACCGCCCTTCCTATGTTGCCGACAGAGTGCGGAGCAAAAACGAAAGCGTGGTAAAGGATGCCGACAAGCTCCACGACGCTATAGCAAACGACAGAAAAACCGCTTTTCGGTATTTCCAATATTCACCAAACAGACAAAACCCCAAATCCTATTCCAAGAGCGGAGAGAAATTGATTGTCAGCCCCTTTGCCCTCTATTGGAACAGCGGCAATTATTATCTTTACGCCTACAACGGCAAGAAGTTTCGGTTTTATCGTGTGGATAGAATGGAGAACATTTCTAAACCGCTGTTGGAGCGGCGCGAGGGACATGACCTTTTCAGAGAAAAAGACCTGACACAGCGGCAAGCCAAGGTTTTTGATATGTATGTGACTGGCAAGGTTTATAACATCACTTTCCGCTGTCATAATCATATTGCTTCCGCTGTGATAGACAAATTCGGCAAGGACATTATGATGATGACCGCCGATAACGAACACTTTACATTTTCGCAGAATGTGGAAATCAGCCCGCCTTTCTTCGCGTGGGTTTCGACCTTCGGACGCTCCATTCAGATTGTGAGTCCTGCCGCTGTCGTGGAAGAAATGCGGAAATTCCTTCAAAAATCAATGGATATGTATAAAGATGATGGGAACACCTGAAAAGATGTTCCCATTTGTTTCATTTATGTGTAAAGATGTTCGGAGATGTTCAAAGATGTTTCAAGACGCTTTACTACGTTTTTGTATCTTCTCTTTTGGATGATACATTTGCGCCAAGGGTGAAACGCTGTCATAATTTTTCGCTATATCAGCGTCGAAAATAGCACAATAGCGTTTTGTCATCGTCAGCGTGGAATGACCTAACAGCTTTTGGAGCGTAAAGGCGTTTCCTCCGCAATCAACCAGATATTTCCGCGCAAACGTATGACGGAACAGGTGTATGCTTGTCTTTTGAACGCCCCTCCGCTGATTGTAATGTGCTATCGCCAACCGCAGAGCGTTTTCGGAGAGCATACCGCCGTATTGATCGCAAAAGAGATAGTCCGTAGATGAACCGCCCCTTACAGTCATATAGCCCCTTAAAACATTAACCATCCGTGAGCACAGCGGAATGACTTGTATTTTGCCGTTTTTCGTATGACGGAAAATCACCTGATTGTCCGCTAAACTGACATCGCGGTTTTGGATATTGCGAATCGTGGCGGCACGACAACCGCTGTTCAGAAGAAAATTGACGATCACCCAATTTCGGTATTCGCAAAACTGACAATCAGCGGAGGGGCGTTCCAAGAGCAAATCTAATTCTTCATCGGTATAGGTTTCTTTGACGGTTTCCTTTTCTTTGATATTCGGCACATCGACGCTGACAATGTTTTCAGCCCTACACCAATTCAAAAAGGTTTTCACAACGCGGACATAAGTTGCTATCGAATTATGAGCAAGTCCCGCCGTCCGCATTTCAACGACCATTTCCTCCAGCTTGCTTTTGGTGAGGTTGTCCAGCGGCATATCAATATCAAAGTATTTTGAAATGTTATGGAGGACTTGATGATACTTGCGTATCGTCGCGTCGGAAATCCCCTTTGCTGTCTGCGAGGTGATAAACTCCTTCCAGACCTCTGAAAATTTTTTCTCTTTCCTTGTGTTCATTAAAATCCTTTTTTTGGACATAAATTCAGACCGCATCCCTTCACTGTTTTTCTGAAAAAAGGACGCGGTCTGACATTTTGCGCAGAAATAGCAAAAATCCCCGAAAACCGAGGTTTTCAGGGATTATGGAGCTGATAACCGGATTTGAACCGGTGACCTCATCCTTACCAAGGATGCACTCTACCTACTGAGCTATATCAGCATATTTTGCTCTCAACAGTTTCATATTATAACACATATGTCCGATAAATGCAAATGTTTTTTTAAACTTTTTTAAAATTTTTCTGAAAATGGCTTAAATTCTGCCTTTTGGGGTTGAAATTTTCTTTTTGCGGTGCTATAATCATATATGTAATACGTTGAAACTAAGGAGTGGGCAGCAAACCCGCTCCTTTGTGTTTGTG
>CAZVSQ010000083.1:0-8064 GCA_964629925.1 uncultured Ruminococcus sp.
ATGCGGAATTTAACGCAACAGATGTTAAAGGGTTTTATTGGATATTAGTATTAGTATAAAGATGTAAAAAATATTATTCGGGCGTTCTGCCGTTGCAGAAATAAAAGACTGTCAAAAGCCCGGGGCCGCAGTGCGCGCCGATAACAACGCCCAGCGACGTGATCTCGATTTTGCCGATTTGCGGATAAGCGGAGCGGATAGCCGAACTTACAAGCTCGGCGTCGTCAAGGCAGTCGGCTTGCAGGATATGGATCTCGGCTCCGGTGCAGTCAACCGCCGCAAGGTCGCGGATAACGCAGTCGGTAATCAGCTTAAGGGCGTTTTTTCTGCCGCGGATCTTTTTGGCAACGTCAAGAGTACCGCCGTCGGGAACATACAGAACCGGCTTGATATTAAGCAGCGAGCCCACAAGCGCCGAGGCGTTTGACACGCGGCCGCCGGCTTTGAGATAATTAAGGTCGTCTACGGTAAAGCGGTGAGCGATTTTCAGCTTATTATCCTCGCCCCACTTGATGACGTCGTCAAAGCTCATGCCGTTTTCCATGCGGCTAACCATGTTCTGAACAAGCATTCCCAGTCCGCCTGAAATGCACAGCGTATCCATAATATACAGCTTTTGGTCGGGGTACAAGGGCTGCACCTGCTTTGCGGCGCTGAGCGCGTTTTTGTAAGAAACCGACATCTTCTGCGACATATCGAGGAAGATAACGTCCTTGCCGCTGTTGAGCAGCTTTCTGAAAAAGTCGCTGTACACCACCTCGTTTATCATTGAGGTTTTAAGTCGGTCGCCCTTCCTCATGCCCGCGTAAATTGCGGCGCGGCTCTCCTCGCGGCAGTCGTCCTCAAAAACGTCGTTGCCGATCGTGTATGTGTACGGAATAAACGGAACTCCGTGCTCATCGAGCCAGTCACGCGTAAGGTCAGAGGTCGACGATGTAGCGATAATATAGTCTGCCATTAAAATCTCCTTATCCGAGTAATCACACTCATATAATATTATCTTGCTCTGCGTGATCAGCGTCATGCCCGCGCTGATTCTATCATTTTCAGTTTATCATATACTCGGCTTTAAGTCAATAATAACGGAGCTTTTAATAGCTTGGAAATTGGAGCTTGAGCGTGCTGCTTTTGCCGCCCGGACAGATTATTTGATAATATAATCAAACCTTCCTGAGAATATCCAGCGCGTGATTTGCGGCTCCTATCAAATCCTGCCTTTCGCAGGTGGCAAAATGATACGAAAGCCATTTTTCAAACGTTTCCTCATCCATTTCCTCCAGAAATCCCCTGATATAACGGCTTGCGCCGTCGGCGGCTACAAGCTTTTCGCGCTGTACGGAAACAGCCGCGTTTATGCGCTCAATGTCCTCGCTGCGCACCAGCTCGAACACGTCTTTGGGCTCGCTGACGCACTTCCAGTCGTCGGTGAGCATATTGAAATCCATTACCTCCTTCAGCTTGTTGCAGCCGAAAACATATTGGATAACGGTCGCCTCGTTCATACAGTACGCGACAAGAATATGACCGCCGGTTTTTGTGATCCTTACTGCCTCTTTGAGCGCCTTTATCTTCTCTTCATCCGTATAAAGATGATACATAGGACCGAGCAGAAGCGTGACGTCGCAGGCGTTATCCGCTAACACGCTCAAATCAAGCGCGTTGCCCTGATAGATTTTGATGTTCTCGCTGCCGTCGAGCTTGCTTCTGAGAATATCGAGGTTGTGCCGTAAAAGCTCCACGGCGGTTACGTCATAGCCCTCCTTGGCGAGAGTGACGCTGTATCTGCCCGTGCCCGCGCCGATTTCCGCGATTGTGCAGTCTTTTGTAAGAAGGGGATCCAGATATCTGCGGGTTGTCAGATATTCAACCCTGCCGACTCGGTTGTTAGCAAGCCGCCCTTCCTCGTCGTATTCATTATAAAAGTTTTCTAAAAATGTGTTGTTCATAGCAATTTCATTTCCTGTTATTATAGCCTTGATACCGCCAGCATGTGCCCCGAAAGACCGATTATTTCCTCGTTCGTATCGATCAGGCGAACGGCAGCCATAAGTGCTTTTCTTGATTTTTCGTTCTTCCACAGCCCGTCGATGTCGTGAGCGAGCCACGCGCCGCCCATCACGCCGTGGACAATCGAATCACCGAAGCCGCCATCCAAAAGCTCCTCCCTGAGCGCCTTTGCCGTGTGAAGGTGAGCGCTGCCGATACCCTTATACACCTCGCGGTTCGGGTTGATGTGGCAGCCGTCCTTCAGCTCGCGCTCCACCATAGCCAAAAACCTTGAATCCTCCAAATAGCTTTCTCCTCCGTCAGGCGAATACACGGTTATATTGTACAGCAGCACGGAAAACGGCGTCAGCGCCGCCGCAAACAGCACGCCGCCTTTCTTGAGCAGCCTGCGGCTCTCGTTAAGCGCCTTTATACGCTCGTCATAATCCGTAATGTGGTACAGAGGCCCCATAAGCAGCACCGCGTCGGCGCTGTTGTCGGCTCTCGGAACATTCCGCGCGTCGCATACCTCGCTTGAGGCAAGAGAGCAATTTGGGTATTCTTTTGCGAGCTCAGCGCTCAATTTGATGTTTGTTTCAGATAAATCGAACAGATGAACCTCGTAGCCTAGCGACGCCAGCCACCAGGAGTATTCGCCGTAAGCGCCGCCTATATCGTAAATCACTGCGGGAGGCTTTGGCAGGGTTTCAAGCAAAATCTCCTTTGTGCGTTCAAATTCGATCAAACCTATATTCATTCTTAAACGGTTGTATTCGCGTCCGGCTTCGTAATATGCCGTAACAGATTTGTCTATTGCTTTCATTGTTTTCTCCTTTTTGACAGATTAGTTTTTGTTGTTCGGATTCTTCAATATGTTGGTGGTAAACGGACTGTTCCGGCATAATTACACCCCTTTCCTGCCTTTAGGTAAAAAAATAGCCGGCCAGAAGCTGCATAGAGCTGCTGACCGGTTGCGTTTAAATACAGATAATTTTACACACAACAAACTAAGCCGGCAGCTCAGACAGCCACTGACCGTGTTGAGGATTCATTTTTCCTAAAAATAAATCAAACATTGTTGTGTACCTCACTTTTGTTTGCGCTATTATAACACCGCAGATCCGAATTGTCAACAATAATTTCTGTTTTTTGATTAATTTGCAGATATATCTTTTTTTATGGCTCATTATATGTTATAATAAAAAAACAAGGGTGATTTTCTGCCCTTAATAACAAAAGGAGGCGAAAGAATGATCAAAAAAGACTGCCTCAACAGCCGCAAAACCGGAGAATTTATCTGTTTGACAACGTAAAAACTCTGGCGATAATTTTTGTTGTGGTCGGACACGCGATCAACTTTTTAGCCCTTACCCCAAAAGGGAACGATCTTGAAAAAAGTCTGTTTGTATTCATTTATTCTTTCCATATGCCGCTGTTTATCTTCATAAGCGGACTGTTTTTAAAGCCGATGGACACGGAAACCAAATTTCCGCGCGGCAAGTTTGTTTCGTTTTTATTGATCGGGATAGTGCTCAGGGCGTTCACCTCGATCGTGAGGCTTTTCCTGGGAGAAAAAGCTGTGTATTCGGTTCTTGACATTTACGATACCTATGCGTGGTTTATGGGCGCAATGGCTGTGTTTATACTGCTTACGTGGCTTCTGCGCTCGTTTGATAAGAGGATCATCCTATCGGTGTCGGTTCTTGCAGGCTGCCTTGCCGGCTTTGACAAGTCCCTCGGCGACACTCTGGCGCTGATGAGAATAGTAGTGTTCTTCCCGGTCTTTTTGATCGGTCACTACCTGACTCCGGAGCAGATCCTAAAGCTCGCCTCGGTAAAATGGCTCAAAATCATAGCGGCGCTGATAATTGTAAGCTTTATTGCGCTCTGCCTTACCGACTTGACTTTTGTGACGCGGTTCAGAATAATGTTTACGGGAAGGAACCGCTTTTCTGCGCTGAAGGATGTGCCGTATTCATATCTTGTATTTTACCGCGTTGCCGCCTACATAATATCCTCGCTTTTGGGGCTTTCGGTCATTTGTCTTGTGCCAAACAAAAGGCTGGGCTTTCTTACCTCTTTGGGAGGGAAAACGCTGCAAATATACTTCTGGCACAAAATGTTCCTGATTACATTTGAACACTTTAAGATATACGAAAAGATCCAGGTGCGCACCGGCGACACCGCCGCAACGGTAATATATATTCTGATTGCCGTGGGCGTTGCGTTTTTGTGCTCGATACCGATTTTTTCCTTCCCTACAAAGCAGCTGCTCGCCATGGGCAGAAAAACGCCCGAATAAATTATACAAACAAAAATCAGCCCTGATCTCAGAGCTGATTTTTTTATACTAAGATGTTGAATATTAATATTAGTATTCCGGACCGTGGTATCGGGGCTTTCCGCGCGTTTTTTTGCCGTACTCAACAGCGTCCTTGGGGCATAGGTTAATGCACGCCATGCAGTGGGTGCAGTTTGAGCCCCAAACGGGTTTTTTATCGCGCAGGGTTATGTTGTTAAGCGGACAGAGCGCCGCGCATTTTCCGCAGCCTATGCAGCTGTCGGTAGCATTAAACGCCTTTGCGCGGACAAACAGCTTGTAATACGGCTTTAAAACAAGCGGCGTGGTAAGGCGCTCCCAAGCCTTTGTTCCGGGGTCGGGCAGCTCGCGGCTTTGGCTTATTATTTCGGAAACCCTGTCAAGCTCGGGCAGCGCCGCCTCTATCTTCTCCTTGTTCTGTCCGGGCGTTCCTGTTTTAAAATACGGAATGTAATTCTGCGGCAGTTTGATTTGAGCGGTGCCGCGGTACAAAAGCCCTTTTTCGTCAGCAAGCTTGCTGCAGTAGACCGGAGCCGCGCCCATTGCGCCCGCGCAGGTCATAACGAAATACGCGGGACAGCCCTCGGAAAACCGTGAGCGGCGGATAAAGTCGACAAAAACAAGCGGAGGAGCCGATACATACACAGGTGCCGCAAACACACAGACCGCGGCATCGGTAAAGTCCGCGCCCTTTCCGGAGCGGATATACTCAAAGCAGTCAAACAGCTCATCGCCGGTTGCTTCGGCAATTCGCCGGGCGGCAAAGCGGCTGTTTCCCGTTCCGGTAAAATATATTATCATATCGGCGCTCTCTTTCTTGTTTGTAGATTATCGGATTATATGCGGATGGCGGATATTTTCTTTCCGCATGGATGGGTAAAGCTGTACATTTCGGCAAGCTTCATTTGGATAGTTGTGCAGTCCGTGATGTTGATGTGTCCGTCGCTGTCGGCATCGCTTAGAACAAGCTGAAGCCTGCTTAAGTATTGAAACTCAGCCAAATGGCGCTGCAGCATTGTTACGTCCTTGATGTTAAGATTGCCGTCCATATTGATATCTCCGCGCATTTGCTGATTCTTTTGTGCGGCGGAGTATTCCTTTTTCTGATATACGCTCCAGCCGTCTGCTGAATAGATGTTCTCGTTATCCTTAGGAACAGCATTCTCGTCATAAAAAGGATCGGGCGATTCCGCGGTATCGGTTCCGGTGTTAAAGATAAATAGGTTATAATTTTCGGGCACATAAGCAACGAAAATATTATCTCTTACGCGTTCCATTTTAACGCCCGGCCAGTTTTCGTAGCCCAAGTATTCGTTAATATCTTCATATGCGAACACATACGGTTCGCTGAGCACGTCGCTGAAACTCTTTGTGTTTGAGAACACAGCGTCGGTCTTTTCAAGATATACGGGCTTCATCTTCTGAGGATGGTCGTTATCGTTAAAATTTATAGCGATTTCCATGCTGTCGGAGTTTGACGGAACCGTAACCGAGATACCGGTGTACTCTCTGTCGCATACGCGGTCAACATATTCGCGGTCTTCATAGGGATAATCGTTTAAATCGGAGCCGTTATAGCATACCAGATCGATTTTGGAAAGCCCGTAAAGCGCAAGCGACTCGGCGCTGTGGATACCGGCGCGGAAGTTTACGTCGTTGCCCAGGAAATTGCAGCTTTTATTCCAAGCTGTATTGTCGTTCTCAACAAACACGGGCATAATCGCCGGGCGGTGGAAGGTGTTGTTGATAACCATTGACTGAAGGTAGGTATATCTTTTGTTTTTGTCAATATAAGCGTTTAAAACAGAATCGTCTATATGCCAAATAACTATGCCGCCGTTGCTGAATGAATCAATGAACCTTGGGTCATACTTCATTCCCGCGTCATAGCCCCTTAGCTGACGGTTCTCAATAAGATAATACTCGTCGGCGTTTCCGGGAATATTTACGCGGAGGAATATTTCCTTATCGTTTTCAACGTCGTTGTAGTTGAGCGCGTTAACGGTTTTGCTGATCGTGCCCTCTTGGGCAGCCTCAACCGTTTCATATGTCGCCCAGCCCAAACGGATCTTAGCCCACGGGTCAAGCGAATACGGCGAGGTGCTTTCGACGTCGGGGTTGCCGGCGTCGTCAACAAGGACTCCGTGAGGACGAGCCATGATGCTGAGGCACTCGGGCTTATATGAATCCCATTCATAGGCGTTTACTCCGCTGCGCACCGAGGTATTGGTATAGGCGTAATAATCGGGGATACCAATATAATGAAGCGACTCGTGAGCGATAGCGCCGAATGAGGTTTGGATTACCCTGCCGTTTTCCGTTACAAGCTTTTTCTCGGCGCTTGTGATATAAAACGGTATCTTCATATCATTGATCACGGGCGCGCTGCTCATGCTGAAGCTGTCAAACCACGCGCGGCTCATCTTTGTTCGGTCTTTCATGGTGCTCTTGTTTATTGAGGAATAATCATATCCCGCAAACAGAACCGCCACCATAAGCTCGTTTGTATCGATAGCTCCCGAGCCGTTCTTGTCATAAAGCGCCAGATCCTCTTTGCCGATATAGTCCTTTGCTGCCTTAATGGCGTCGCTGACTGCGCTTGTTTCTTTATTTGCATAGTCTGAGTCGGCGTAGTTCCAGTGGTTGCTGTTGAGTTTAACATGTATTACGCCGTCGCTTGCGCCGTCGCTTTCTTTTGCGGGCTCAACAACAAAATCGCCGTGCGACATGGTACGGAAATACTGTTTTAAGGTTTCCTTGCCGCTGCCGAAAAACACATCCGACCAGTTGTAAGAGGAATCGTAATCAAGGTCGTTAAAGCCGGCAACGATCACCAAAACCGGAAGGTGCTGCTTGCCGTCCTCACCTTTTGTTCCGGGAGGGCACACAACATTCGCTTCGGGCTGAGTCCTAGGGTTAGTGATCACCCCTATCTCAGCGGCTTCAACGTTGAGTATTTCTTCGGCCGCGACGGCAGAAATAACCGAGGACATAGCCGTAATGACGATCGCCGAGGTCAGCACAGCCGACAGCAGCCGTTTGATTGATCTTTTCATCGTTAATTCATCCTTTCCAAAATCCGGTAGCAACATTATACAACCCCCAAAATGCAAAGTCAACCTAAAAATCCATATATCTATTAACAAACCTTACAAAAACCACCCCAAAAATACGGCGTTTTGCGCATTGAAGCGATATGTGCCTAAATGATATAATAATACGAAACAGCCTCAATAACCTACGGAGGGATATACAATGAAAAAACTTAAAACATTCAAACGGATAATAACCGCCTCTCTCGCGGTGATAATTACTCTTTCGGTTTTTGCCGTCGCGCCTGCCTCCGCTTCTCAATTAAAAAGCGAGGCGACCTACGGCTTCATCTCGGGAAACAAGGCTTTTTATGAAGCCCACAAGGACGCCGTGGATCATACGGCGAGCGAGCTGTTGAACATGAATCCGCATGTGGACATTTCGGAGTATGATCTTTCCGAGGATGATATCCATCCGCTGGCAGTTACCGTACTCAATATTCATCCCGAGCTTTTCTATGTATGCGCTATGTACGGTCTTGAATACAGCTATGATTTCAGCACAGGCGGCTGGGTTCCGTCCGCGATCGTCTTTCACTGGGGCAAGCTGATTGCCGATGAACAAACAGGTGAATACACAGGCGAGGAGGAAATCTACACCGACGAAGAAGTGCTTGAAATGCGCAAAACCTTTGCCGAAAAAGCTCAGTGGTACCTTGACATGGT
>CAZVSQ010000084.1:0-7979 GCA_964629925.1 uncultured Ruminococcus sp.
TTTGTTAATGTTGCAAATCAAAGTCAAAAACGCCTACAGCAATTCTATATCATACTCAGAAAGATAACTCTGAATAGCGGTCACATCATTGATTGACAGCACGCAGTCGCGGTCAACATCCGAGGCAAGCTTACGCTCGTCAGACGGCTCCTCGTACTCCGAAAGGAAGCGTTGGAGCGTCGTTACATCCTTTATTGAAACAACGCCGTCGCCGTTCGCGTCGCCGGGCAGAACATCAATATCCATCGAGCCTGTGACTACGTTTTTAAAGACGTGAAGCGAAGGCAGAGCCTTGCCGTCAGCGCCGAAGAACGCCTGATTATCGACCGCGCTTCCGCCAAAGTACTGTCCCGCGTCGGCGTCATATTCACCGCTGTATGAGGCAGCCCAGCCGCAGCCGTACCTTTCCCAAAGCGCTTTATTCATATTGTACTGACGCGTCCACGCGCTGCCGCTCTTGCCCGTAGTGTCCCCTACTGTGATCCACGCGCCTTCCCAGTAGAAAACGCCCAAGCCCTTGCCGTTGCCGACGCTGTTTACGGCGTTCATCACCGCGCGAACCTCGTCTGCCTGTCCCTGAGTTGAAAAGTCCCAGAGCATGCTCTCGCCCGTATTGTTGTTCCATTGGCTGATTGTGTTGCCGTGGCCGTCGGTGTCGTCGAGCGTGAAGGGATACGAGGTCTCGGCGACCATGGTGTATTTGCCGTAAGTGCCTGAAACGTAGTTGAATACGTCGGTAAGGTTTTCAAGGCTGCCGTGCCAGCTCGGGTAATATGATGTGGCGAACACATCATAGTCAACTCGCTTTTGATTGAGGTAGTCGGCGAACCACTTAATTGTTGAGGCCTTTTCGGGGTTTGTAAAATGCAGCGCGACTAAAACATCTTTATCAAAATCGCGCACTGCCTTTGCTCCTGCCGAAAACAGCTTATGAACGTCGTTAAAATCGGAAACGCCCGCGATCCCCGAGGTAGTTTCGTTGCCTATCTGAACCATGCCTATATCAGCGCCCACTGCTTTTAATTCGTTCAAAGAATTAAGAGTGTAGTCATACAGAGCGCTCTGCTTTTGAGAAACCGTATAATTTTCCCACGCCTTGGGAGCCTTTTGCTTACCCGGATCAGCCCAAAAATCGGAGTAATGGAAGTCGACGAGCAGCTTCATGCCGTTGTCGGCGGCGCGCTTTCCGATAAGCTTAGCGGTGTTCAAATCGTTGTTGCCGCCTCCGTAGCCGCTGCCGCTGCCGTCATACGGATCGTTCCACACGCGCACGCGAATATAGTTTACGCCGTTGTCGGCAAGGATTTTAAAAATATCCTGCTGCTCCCCCGATTCACTCTTAAAGGCAACGCCCGCGTTTTCAAGCGAGATAACCGAGGAAACGTCCATTCCACGTATAAAATCAGGGTTATTGAAATCTATTTTTTCAACGGTGATAACATCCTTTGCGGGCACGCTTAAATCGACTGCCGAAACAGAAGCCGATGAAACAGCCAGCAAAGCCGCCGCCAAAATAGCGGCAAAAACCTTTTTCACTTTCACAACAAAACCTCCTTTACGGGTTCTGAATAAAGTATAACATATAAAAAGCGGTTAGAAAACAGTTTATTGAAAAATCCACTTGATTTTTTAAATGCTTTATTGTATAATACTAACGTTGCACGCCGGTGTGATGGAATTGGCAGACGTAGCGGACTCAAAATCCGCCGGTAGCGATACCGTACCGGTTCGAGTCCGGTCACCGGCACCAAAAAAACCTAATGCCCTTTTGGGTATTAGGTTTTTATTTTTACAAGCAAAGCCGCTGACCGGACTCGAAGGCGAGCGATAAGAAGGGGTCGGCTCAAAACTCGATCTGAGTATTTGAGCCGGCCCCTTATAGTATTATTTTCTCTCCCCTGCTTTTTTAAGCTTTCCGATAACCGCGTTGAGCAGGAAGCCCATGCCCATTGCTAGGATCGGAATTATCGGGATACAGTAGCGGATGTTTTCGGTGCATACATACGGGAACTGGAAGCAGAACAGGATATATGACACCAGAATCGTGACAAAAATCAAAGCGAAGAACAGCTTTATCGGCAAATCGACGCCGTTTGATTTTTTGCAGATGAAGTATATCAGACCTATCAATCCGATAATCGCCAGCACAGCCGCAAAAATCACAAGCGCTGTTTCTACTCCGAAGCCGTCGCCTTCTTTATGATACTCGTCAAACAAAGAGGTCTTGAACAGTGCGATGATAGGGTTGTACTCGTCATATGGCGCATTGTACATTGTAAATGCCGCGAACGGATAGTTGAACTGCGACAGGTCAAAGTCAAACAGCCTCTGCATAGCGTGGATCTGCTCGACCGACATCCTTGTCATTTTAACATCGGGTACATAGGTGATCGAAATGCCCTGCTCGATCGCGTTGCGTATTCCCCACCATAGTCCGAGCGGAGCGCACACGCCGCCGAACGCCGCGTACTGTCCGATGTAACGGAGCGGCTTTCTGATATTTTTGATGAACACCCACAGAAAAACAAGCGCGATCGCGGGCGCGACCATCCACGCGGAGAGCTTTGTCATCATACCCAAGCCTACGCAGAGCGCGATAGGCAGGATATACAGAACAGTCTGCCTGTAATACCACTTAACGGTCCAGAGCATGGCGAGCAGCATAAACAGCGTGCAGAGCATATCGTTGTTATAAGCGCCGCCGAAAATGATGAAGGTGCGGTAGAAGCACGGAACCGCCATTGCGGCAACAAGCCCCGCGCCATCTAACTTTACAAGCTTGAAAATGCGATAGCAGACAACCATGCTCAGCGCCGAGTAAATCATTGGAAGTATCTGGATAGCCTCCTGAGCCCATCTTTCATCAAGCCCGAGGAAGGTAAAAATATCCATTCCGAGAGCCATAAGCATATGGTGCAGAGGCGGATGATAAAACTGCCAGCGCGTTGTTATGTCAAAATCAGGCAGCGACAAGCCGTTTTCGTACCAGTAATTGATATACGAAAGATGACCGTGCTGCCCCGAAAACGAGCCGATATCATGCTGCATTTCGGTTGAGCTGTATTTCAGGCAGTAGCAGTAGCGGAGAACCACGCCGATAATGATCATCAAAAACACTGCGCGGTCGACGCTTAGCGACTTTTCAAAATACATCACGACCGCAAGCTGAATAATGATTATCAGCGCGGGCACAAACATCATCAGCGCGTTGTTGTGATTGTCGTCGACCAGCAATGAATACACAATTATAACCGCCGCCGACATCGCCGCGAGGTATATATTTACCTTTAAGCTTTTGCTCGGTCTGCCGAGAAGAAACAGCGCGGCAGTTACGAGAACAAAAATAACCGCTTCGGCTAATATGCCGTCGGAGTCAACGTGATTTACCTGAGCAAAGCCCATCGGGATCAAAAGCAGACAGAACAGCGCGGCAAAAACAAACGGGTGCTTCAGGACTATATCAAAAACCGCATCGAAGGTGCGCTGTTTTACGATAGGTTGTTTTTCCATCACTTATTTTCCTTTTCCTCGTGATATTCCTTTTCGGTGTTTACGTTCCAGATGTTGTCCTTGCTTGTTTCGCCCGAGAGAATGTTCTTTACGGTTTCAAACGAGGTGCACATGCTGTGGTCGATGTTGTTGTAGCGGTGCTGACCGTTGCGTCCTACGCAGAAAAGGTTATCTATCGAATCAAGATAAGCCCTGAGCTCATCCATGTGCTCGTATGTGTCAAAATACGCGGGATAAGCCTTTTTAACGCGCTCAACGTGGAAGTCGAGAACGTCGCTCTCCTGATTGATAAGCCCCATTTTTACCATCTCGGACACGCCCATTCTGCCGAAGTCCTCGTCCTTCATGCTCCACATTTCGTCGCCCTCGTTGCAGAAGTATTCAAGCCCCATCCAAACGGTGTTTTCAATATCGCTTACCATGTAAGGCGACCAGTTGTTGTATATCTGGAAGCGCCCCATCTTTACGGTTTTGTCATGCACATAAACCCAGTTGTCGGGCACGATATTGCCCATTGTCTTTGTCTTTGTCTCGTTTTTGAGGTTGAGGTGCTTAAGCAGCACGCCGACCGTCATATAATCGCGGTACGGCAGTCCCGAGGCGATTTCAAGATACTTTTTGGGAACGCCGTTCATTCCCTCTACCAAGTTCTTGACGGGCATTGAGGAGATGACATAGTCTCCTTCAACAGTTACGCGCCTGCCGTCCTTTTCATATACAAGCCCTGTCAGCTTATTGCCGTCTTTTATGAGGTTTACTACCTTGGCGTTTTTGATTATCGTACCGCCCATCTTCTCAAAATCGGCGGCGGTGATGTCCCAGAGCTGACCGGGACCGAGCTTGGGATAGGCGAACTCCTCGATAAGCGAGGTCTCGACCTTGCGGTTCTTTTTGTGGAACATCTAGCCGAAGATGTCGCCGAGCACAGCCTTGATAGAAAGACCTTTTACGCGCTGGGCGCCCCATTCGGGAGAGATCTCGCTTGGGTGCCTTCCCCATAGGTTTTCGGTGTAATTCTCAAAAAACATAGAATAGAGTTTTTTGCCGAAGCGGTTGATGTAGAAGTCCTCGAGCGAGTTTTCCTTTCTTTTGAAAATCGCGCTTTTTAAATAGCTGAAGCCGACAACGATAGTGGTGCCGAAGCCCATGTTTTTTATGGTATCAAACTTCAGCGAAATGGGATAGTCAAAGAACTTTGAGTTGAAGAAAATACGCGACAGACGGTTCCTGCGCAGCATTACCCTGTCGGTTTTTTCGGGATCGGGGCCGCCCTGAGAAACGGTCGATTCCCTGCCCAAAGCCACGTCGTCATAAGGCATTGCGCCCTGAGTGGGAAGCATCTTTTCCCACCATTCGTTTACCTCGGGGACCTTGGAAAAGAAGCGGTGTCCGCCCATATCCATGCGGTTGCCCTTGTAATTTACCGTGCGCGAAATACCGCCGAAGCGGTCGCTCTCCTCAAACACGATGACCTCATAATCCTTGCTTTTGTCCATCAGCTCATAAGCCGCTGTCAAGCCCGCGGGACCCGCGCCGATGATTAATACCTTCTGCATTTTATTTACACCTTTTCACATTATTTTTTCTTTCTGTAAAGAAGCACCTTTCGTGCCGCATAATTCCAAACAAGAACAATAAGAGTGGAGAAAACCCATACCAGCATATAGTGCCAGCCGATTTGAATGTTGAACACCCAAAGCAGCAGCTCCTTGATAAGCAGCCCTACCACGCCTATTACGGCATAGGCTGCAAACTCGCCCGCGGCATTTGTTTTTTCGCTTTTCTCCTGAAAAACAAACAGCTTTGAGAGAATGAAATTTGCGATAAGCCCCAGCACAAACGCTATACCCTGAGAGAAATATACATAAAAGCCCTCGGCGTCTTTGAACACGAAATGCTGTATCAGCCAGAGTGCGCCGCCCTCAACAAGAGTAGCGATACCGCCGACAAAGCAGTAGCGGAAAAACTGAATAAACACATTGTCGGTCTTTTCAAAGAAAACACCCTTGAAATTGCCCTTTGCAATCAACGAAAAAAGTTCCTTCATGCGCCCTCCAAAACGGCAAAATCCTTTTTATATGCCGCATATTTTATTTATTATATCATTTGATTACACAAAACACAATAATTTTTTGAGCTTTTTACAAAAATTAACCGTTTATTTCTTTTCCTATTTCTTGACACTGCTCTATATCTTTTATATAATTTCATTATAATCAACGTTATTATATAGGTATTAAAACTATGAAACGATATTCTCTTTCACAAAAAACATCTAATATAGCAAACAGAGGTTTTTTCTTTTTTTATATAGGTATTTTTGCCCTTACACTTGTCGGCGGAATGATAGCCGTTGCGGTATTCGGCGAGCTTGGCACGGAATACCCGATGCCGATACCGCTTGTTATTCTCAGGTTTGCCGCGCTGATATTGAGCTTTGCCGCTGTTGTTTTCGCTTTTATTGCGCTTAGCAGGTTCCTTAACAAATCCCCTATCGCCGATAAACTGAGCGTCCGCAAGTACAACACAAGAGTAATTTTTATTTGCATAGGGCTTATGCTTGTTATCCAGCTTGTGTTTATGTTCTGTTTGCAAATGAACCCCGTGACCGATGTTTCCATAATAGACAGCTACGCGAAAAGAATATTCAGTGAAAACTCATTTGACTGCATCGATTCGGATTTCAACGGGCACTATATAGTAAGGTACCAAAACAATCTTGTTTATCTTCTTATCAACACATTTATTTACAAGCTTACCGGTACGACCTCGCATTTGCCGCTGACAATTCTCAGCACGATTTCAATAAACATCGCCGTTTTGATGACGGTGCTGACCTCGCGCAGAGTTTTCGGTGAAAGAAAGGCGCTGTTTACGCTGGCGCTATGCGCGTTCTTTACGCCGTACTACACCTACACCGCGTATTATTACACCGATTCGTATTCCATACCCTTTGTAATAGGAACGGTATATACCTTCGTTGTTGCCGTTCAAAGTAAAACGAAAGTTAAAAAGCTGCTGTTTTTGCTGCTGAGCGGAGCGCTGTGCTTTATAGGCTTTAAGATAAAAGGAAGCGTTATTGTTCTTATCCCTGCACTGCTGCTTTACCTTATTATAAAGTACGGAATAAAGCGGGCGGCAAAAGCGGGCGCGGCTATACTTTTAAGCTTTTGCGTGCTTTTCGCCTCGTTTACCGTCGCGCTGAAAAATTCGGGAATCATCTCGGAGGAATCATCAGAGCGCTATCAGTTTCCCCCAACTCACTGGGTTATGATGGGGCTAAAGGACTTGGGCGCGTTCAATGAGGAAGACAGCGATTTTTCAAAAAGCCTCGGCTCAAAATCCGAACGTCAGGAGGAAAACCTAAAGGAAATCGGCAGGCGCATAAGCGATATGGGCGCAGTCGGACTGGCTAAACATCTGGGCGGCAAGGTCGTATGGACATATATGGACGGCACTTATTACATCGCAAACTATCTGAGCCACTATAAGCACCGCACACCTCTGCACGAGCTGGTGCTGTACGACGGAAAGCTTAGGTTTCCGTTCTTCGCCTTCTGCTTTGGCTATCAGATGTTTTTGATGCTTATGACTGCGTATTCCGGCCTGCACGCACGGCGCAAAGGAAAAGCCGGACTGACGCTGCTTTTCCGCATAATCGTTTTCGGAATGGTGATTTTCTTTTTGATTTGGGAGACTAACGCGCGGTACCCGTTCAACTTCACTCCGCTTTTAATGCTGCTTGCGACCGAAGGAACCTTCGGGCTTTCGGAAAGATTAACGGAAAAAGCCTTTAAGTCATCAAAATCACCGCAAAAAAAGCCTTGACATTTTCAAATCCGCTCTATATAATAGAATGTACAACAGAAAACCCCTTAAAGACAGTGACGGGAACAAGATATAAATTATTCTCCTCAGAGAGCTGACGGTCGGTGAAAGGCAGCGTGAAGGTTTATATGTATAGCTCATCCCCGAGTTTTTCGCGTGAACTTTTTAGCGCGGAACGCAGGACTGCGTTATCGGTCAGGACTTTGTTGGAAGTCTGTAAGGAGTATGCGGCGACGTATGCTTGAATTTGGGTGGTACCACGATTTTTTCGTCCCTTATTGCAATTTAGGTTGCATTTAAGGGGCGTTCTTTTGTGTGCGGAATCCATAATACGGAATAATGGATTCCAGCAAAGTCATATGGAGGCTGTCAAAATGAAACCGTCTTATCAAAAGTACATTCCGTTTAAGCAAATCAACTTGCCCGACCGCACATGGCCGAACAAGACTATCACAAAAGCGCCTATCTGGTGCAGCGTTGACTTGCGCGACGGCAACCAGGCGCTTATCGACCCGATGAACCTCGAGGAAAAACTTGAGTTCTTCCACGCGCTTGTGGATATGGGCTTTAAGGAGATCGAGATAGGCTTTCCGAGCGCTTCGGAAACCGAGTATGAAATTTGCCTCGAGCTGATTGAAAAG
>CAZVSQ010000085.1:0-5255 GCA_964629925.1 uncultured Ruminococcus sp.
GATCGTCCTTTTTTATATACGGAGGGTTTGACACGATCAAATCAAGGCTGTTGCCGGGGAACTCGCCGTGGCACAAAAGAACGTCGCCTTTGACTGCCTTAACCTTTGAACCGTTCAAATCAATATTCTTCTTTAGAAAATTAAACGCCTCGCCGCTCAGCTCAATTGCCGTTACATCGGCGTTGCCCAGCTTTTCAAGCGCTATCGCGATAGCTCCGCTGCCGGAGCAGAGGTCGACCGCCTTAGCGCCGCTTTTTCCTTTGAGATAGTCAAGGCAAAGCCCCGTGCAGACCTCGGTGTCGTCGCGCGGAATAAGCACGCCCTCGCCGACAAATAGGGGAAAGCCCATAAAGCTCCACTTCCCGAGCAGGTATTGCAGCGGATAACG
The DNA here is from genome assembly GCA_964629925.1 of uncultured Ruminococcus sp. Lineage (GTDB taxonomy): Bacteria > Bacillota > Clostridia > Oscillospirales > Acutalibacteraceae > Ruminococcoides. The sequence continues at coordinate 389 of CAZVSQ010000085.1, forward strand.
CGTCAATCTTTTTTCTGTAATAGAATTTATCTGCCGCTTTTGCCCATCCGCGACAGGCGTATCTCCGTGCGCGATAAGCGCGGCTCTGCCCAAGCCCGTAACGGCTTCAACAATGCACTGAGCCTCATAATCAGCGTTCTCAATGCCGCCGTTTTGCAGCTTTTCGCGGCAAGTGCGGAAAACTTCCTTTAACATCCGCAGTTGACTATATCGGAGCCGTCCTCGGGGATGACCGCCTTGATAGCCTCAATAGCTACCTCGATCATATCGTCGTCGGGCTCCTTGGTGGTGATGCGCTGCGCCCAAAGACCGGGAGCGGCTATAATTCGCGTAAACGCGTTGTCGTGCCTTCCGCAGAGCTTGATAAGCTCGTAGCCGATTCCGCAGGTAACGGGAATGAGCGCTATTTTGATGACAGGCCGCCAGAACCCGAGGAAGGTCGGAACGAACAGACCGATAGCAATGCCGAGGATAAGCATGATAACCATGAAGCTTGTGCCGCAGCGCGGATGAAAGCGTATCTGCTTTTTTACGTTGGCTACGGTGAGCTCCTCTTCATTTTCGTAACAAAAAATCGTTTTGTGCTCGGCGCCGTGATACATGAACACGCGCTTCATGTCGCGTGTCTGAGAAACTATCACTATGTAAAGCAAAAAGAGAACGATTTTCAGCACGCCCTCAAATACCGACTGCCAGAAGGTCACGACCTCGCTGCCCGTCTGAAGCGCGGGTACAAAGTGCTTAAGCAGCTCAAAAAGCCCCCACGGCAGGAAGAAGAACAGACCGATAGCAAGCGCCACCCCGAGGATAGTCGAAAAGACCATAAGCACCTTCATAAGCTTGTCGCCGAATTTGTCGTCGAGCCACTTTTCAAACTTGGACGGCTCCTCCTCGATTTCCGCCGATTCGATCGCCTTGTCGGCCGAGAGCATAAGCGACTTGTAGCTGAGCCTCATTGAATCTATCAAGCCCGCTATTCCCCTGAAAAACGGAACCTTGAACAGCTTTACCTTTTCGGGGATAGTGGTGATGCGGATATCCTCGCTGTAAATTTCATCCTTGCCCGTGCGCACGCAGACCGTGCTCTTTTTGGGGCCTCTCATCATAATGCCCTCAATCAGCGCGCTTCCGCCGATAGAGGTGATTTTCTTTGTTTTCTTAGACATGTTTATTATTTCCTTCTATGTGATTTGATTACAATTTTACCGTTTCGGGAGAGGCGTTTTCCTCGCCCTCTTTATAAACGGGGAAGGTGAGGGTAACGGTGGTTCCGACTCCTTCGCCGCTTTCGATGTCGAGTTTGCCGTTGTGCAGGTTCATGATTTCATCCGCGACGGCAAGACCTATGCCCGAGCCGCCGACGGTCTGGTTAGCCTTAAAGAACTTCTCCTTTACTCGGGGCAGATCCTCGGCAGGGATACCGCAGCCCGAGTCGGTCACAACTATTTTGATAACGTCGGGGTCGTCCTTTGAATACAGAACCTGAGCCGCGACAACGCCGCCTCTCGGCGTGTATTTAAGAGCGTTGTCAAGAATATTAAGGAACACCTGGCGCAGACGGTTGCGGTCGCCGTAAATCGGCGGATAAACAACGTCAAGGTCGTCGTAAAGCAGGTGGATGCCCTCCTCAACGGCGCGCTCCTTAAGCATGTAGACGGTCTCGTCAAATTCGGCGAGGATGTCTATTTTTTCTTTCATCAGCACCATTCTGCCGCTCTGGATCCTGCCAAAGTCCAAAAGCTCCTCAACAATACCCGTCAGGCGCGTGCTCTCTTTTATGATTACTCCCATGCCGCGGTCAAAGGTGCGGCGGTCAAGCGTGCCGCGCTCGCTCAGCTGCATTGTTTCCGCCCAGCCCTTTATTGCCGTGAGCGGAGTTCTCAGCTCGTGCGAAACACGCGATATAAAGTCGTTTTTCATCTGCTCGGTCGTCTGCAGGTCTTTAGCCATGTCGCTGACGGCGTCGCAGAGGTCGCCGATCTCGTCGTTGTATTTGTGCTCTATTTTTTCGGAGGCGGAGAAGTCGCCCTGAGCGATTTGCGCCGCGGCGTCGGACAGCCTGCGTATGGGCTTAACGATAGAGCGGATAAACGCGAGTCCCGAGAAGATCACCATTGCGGTAACGCCGAGCCCCACGGCTATGATAATAGCGCTGAAAAGCAGGGTGCGGCTGTGAGCGGGCTCCATTGAAACAATGTAGCGCAGCGCCCCTATGACGTTGTTGTTCTCGTCGCAGATAATCCTCGTTTCGCTCATGGCGCGCTCGCCCGAGAGCAGCTTGCCGTTCCAGAAGGCGTAGCCCGAGGCTGACTGCTTTGCCTCGTCAAAGTCGGTCATTTTTTCATCCTCCGACGGAATAAAGCCCGTTGAGGTAAGCACAACGCGCCCCGAGGTGTTGAGCACCATAACGCCCATCTGCTCTTTTTTGTCAAAGTTTTCTATGTAGTCGCGCGAAAGAGAGGTGAAGTCGGTGGGGTTGTCTGCCTTAAAGCCCGAAAACACCATGCTCAGCTCGTTTGAAGCCGAGTGCAGATCCTGCTCAACGCGTGACTGAAACAGGTGGGTTATGGAAAAAATAAGGATGACAACAATCAAAATGATAATGGAAAGAATAACGCTGAGGGTGTTTATCATCCAGCGCTTTGTAATTCCCTTTACCATGTTGGCACCCCCTTTTTAAAATATTGAATAATGATTACTGAATAATGAATAATTTTGGTCGTGCAGACAGATAGGCCTTACCGTAAAGCTTATTGCCCGACCGAATTTGTAATGCCGCGAGTTTGACAGAAATGTTTAGAAACATAGCAAACGTTACAGACAATCAACTTGGAACACTTATCTAAGAGCGATAAATTGTCTGAAACAAGCCGGACTCCTGACGCGCCGTTGCAGAAACCTTTGTGTTATTACAAGTTTTCCAAAGGCGCGCTTCCTGCCGCGTGGCGGCCTTCAAGTTTTTATTCGCCCGAGTCCCATTTATAGCCGAGCCCCCATACGGTGATGATGTGCTTGGGGTTAGAGGGCTCGTCCTCCACCTTCATGCTACGGCGGCGGATATTAACGTCGACAATCTTGTCCTCGCCCACATAGGCGTCGCCCCAAACGTGGTTGAGAATGTCGATCCTGTCGAGCGCGGTTCCGGGGTTTGAGAAGAAATATTCCATGATCTGGAACTCAAACTGAGTCAGCTCTATCATCTTGCTGCCCTTCATAAGCGCGCGGTTCCTGAGGTTGAGGGTGAAGTCGCCCGACTTAAGCTCCTCTTTAAAGTTGTTTTCGGCGCGGGACTGAGCAAGAGCTACACGGCGGTAGAGCGAATCAACGCGCGCCAAAAGCTCGCTGGGGGAGAAGGGCTTTGCAACGTAGTCGTCAGCTCCGAGCATAAGTCCCGTAACCTTGTCCATTTCCTGGGTTTTGGCCGAGAGCATGATTATTCCGATTCCGCCGTTGCGGTTCCTCAGCTCCTTGCAGACCTGAAAGCCGTCGATACCGGGCATCATAACGTCGAGAATGGCAATGTCAAAATCGCCGTTGTTGTCGTCGTACTTTTTAAGCGCGGTTTCGCCGCAGTCCGCCTCAACAACGTCATATCCCGCGCGGGTAAGGTTGATGACGACAAAATCGCGGATGGCGGATTCATCTTCACAAACAAGTATTTTTTTCATCTCAAAACCTCCGTTTGAATAAATATTTATGTTAATCAGTACTATTTGCTGCTTGCGTTCAGTGTTTGGTTAAGCAGGGAAAACGCGGTTTTTATCTGGTCGTTTTCCATTGCCAGCACGCTTTCCGTGCTTTGGATGATAAAGGTGTAGGCGTAGCGGTTGTCCTTGTAAATGAGTGTGTATCTGTCGCTGCCGACGCCTTTGTCCCAGTCGGCGACCTTGAAGACCCTTATCTCAAAAACGGTTTTGCCGGCTTGCTTGTCAGCCCATTCGCAAAAGCGCATTTCGTCGCCGCTTTCGTTCAAAAGCGCGGTAAATGTGCCCTGCTCCCAAGTGTCGGGTATCTTGATAGTGTAGGCGTAGCTGTAGTTGGCGACCGTGCGCTGAACGGCTGTAAGCTGCTCCTGCTCCAGACTGAAATTGTTCCATACCACTTGGTCGGCAGCCGTGAACGCGCCGCTCGCCTCGTTGAAGGGCAGGGTAGTAACGGTTGGGATCTCGTATTTCAGGTCGTTGCCGATATCGGTCGAAAGGATCGAGCTGCTTCGCTGGGTAGGGTTCAGCTTTTTATCCTTGTACAGCGGATTTTCAAGCGCCTTTTTGGTTTTGTTGTAGTAAACTATCTGGGTGTTTAGCCCGCCGCTTGACAGCGTGCCGTCAATAACAAGCCCCTTTACGCCGTCGCCCAGCTCGGTTTGAGCCATGTTCATGTAGCTTACGACGTTGGGATCCATAGCGGCGGAAGCCTTTGTTACAAGCGCGCCGCGGTTTGAGTTATAGGCGAGCATCGTAGCCTTAGCCTCGTTTTCGGTGGTGAAGAGCGAGAGGGTGATTATGTTGCTTTTTCCGCTGCCGTCAAAGCTTCCGCAGTAAAAGGCGGAGTAGTTCTGCCCCGAGTCAACGGCGTTTGTCTTGCCGTTTTCGTAGGAATAAACCGAAAGGAAGTTGACGTTTGAGGTGTATGTAGCGTAGCCCACAACGATTTCCTGAGAGTCGTTGTCGTTTATGTCGGCAAAGTCAACACAGTCTACGTCGGCGGTCTCGGTCACGAAATCGCCCGTGACCTCCCATTCGCCGTCGATATCGCACATCATCAGCATGTGAACGCCGGCGGCGCTGTCCTTCTCGCGGAAAAAGGCAATGGCCTCGTCAACGTTGTCGCCGTTGAGGTCGTGCATGATAATCGCGCTGCGGTAGTT
>CAZVSQ010000085.1:5265-7960 GCA_964629925.1 uncultured Ruminococcus sp.
TGGGGCGCCGCGTTTGAGATGAGCGCCTCGATTTCCGCCTCGTCGCCCATTGTTTTGGGAGGGCGCAGCAGATCTTCTTTGCCGATGTCGGTAATGCTGCAGCCTGCGGTAAGACAAAGCAGAGCCGCGCCGAGCGCCGCTGCCGCAACCGATTTCAGTTTCATCCGCGTTCCCTCCTGTTGTTATTCAAAGTGCTGTTTAGCAATCAAAAATTTAATGGTTTTGCCTTCCTCGGTAAACATCCGCTCGTGCTCGGTGACAATGTTTTCGTCAAAGTCACTTTGGTGCAGGTCGCGTGTGAGGTAGGTTATGTCGTAGCCGCTTTGGGCAAAGTACTCAAGGCTTTCCTCAAACAGCTCGTCGTCGTCGGTTTTAAAGCGTATCTGAGCCTCGGGCAGCAAAAAGCTCTTGTACATTTCAAGCTTTTTGTAGTATGTAAGGCGGCGCTTTTTGTGCTTGGGGCGAGGCCACGGGTTGCAGAAGTTGATAAACAGCCGCTCGATCCTGTCCTCGGGCTTTATCACCCTGTCAAGCTGCTCAACGTTGTAGTTGACAAGCAAGAGGTTGTCGATCTCATCGGCTGACTTGCCGGCTTCCTCAAACAGCTTAACGATCGTGCGCCTGCCAACGCCCAGCATGTCGATTTTGATGTCGAGCGCTATTATATTGATTTCGGGGTGCTGCAGAGCGAATTGCCCGGCAAAGCCGCCCTTTCCGCAGCCGATCTCAAGCACAAGCGGCTGCTCCTTTTTGAATGCCGATTTCCACTTGCCGGCGTGCTCCTCGGGATTCTTTACAAAAAAGTCGCAAACGCTCAGCTCGGGCTCAGCCCATTTCTTTTTTCTTATCCTCATATATCCTCGTCATTTATTAAAAAACATCTCATATCATTATACCAAATTGTTACAGATTATGCAATGAATTTTTAAAGATATTTAATTTTATCTCCGTAAACCTGCGATTTTGTAAAAATTATTTCAGAAAACGCTTCTTCAAGGCGCTTTTTCAGCGGTAAAATGACAATATCTTCACTTTTAAAGTGCCCCGCGTCAATAATATTTACGCCCAGAGCGTTAGCCTCGTTGATGTCGTGGTGCTTTATCTCGCCCGTAACAAGAACATCGGCGCCCTCCTCAGCGGCGGCGATAATGTCCGAGCCGCCCGCGCCCGAGGCTACGGCAACGGTTTTCACCTTCGGTTTCACGTCCGTGTAGCGCAGTCCCTCGCAGCTCAGAGCCTTTTTGACGTGCTTGGCAAAGGAGAGAATGTCGCTCTCTTTTTCAAGCTCGCCGATGAAAAGACATTCTCCTAAATCCGATCTGCGCAGGTTCTTAACGCCGATAGCTTCGGCAAGGCAGGTGTTTACCCCAAACTTGGGTGATACGTCAAGATTGGTGTGCATACAAACGGCGGCAATGCCGTGCTTTGCAAGCTGATAGGCGGCGCTTTTGGCATCGAGCCTTTTAAGCGGCCTGAAAATAACGGGGTGGTGGCTTATTATCAGTTCACAGCCGTTTCGTGCGGCCTCCTCAACGACCTCGGCGGTTATGTCGAGCGTGAGCAGGACTTTGCTTATATCGGCGTTTTTATCTCCCGCGAGCAGCCCGACGTTGTCGAACTCCATAGCGGTGCAAACGGGCGCGAAGCCCTCAAAAAAATCGGTGATATCTTTAACCTTTGCCACAAAAATCCTCCAATCTGTCGGCAAGCACGCCAAAACGCGCCTCACCCAGCGCCTGCTTGCGGAGCCGCGCTATGCTGCCCGATAAGTAGCGCAGGTGCGTTTCGTTTTCAAGCGGATGAAGCTCGCCCGTGTAGTAATATAATTCATCGGCGGAAGCCTTTTCTCCTGTGTAGTAAACCGAAAGGACGGTGTAGCACTTTCCGCCCGCCTCACAGCAGTCCTGGCTCTCGATTTTAAAGCCGTTTCGGCACAGATAACAAATAAGAGCCTCGCTTTTGGTCATCGGCTGCAAAATAAAATGCTTGTCGGGGCTTTTTGCCCAGCCGCAGGATTCTATGATTTTCGATATCAGCTCGCCGCCCATGCCGGCGATCACAATGTCGTCGGCTTCATCGGCTGAAATCTCGTTCAGCCCGTCGCTGAGCCTCAGCTCGATTTTATCGCTCAGGTTCGCGTTTTCAACGGTCAGCCTTCCGCGGCTTAGAGGTTCGGGGTTGATGTCGGCCGCTATCGCCGAGGGGCAAACGCCGTTTCGGCACAGCCACACGGGAAGATAGGCGTGGTCTGTGCCGATGTCAGCCGGCCGCGAGCCGCGTCGGACGTATTCCGCGCACAGCCGCAGCCTGTTATCAAGATTTGATTCGCCGTTCATTGTACAGCGGCGTTAAGGTCGGCGATAAGCTTGTCGGCGTCGGCTCCGTGAACCGCGCAGGCCTCCTCGATCGTTTCACCGCGTGAAGCGGGGCAGCCGAGGCAGTGCATTCCTATGCTGAAAAACAGCGGAGCGGTTTCGGGATAACGGTCGAGAACGTCGCCGATGATGTCATTTTTTGTAATAGCCATAAAAATACCTCCGTAATTGTATATTTAGTGTCTGCCGTAATATTATACCATATATTTTGTGCTGTAGCAAGAAGTTTTTTGGAGAGTTTAGAGTTGAGAGTGGAGTGTGGAGTGTGCAGACAGCAGAAACGTTTTTGCAGCCGAAAGCCTCCCTTTATAAGGGAGGTG
>CAZVSQ010000086.1:0-7787 GCA_964629925.1 uncultured Ruminococcus sp.
CTATTTATATAACAAAGTTCTCAAACTTTGAGGACGAGAACAACGAGGAGAAGGATGGACAAGCTTAAATCATTTTTTGATATAAAATTCTTAAAATTCTTATTGGTGGGCGTTCTGAACACGCTCATCGGCGAGGGTATCGTGCTGCTGCTCACCCAGCCCGCCGGCTGGAAAAACTTTAGCTGGGGACCCGGAGCCGCGGCGTTCGTCGGCACGGTCATAGGCAGTATAGTAAGCTATTTCCTCAACAAATATTTCACGTTCAAAAACAAGGAAAAGGGCATAAAGCCGGCTATCCGCTTTACAATAAACATCGCCGCGTGCCTGCTTATAAGAGTCCTTGTAGCCACGGGCGTAAGCGAGCTTTGCAAGGCAGCTAAGTTTACAATGTTCGGCATGGACGTAAACACCTTCGCGGGTTACCTGAGCTGGGCTGTGGGCGCGTGCGTATTCGTAGCCTGCAATTACGCAGGCCAGCGCTTCTTCGCGTTTAAGGAGAAGAAATAGCTTTTATCAGAGTTTAGAGTTTAATTCGGAATGCGGAATTCGGAATGCGGAATTGCGGAATTGCGGTCGAGAAGATAGATTGTTTTGAAAAAACGTCTTTTGCCCGACCGTATTTGTATTTTATCCGCGTAACTATAAATCGGAGCGAAGCGACCCTTAACTCCAAACTCCACTAACTCCAAACTCCACTCTCAACACTCCACACTAAACACCAACCACTGACAACCAAAAAAGCTGCTGCAGTGACTCAACATCACTGACAGCAGCATTTTTTATTATCTCAAATCAAGCTCAGTGCTTGCTTGTAAGGCTGAATTTTGACTCTGTTCCGTGAATCAGCTTTACAAAGTTGGGGTAATGGCGCACAATGACCAGCGCCGCCGCCGCAACAGCTAAAACCTCTACCCACGCGTTTGAGTATCCCAGATAGAACAGCGAGATCGGGCAGCTGAAAGCAGCCGTGCAGGACGCTACGGACATGTATTTCAGCGTGAAGAGCAGCAGGAAGAAAATAGCCATAGCGATAAGCGTCATGCGCCAGTCTACGAACCAGATCGTAGCAAAGCCCGCGATAAACGCCTTGCCGCCCTTGAAGCCGTACCAAACCGGGAAGCAGTGACCGAGCATGCAGAAAATACCCGAAAACTGAGCGCCGAACTGCCACATATCGAACTCAAAGCTCATGTAGACAGCCGAAATGAATACCGGAAGCGCCGTTTTCAGAATATCTATCAAAAGAACCGCCCAAGCCGCGGCGTTGAGCCCGTAAACGCGCTTAAAGTTGGTAAAGCCCGGGTTGTTGCTGCCCGACTTGCGGATATCCTCGTGATAGATCAGCTTTGACATTATAATAGCGCCGTTTATGCCGCCCGCTACATACGAGAGCAGAGCGATAACCAGCAAAATGCCGCCCATAATCATACCGTGAACCTCTCAATACTTTTGCCGTATGAGAACAGACCTATTGCGTCGGCGCCGATCGAGGCTCCGATGATCGGTCCGATGTAGGTGATGTAGGTGTTCGCGCCGGGGATCGCTTCCTTGATCATCTCGGCAACGTCCTTTGCCTCGTCCTCACAATCGGCGTGTACAATGTAAATCGTAGGATTGTCGATGCCCTCGACCGCGTCGGCGGTAAGAGCTACGATCTCTTTAAGTGAATTAAGTCTGCCCTTTGCCTTTTTGATAGGCGTGTTGTTGCCGACCTTATCCGAAATAATGATAGGCTTAACGCCCAGCAGGTTTCCGAAGAAAGCCGATGAACCCGTAACACGGCCTGCCGCCTTTAGAGCGTTGAGGTTGTGAACGGTAACAAATTGATTGACGTTGTTGCGGATAGGCATGATAGCCGCCTCGATCTCCTTTGCGGACTTGCCTTCATCCCTGAGCGACGCCGCCTTGATAGCCATAATACCCTCGCCGAGTGCGGCGTTGATAGCGTCTACGCAGCAGATAACAGCGCCCGGGAAATCCTTAAGGATATTTTCAGCCTCGACCTTGCCGACGTTTACCGAGCCGGACAGCTTGCTTGAGCAGGCGATGTAAACGATGTCGTTGCCCTTTTCAAGCTCAGCCCTGAAATACTTTTGGAACTCGGAGGGAGGCACCATCGTAGTTGTTACGCGCTCGCCGTTTCTTATCGAATCATACAGCTCCTTGGGGCTGTAAAACTCCCAGTCAAGGCTTGCGGGTGTTTCCTTTCCGTCCTTTACGGTGTTCATCATCATGTAGTCGATACCGTACTTCTCGCGCAGCTCCTTGGGCAGATCCGAGCAGGAATCGGTAACAATCTTTACAGGTCTCATGGCAATTCTCCTATTCTAAAATAATAATATAATCGTAAACCGGCTGACCGCCGTCAATCATAACGATCTCTGTTCTTCTGGATTTAGTGTGAAGCTCATTGTAAAGCGCCTGAGCCTCGGCCTCGGTCGCGTCGGCTCCGCACACAAGCAGCATTATATCGTAGCGCTGAGCCTTTGCCGCCTCGCAAAGCTCGATAGCCGCGGTGTTTCGGTCGGGGCTGTCGGTATAGACAGTGTCGCCCGCAAAGCCGATGAAATCGTCCTTTTTAACGGCAACTCCGTTCATTTCGGCGTCGCGCACCGCGCGTGATACCATTCCCGTAACAACGCCCGCGATAACCTCCTCAAGGTCGGCTATAACCGCGTCGGTGTCGCCTACGGTGGTGTCCATCATCGAGATAGCCGCATAGCCCTCGCCTATCGTTTTTGTCGGAATAACGCGCACCTCTGCTCCGTCATAGAGCTGAGCCGCCTGATTTGCGGTCATAATGATATTGGAGTTGTTGGGGAACACGAAAATCACGTCGGCGTTGATCTCATTAAACGCCGCGATCATGTCCTCAGCCGAGGGGTTCATGCTCTGGCCGCCGTCAACAACAACGTCGCAGCCCAGAGAGATAAACGCGTCCTTTATTCCGCTGCCGGCGGCAACGCTCACCACGCCGAAGGGCTTGTGAGGCTTGTTCACCTTGGGAGCGAACTTCTCCTGCATATGGTTCTCGTTGTGCTGCAGCGTCATGTTCTCCATTTTAAATGTGAGGAACTCGCCGTAGCGCTGCATATGGTTTATGATATTGCCGGGCGTCATCGTGTGGACGTGAACCTTTACCACAGTGCCCTCGCGGAAGCAGACTACCGATTCGCCCACGCTGTTGAGGTAGCTTATCAGCTCGTCCGCATTGAAATTATCTATATCGATTTTGCTTGACTGCAGTCTGAGCAAAAACTCGGTACAGTAGCCGAATTCAAGCACGCTGTCAGCGCCGAAAGCGTCCAGATCAACGCTTTTAGCCTGAGCCGCCGCGTGAGCCTCAAGGCTCACCTCAGCGCCGTCAAGAGCGTGTATCATGCCCTCGATGATATAGCCGAGTCCCGCGCCGCCGCTGTCAACAACGCCGGCTTCCTTTAATACGTCAAGAAGGTCGGGAGTGCGCTCGAGCGACTCTTTAAGCTCTGAGTTAAAGTCCGCAAAATAGCTTTCAAGCGTGCTGTCATCAGCGATATTGCCGTTTGCCGCCGTGACCGAGTCTTTAAGTACGGTGAGGATAGTTCCCTCAACAGGCACGGATACCGCGCCGTAAGCCTCGCTCACTCCGCTTTCAAACGCCCTTGCGACTGCCCTTACGTCAGCACTGGCAATGCCCTCAAAGCCCTTTGCCAGCCCCGCGAAAATACGCGATAGGATAACGCCCGAGTTGCCCCTTGCGCCCAGCAGCATTCCGCTTGCCGCTTTGCCCGCGGTCTGGGACAGGCTTTCGCTGCCCTCGCCGGCTGCCGCCGCGCCCGAGTTGATAGTCAAAAACATGTTGTCGCCCGTATCGCCGTCGGGGATCGGGAACACGTTTAAATCGTTTACGGTAGTTACATTCGCCTTTAAATTCGCGGCGCCGCCTCGCAGCAGACGCGCAAATAATATGCCGTCGAGCACTGTTGTCTGCATATCAGCATCTTCCTAATTTTAAAATTGCGGAGAAATGACGAAAAACATTGACTTTTCCCCACCTTATATATTATAATAGAACCGCAAAAAATTTAATGGACATTTTTATATGTGTTTGTATATAAAGTTACAATATAAAGATATTCTGTTTATTAGCCCTCATTATCCGCGAATAATGTAGAAAGATGTGATATTATGGAGAAAAAGCCGAAAACCGTTGACCGCCGCGTTTTAAAGACAAAGCGCGCTATCCGCACCGCCTTTGCAAAACTGATGGCGGCAAAGGACATAAACGACATAACGATAATCGAGCTTGCCGAAACCGCCGAAATCAACCGCAAAACCTTTTACAACTACTATTCGGGCGTTTATCAGGTCGTTGAGGACATTGAAAACGACATTCTGCAAAGCTACGAAAAGCTGCTCGGCAACGTGCAGTTCAAGCAGTCGATGGAAGCTCCCTATTCCCTGTTTGAGCGGTTCAGCCGGCTTATAAACATGGATCCCGAGTTTTTCGGCTATCTTTTGTCAATGAACGGCAACGCCGCGCTCATAACGCGCATTATCCGCCTGCTTAAGGACAAAACGCGCGAGGTAATGGTGTCGCAGATAGACATGGATGAGTACAAGGCGGACATAATGATCGACTTTATTCTGTCGGGAATGCTGTCGGTGTATCAGCACTGGTACAGCTCCGATAAGTCGGTGCCGCTGGACGAGGTCACCCAGATAATCAGCACAATGAGCTTCAACGGCGTAAACGGCGTACTTAAAGAGAATTAACAGATAAAAAAGCCTTCGGAGCAATCCGAGGGCTTTTCTCTTAATTATTCTGTTTTGAATAAACAGTCATGCCGACTCCCGTGTCCATTACAAGAATATCCTTCGGCATTTTCATAAACTTAAACGTTACAAAAAGGTCGCCTACAGCTCCGGAAATGTTCATCATCTGAATAAAGTAAACCGTCCAGAACCAGTTTCTCGGTACAAATATCAAAAGCACGGTGAGCACAACGCCCCAGAACACAAGCGGAGCGAGCGCGACAAGAATATATACGGATTTTCCGAAGTAATCGTTTTCCGAGCCGGCGTAAGCGTACAAGCCGGTAAATCCGAACCTGAGCTTTTTAGCCTCAAACAGCTTCATAACCGCTCCGTGAGTAAGCTCATGCAGTACGATATACGCAAAAACACCGACGATCATAGCAAGCATCGGCAGCAGATCAAGGAACAAGTTTTCGCCGCTGCCGCCAAACTCGCTAAACGGGACAAAGCAAAAATGTCCCAGCGCCAGTATTGCGGCGCAGATAACTCCGCCGACAACATTAATTATTACCGCCGTCTTTTTATCCTTTTGCAGGTTTACCGAGTATATCTCATTATAGCCCTCAGGGAGCTTTTGTACAGTTTTTTGCATAAATTCTCCTATGTTACGCTGTGGCAAACAGCTTTTTAATCTTGATCAGCTCTCCGCTCACGATCCCGAGTCCGATGAACTCACCTTCCCTTGTTTTAACGCGAATGGTCGTTCCGTCGGGCGTTTTTTTATCTCTCAGCGCGGTGCGCAAAATATCAAGAGCGCCGCCGTTTTTAAAGCGCTTTGCCTGAGCTTCGGAAACACTGAGAGCCTCATAATCTGTAAACAGGCTTTCAACAGCGCGCAGCTTTTCGGCTGCTTTTCCGCTGCTGCAAAGCTCCTTCAGCTCGCCGAGCGTAACGCAGTCGTCAAGCGTATAGCCGCAGGCAGAGGTTCTTCTCAGCGCGGTCATAACAGCGCCCGTACCGAGCGCCGCTCCGATGTCGTCGATGATAGTGCGGATATATGTGCCCTTTGAGCATTTTACACTCAGGGCGCCGCATTGGCTCTCCCTGTCAAATGAGCACAGCTCGAGCCTGTAGACCGTGACGCGCCTCGGCTCGCGCTCAACCTCTATCCCCTTTCGGGCGAGGTCGTAAAGCCGCTGTCCGTTTTTCCGAACAGCCGAAAACATGGGCGGTATCTGTTCTATCTCTCCCCTGAAGCGAGGGAGCACAGCCTCGATTTCTTTTTGAGAGGCGCGCTGTCCGCTCTCGCTTTTTACCTGCCCCCAGATGTCGAGGGTATCTGTCGTAAGCCCTAAGCGAAACTGAGCGAAATACTCTTTATCGTGATTGACTATCAAATCCTGCGCCTTTGTAGCCGAGCCGAGCAGCACCGGAAGAACGCCCGTAGCGTTTGGGTCGAGCGTGCCGGTATGCCCTGTTTTGCGCTGCCCCGTAAGCTTCCTCACAACAGCTATTACGTCAAACGAGGTAAAGCCCCGAGGCTTGTCGATTACGATTACGCCGTTCATAAAACCTCGCTCACGACTGCCTTCAGCTTTTCCTTTGCCTCTTCAAGGCTGCCGTTTACCGAGCAGCCCGCAGCCGCGGAATGTCCGCCGCCGCCGAGGCGCGCGCAAAGCTCAGCCGCGTTTACGCTGCCGTTTGTTCTGACTGAAACCTTAAACTCATCCGGCTCCTTTTCGCGCATGGTGATGCCGATTTCAACGCCCTCTATCTGACGCGGAATCGACGCCAGCCCTTCAAGCTCGCCGTCGCCGACGCCGAGCTTTTTCTGAATGTCGAGCGTAACGGCGATGATAGCGCAGCGGTCGCCGAAGCAGTATTCAATAGTATCGTAAACCTCGCGCTCAAGCGCTATTTTCTTGCGCGATTTTGTCTCGAACATCACCTTGTTGATATAGGCGGTGTCGCAGCCGATGTCAATAATATCGGCGCAGATACGCATGATCTCGGACGTTGTGTTTGTGTAGCGGAAGCAGCCCGTATCGGTTGAAATGCCCGTGTAAAGGCAATTAGCTATTTCGCGCGTTATCTCAACGCCCATCAGCTTATAAAGCTTGAAAAGAATGGCGCAGTTAGCCGCCGCCGTGCCCTCAACGAGCTTTAGCGGAGCCTCTACCCTGTTTATAAGGTGGTGGTCGATGCATAAATCGATTCTGCCCGCGTATTTTTCGCGGTTAGCGCCGAGCAGCTTTTCGTCGGCTACGTCAACGCTTACAACGGTCTGAGCCTCAAAGCTCTGCTCAACGATCCCTTTTTTAAGGAAATCAAAATCCTTTGGAACAGAGGTAGTAATAACCCTTGCGTTTTTGCCCATCTGCTGCAATACAAGGCAGAGCGAATAGCCGCTGCCCAGCGTGTCGCCGTCGGGGTAATCGTGGGTAAGTATCTCAAAGTTGTCGCGCTCCTTTAAAAACGCGGCGGCTTTTTTCATATCGTCAGTCATCTTTTTCCTCCCCGCTTTCGGGAGCGTCATCCTTAATATCGAGCGAATTTAATATCCTGCTGATATTGGCGCTGTACTCAATGCTGTCCGTCGCCTCAAAAATCAGCTCGGGAACATGCCTGAGCTTAAGGCGGTGACCAAGCTCGCGGCGGATAAAGCCCGAGGCGGACTTAAGCCCCTTTACGGCTTCATTGGCGCGGGACAAGCCCTCGATAGCGCTGACCTTGACGGTGCAGTAAGAGAGGTCGTTTGTCACCTCTACCCTGACAATTGACAGAAACGCGCCCGTAACGCGAGGGTCCTTAAGCTCGCGGAAAACAGCCGTAAGCTCGCGCTTGATATCTTCTGTTGTACGTTCAATTCTGTGACTTGCCATTTTATCTCCTGACGTTTAGAGGGTTAAAGAGCGGCGTTTGATTTGCGCCCCTACGAATAAAGCAGAAATGATTGATATTATCATAATGCTCCGCTGACAATAACTAAACTCTCAACTCTAAACTCTAAACTCTCAATTAGTCTCTGTATTCCTCTATTGTATAAACCT
>CAZVSQ010000087.1:0-6091 GCA_964629925.1 uncultured Ruminococcus sp.
ATATAACCTCGTGATTTCAAATCCCTTGTCCTCCGCCAAATTACAGATAACCATATCGGGTATCTGTATTTTTTTACCAAAAACTCAGGAGGACAAGGGATTTGAAGGCGACTGCGTATGATACCCGACGCGTCTTTGTACTATATGCTTAAAAAATGATACCGCTTTTGTAGGATTTTGCTAAATTTTGTTATTTTTTACTTTGAATCAATAAATATTGTATTTTCACTGCAATATTTTGCACAAAAACCGATCAAAAAAATATTTATACTTTATCATACAAAAACAAGAAAATGCTTTACATTTTAGCTTTTATATGATAAAATACCCTTGTGAAAAGTATTTCGCTTTTTCAATACTAATAAAAGGAGGATAATCATGAAGAAACTTTTAACAGCTGCTGTAGCTGTAATGATCATGGCTTTCTCACTTGTTTCTGCTTTTGCTGCTTCAAGCGTTGACAGCCCCGTTGCAACTACTGAGCCCGAAACACAGGCATCAACAACAGTGACCAAGCCGGATGATGGCAAAAAGTCTCCTAAGACCGGTATGAATGATTCATTGATCTATTCCGTTCTTGCTTTATCAGCAGTAGGAGTAGGCGTTGCGTCTGTAGCTCTTGTTAAGGGAAGTAAGAAAAACTAATTGCTCTTTTACTATGCTTAGCAAGTGAAGAACGAAAGAACAACTTCCTGTAATGCCCTGCGCTTTGAAAAAGGCGCAGGGCTTATACAAGACATGAACTTCTAATATTATTTTGTGCACCGCCCGGTTTTTTCGGTTACGGGCTTTTATTTTGCCTTGAGCAAAATGCCCGAATTATGTAGAATTTTAGCTGTCGGCTTAGGTGTATAATGATAAGGTTTTAATGTGCGGTTATTCCGTCTATTTTTTTGTGAACCCGCACTTATTTGATATACAAATATTAAACGAGAGGATTTGCCAACGAATGGAAAAAACAAAAAAGTCAAAGTCACAAAAAGTTGCTTCCAAGAAAAAAAGAGACATAGAACTTCTGCCGTTGCTTAAAGCCGTATGGAAGAAAAGACTTTTGGTGATTTTGGTAACGATCGCTGTCGGAATAACTACTTTTGCCGGAGTTAAGCTTCTTATTACTCCTACTTACCGCTCAAGCTTTACGGCTTACATCAACAATAATAAGGAATTGAAGATTTCCGGACTTACCAATTCGGACGTTATGGCAGCTCAGGCTATTGCCCGTACATATTCCGAAATCATCACAAGCCGGACGGTTATTGAAAAGGCTGCTAATTCAATCGGTTTGGATTATAACAAATTAAAGAGCAGCGTCAGCACCTCTATCAGCAAGGAGACCGAGATCCTTACCGTCAGCGTTGTATCAAGCGATCCCGAAACCGCATTCCGTTTGGCAAAGGCTATCTCCCATTCGGCTCCCACGGAGATCTCGGGAATCGTTGACGGCAGCTCCATGAGCATTATTGATAAGCCCGTTTATCCCGAAAACCGTTACAGACCAAGCTACATCAAGCTGACGCTTTTGGGTACGCTTATAGGATTTGCGGTAACAGTACTTATAATTTGTATCAGACAGTTCTTTAACGATAAGGTTATGAGCGAGGAAGATCTAACGGAGCACTACAATATTCCGATCGTCGGTGTTATTCCCGATATGCTTTCCGTTTCCAAATCCAAGGGAGATTACTATTATTACAGGACTCCCGATGAACAATCCAGTAAAGCTTAACGATCAGGAGGACTAAGATGGCACAAAGAAAAAATAAAAAAGCGGTTTTTAAATTTGACAATGAAACGATGCTTTTGTCGTCAAAAAATTCATTTTCAACGATTGAGGCCTTTAAAACGCTTAGAACAAACGTGATCTTTTCTTTGCCGGGCAGCGGCTGTAAAACGATCGGCGTTACAAGCGGTAACAGAAGCGAGGGAAAAAGCATTACATCATTGAACCTGGCGCTCTCGTTCGCACAGCTCGGAAAAAGAGTTATCATTATAGACTGCGACCTGAGAATCCCCTCTATCGCAGCAAAGCTCGATATCCCAAATAATGACGGATTGAGCAACTATCTTGTAGGAACCTCAAACGACGACAACCTGAATATCGTTGAGTTCGGCGACCCTTCGATCAGCGTAGTAACGTCCGGCAGCATCCCGCCGGATCCTACCTCTCTGCTCAGCTCAGAGGCAATGAAGAAAATGCTGAGTATCCTTAAAAACTACTATGATTATATCATTCTTGATTTCCCGCCGGTAAGCCTGGTAACAGACGCCGTGCTGCTTTCCGATGTTGTAGACGGATATCTTATCGTAGTTCGTCAGAATTCTTCGGAGTTTTCAAGAATCAACGAAACGGTATCTCAAATGGAATTCGCAAATGCGAATGTTATCGGCTTTGTTTACAACGCGAAAGTAATTGATGGATTCGGTAAGCAGAGCAAGTATTATAAGTATTATAAAGAATACAAGTAATAACCGCCGGTTTTTATTTGCTAAAGCCGCACCTTGTTAATAGGTGTCAAAGTAAAGAGGTGTTGTCATGAAAGAAAGGAAAAGGCAGGATTCAAAACATGCTTTGCTGATGTCGTTTCTAAAATTGGTGCATTTCTGTGTGTCAGCTGCAGGTTTTGCAGTCGTGTGGTGGTTCTTTTATTCACAACACACGTTGGAGAATTATTATCCTAATACGGATTATTTGATTTTCACGGGTTATTGTGCACTTCTGTTCTTTTTATTCAGAACGTACCATGTATATAATATCGGTTATGCTCGGGTGACGGATAATCTGTTCGGACAGGTTCTTTCCAATGTTATTTCGGCAGGCATCGTTTATTTTGTCGCGTGCTGTCTTTCGGGAGCGTTTCTGAATCCGCTTATGCTGCTGCTGCTTTGTCTTGCGCAGTTTATTTGGGACGCTTTTTGGAGCAAAACAGTTAAAATGCTGTATAGAAGGATCTACAAAACTTTGCGTACAGCCGTTGTATACAAAAAGCAGGACGATTTATCGCGTGTTGAGGAGATCCGCCGTTTAACGCGCAGACTGGATTTTCAGAAGTATATAGAGAACCCGGATGATGATTTTTCCGCTCTTGCAAAGGAGCTTGACGGCTTTGACGCTGTTGTTGTGATAGGAGTCAACGCCTCGCTGAGGAACGGTATAGCAAAATACTGCATTCAAAATAACGTGCGCTGCTTTGTAGCCCCGCATGTAGGAGATATCATTATGCAGGGCGCGCGTCATATTACCAGTATCCGTGTGCCGATTTTCAGCATTCGCCGTGCTTTTAAGAATCCGTTTTATTTAATGGGTAAGCGTGCTTTTGATATAATAGTATCGATTTTAGCCATCGTTCTGTTAAGCCCGGTTTATCTTATTACTTCTTTGGTTATTAAGCTATATGACCACGGCCCTGTATTTTATAAGCAGGTTCGCCTGACAAAGGACGGAAAAACTTTTAATGTTCTGAAATTCCGTTCAATGAGAGTCGACGCCGAAAAGGACGGCGTAGCCCGACTTGCCGCGGAAAACGACGACAGGATCACTCCTGTGGGTAAATTTATCCGCTCGTGCAGACTTGATGAGCTGCCCCAATTTTTCAATATACTCGGCGGAAGCATGAGCGTTGTCGGGCCTCGCCCCGAACGTCCCGAGATCGCCGAGCAGTATGAAAAGGAAATGCCCGCGTTTTCGCTGCGCCTTCAGGTTAAAGCCGGGCTTACGGGCTTTGCTCAGGTTTACGGAAAATATAACACCGGTCCGTATGACAAGCTGCAAATGGATTTGATGTATATAAACAAGATGAGTGTTTCCGAGGACCTGCGCCTTATTTTTGTAACGATTCGCGCTATTTTCAAGTCCGAGAGCACAGAGGGAATCGACAAGAACGAAACAACGGCAATGAAGTCGAATGCCAGCAGCGCTGCGCAGCCGGAAGAGGCTGAGGCGTAATTAAATTATAGCTATAAAACTTCTGAGCAAAAGTAAGCACAGTCAGAGGTTGTCATAAGAAAGGATAATTACAAATGGTTAACGTAATAGGTTTGGGATATATAGGTCTTCCGACCGCATTGATGATGGCGTCGCACGGCGTAGAGGTTATCGGTACCGACTACAACGCCGAGCTTGTCGCAACCCTCAACGCAGGAAAGACTACTTTTAAAGAGGACGGACTTGACGAGCTGTTTCAGGACGCTCTTAAATCCGGAATAAAGTTTGTAACAGACTATCAGGTCACCGACACATATATCGTATCGGTCCCCACTCCTTATGACAAATTCAGCAAAAAGGTTGACGCGTGCTACGTTGTTGCCGCCGTCAAGGAAGTTATGAGGGTTTGCCCCAAGGGAGCGACTGTTGTAATTGAATCCACAGTATCTCCGTGTACCATCGAAAAATATATTCGTCCTGTCATTGAGGAAAACGGCTTTACCATCGTCGAGGACATCAATCTTGTCCACGCTCCCGAGCGCATTATCCCCGGCAACATGGTATATGAGCTGCTGCACAACAACCGCACCATCGGCGCTGACGACAAGGCTGTCGGCGAAAAGGTAAAGGAGCTGTATTCATCCTTCTGTCAGGGCGAA
Source organism: uncultured Ruminococcus sp. (assembly GCA_964629925.1). Classification (GTDB taxonomy): domain Bacteria; phylum Bacillota; class Clostridia; order Oscillospirales; family Acutalibacteraceae; genus Ruminococcoides. The sequence goes on from CAZVSQ010000087.1 coordinate 4,582, forward strand.
ATCGTCGTTACCGACATAAAAACAGCCGAGATGACAAAGGTCGTTGAAAACACCTTCCGCGCCGTTAATATCGCGTTTGCCAACGAGCTTGCAAAGATCTGCCGTCACGATGACATGGATGTAGATGAGATCATCAAGATCTGCAACATGCATCCGCGAGTAAATATCCTGCAGCCGGGTCCCGGCGTAGGCGGTCACTGCATTTCCGTTGACCCTTGGTTCCTTGTAGGCGATTATCCGTCGCTTACCAAGGTTATCAATGAGTCAATGAAGACAAACGACGGAATGCCGGATTTTGTCCTCAACCGCATTTATGAGATAATGAAAGAAAACGGCATGACTGACGTTAAGCGCGTCGGTCTGTACGGACTTACTTATAAAGAAAACGTAGACGATATGCGCGAGTCGCCAACACTTCAGCTTCTTGAAAGCCAGGAGCGTCACCTTGCGACAGGTCTTAAGGTCTATGATCCGTTCATCGAAAAGGACGTTGTTGACAATCAGTACCACAATTTTGACGAGTTCCTCGACAGCGTCGATCTTGTCGTTATTATGTTCAAGCATAACGAAATAAAATAAAACATGGACAAGCTTAAGGGCAAGCTTGTGCTTGATTGTCATAATATTTGCGATTTTGAGGGCGTTTATCATATTTAAGGGAACGTCCGCTCTGTCGGTTTCCGAGTTATCGTTTTGTGTTGTTTTGCTAAACGTCGTCAATCGGTCGCTTTGGGAATCATTAGAAAAATCGGCAGCCCACCCTTTTAACAGCCATTTTATTGCGAACAGAGAGGTGATTACGATACATAAGAATAATCTGAAAATTCGGCTGGATGATGAAAATACCCGCAATAAAGCGATGTCTTTTTTTGTTGCAGTTGTTTTGTGGTTCAACTTTTTAACAAATATAAGTACGGGTATTTCGGAATTGACAGGCCTTCCTGTTAGCGGAATCACCCTGACTATCAGATGGATATCCTTAATAACCTTCTTTTGTATTATTCCGTTTGTTCTTACGCGGCTGAAAACAAGGGTCGTGGTTTTTACCGCGATATGTGTATTCGTTTTCCTGTTTAATTATTTAGCTTTTCCGGATTTGAATGAGTATCTGAGCAGAGAAGGATTTTTGTTTTTCTCTTTGGGATTTACAACTTTTGTTGCTTTGTTTTCTATAGATGATTATAAATATGTACTTCGATTTTTGACGGTATCATCTCATATTATTACAGCGGTCGTACTGCTGCTTGTATTGCTTGCAACTATCGGAAGAATATCTACATTTATCGCTACCGATGATTCGGTGCCGTATAGTATGGGCTTCGGATACGCCTGTCTTATCCCGTCAATGCTCCTGTTTTATGACTTTTTTAAGACAAGACGTGTTATCAATATCATTGAGATAGGCGTATTATTATTTGCTATCATTATTTATGCTTCAAGAGGACCGCTGATGGGTTTTGCTCTGTTTGCGGTATTCTACCTGGTTCGTTATTTTTTGAACAAAAGACAG
>CAZVSQ010000087.1:6101-7778 GCA_964629925.1 uncultured Ruminococcus sp.
AGCCGCTGCATTCTGATCGTCGTATCGATCATCCTTTTTGTCCTGTTTTATAAAACTATATTTATTTGGTTTTTCGGATTATTTGAGGATTCGTTCATTTCAACAAGTCACCTTAAGCATACGCTTGAATCCGATGATTTTGTTTATTTGTCAAGCAGAAACAGTATTTACGATATCCTTATCCAGGATATTCTTGAGCATCCGTTCTATATTAGGGGAATCAATGCCGAGTGGCCGGTTGTCGGCGTTTACGCTCACAACATTATACTGGAGCTTATTTATCAGTTCGGAATCGTGTTCGGCGGCGGTTTCGTATGCCTGATCATTTACCGCGTTGTCAGAACCGTGATGCTTAAGGGAGAAACCGACCTTGAGATCTTATGTATAGTGCTGATGTTCGCGTGTATCCCTCAGCTGATGGTAAGTAACTCATTGTGGAGAAACTATGTATTCTGGGCGTGGATGGCAGCTATAGCGAAATACCTGCAGGAGTACCGTCTGCAAAAAAAACGAGCCTGATATGAGATTAATTATTTGAAAAAGATAACGAAGAGTTGATTGAATCTATAAAAGAAAAGTCGTTTTTGATATGGCGCTGAATATAGTTGCAGCAGCGATACCCACATTCGTCCTGCAGTTGCTTATTCTGCCTAATCTTGCGAAATTCATGTCGGACGATAACTACGGTCTGCTTGTTACCGTATTGGCGTTTCTTAATGTAGTGCCATCTACCACGGGCAACGTGCTTAACAATATACGCCTGTTGTATAACGAAAACTATATAGAGACAAACAACGAGGGCGACTTTAATGTATTGCTGGCTATCCTGGAGGGCTTTAACTTTTTAAGCGTAACTGTCTTTTTATTCTATTATGACAGCAATCTTACACTGTTTACCGTTTTGATGACAGGGTTCACCGCGCTGCTTTGGCTTGCCAGAGAATATTTCCTTGTTGCGTTCCGTCTGATAATCAATTACAAAGCTATTCTGCTGTGCAACGTTATCATGGTAGGAGGCTACGGGATCGGCTATCTTTTATTCCTCGGAACAAGAGTATGGCAGGTCATCTATATTTGCGGTCTGCTTTGCAGTCTGGCTTACTGTTTTATCAGAAGCAGGCTGTGGAAAGAGCCGTTTAAAATCACTCCTCTGTTTAAGCATACAAGTGCTCAGGGATTGCTGCTGCTGATAGCAAAGATCTTTAACAGGCTTTTGGTTTACGCCGATAAGATCATCGTTTTTCCGGTGCTCGGCGGAGCGCTGGTATCGGTTTATTACGCCGCTACGGTGTTCGGCAAGGTGGTATCCCTTATGATAACCCCTGTAAACAGCGTTGTGCTCACATATCTGGCAAAAGTAAAGAGTAAAACGGACTCAATGCTGAAAAGCGCGCTGCTGGTAGGCTTTGCGGTGTGCGCGGTCGGTTATATCGTATGCGTACTTATAAGCCGCCCGGTTCTGTCGATCCTGTATCCGCAGTATGTCGACAACGCGATGAACTATATCTACTTGACAACGGGTACGACGGTTCTGTACGCGCTTATTTCCATTGTTGACCCGTTTATTATGAAATTCTTTGATATGAAGTGGCAGATAGCCATCAACGGCGGAACCGTAGTTGTATATCTTGCGCTCGGAATAAGCCTTATGATCCCCTGGGGACTGATGGGCTTCTG
>CAZVSQ010000088.1:0-7736 GCA_964629925.1 uncultured Ruminococcus sp.
TCACTATCCGCCTTATTACAGAGGGATCGAGTGCCCCGAAATAATGGATGTATTGACAGAATACGGCATAAAAAAATGCATGTACGGTCACATCCACGGCAAGAAAAACTTCCGCCTCGCGTATGAGGGTGAATATAAAGGGATAGATTTTAGGCTTATTTCCTGTGATAAAGTCGGATTTGTGCCGGTTTTAGTCAGATAATAGCTCAATATAACTTGATTTCAAGGGAATTATGTGATACAATAAATCGATAAGTAAAAATGGAGGAATTAAAAATGGCACTGAAAGAATGCACAAAAAAGGAAGAGGCAAATTCATATGAGCTGCTCGTCAGCGTTGACGGCGAAACTTTTGAAAAAGCAATTAACGCAGTATATAAAAAGCAGGTAAAGAAAATCAATATCCAGGGCTTCAGAAAGGGCAAAGCTCCCCGCAAGATCATCGAGAAGATGTACGGAGAAGAAGTTTTCTATGACGACGCTATGCAGGACTGCTATCCCGACGCTCTCTATGACGCGGCAAAAGAAGCTGATATCAAGATCGTTGCCGTTGAGTCGCTAGAGGCTGTTGAGGCAGGTAAGGAAGGCTTCACCTTCAAGGCTCAGGTAGTTGTTGAACCCACTATGGAGATCGACGGCTACAAGGGTATTGAAGTAGAGAAGAAATCCACCGAAGTCACCGATGAGCTTATCGACAAGGAGATCGAGCAGGTTCGCGAGAGAAATTCAAGACTTGTTACCGTTGAGGACAGAGCTGCAGAGAACGGCGACACCGCTGTTATCGACTTTGAGGGCTTTGTTGACGGCGAGGCTTTTGAGGGCGGCAAGGCCGAGGGCTACAACCTCTCGCTCGGTTCGGGCAACTTTATCCCCGGTTTTGAGGAGCAGATCGTAGGTCACAAGACAGGCGAGGAATTTTCGATCAATGTAAAGTTCCCCGAGGAATATCAGGCTGAGGAGCTCAAAGGCAAGGACGCTGAGTTCAAAATCACTCTCCACGAGATCAAAACCAAGGAGCTTCCCGAGGTTGACGATGAGTTTGTTCAGGACGTTTCCGACAAGGAAACTCTTGAGGAATACAAAGAGGAGCTTAAGGAAACCGTTGCTAAGCGTCTTAAGGACGAGGCTGAGAAGGACGTCGACGACAAGATCTCCGAGAAGCTCATGGAGCTGCTCGAGGGCGAGATCCCCGAGGCTATGTTTGAGAACCAGACAAACGACATGGTAAGAGATTTTGAGATGCGTCTTCGCTCTCAGGGAATGGATGTGCAGACATACATGCAGTACATGGGCATGGATGTAAACGCTCTTAAGGGCATGTACAAAGATGAGGCAGAGAAGAGAGTTAAGCTCAGACTCGCTCTTGAAACTATCGCAAGAAAAGAAAACATCGAAGTAACCGAGGCTGATCTTGAAGATGAGTATTCAAAGATGGCTGAGGCTTACAAAATGGATATCGACAAGGTAAAGGATGCTGTTCCCGCTGAATCCCTTACGGAAGACGTTAAGGTTCAGAAGGCGCTCGACCTTGTCAAGAACAGCGCGGTAATCAAATAATTGAATAATATTTGATTATCTGCCAACAAATAAATAGAAAGGTCTTGATAATATGCCACTGGTACCATATGTTGTTGAGCAAACAAACCGCGGCGAGCGTTCTTATGATATTTACTCCCGCCTTTTAAACGACAGAATCGTTATGCTCAACGAAGAAGTAAACAGCGCTACAGCCAGCATAGTTGTTGCGCAGCTGCTTTACCTTGAAAGTCAGGATCCTACAAAGGACATCAGCCTTTACATCAACAGCCCGGGCGGCAGTGTGACCGACGGATTTGCGATTTATGACACTATGAAATATATCAAGTGCGATGTTTCCACCATCTGCATGGGTATGGCTGCAAGCATGGGCGCGTTCCTGCTTTCGGCCGGAACAAAGGGCAAGAGGATCGCTCTGCCCAACAGCACTATTATGATCCATCAGCCCTTGGGCGGCTATAAAGGTCAGGCTACCGATATGGAGATCCATACAAAGTATATGCTTGACATTAAAGCCCGTCTGAATCAGATCCTTTCGGAAAACACAGGCAAGCCCCTTGACGTCATCAAGAATGACACCGAGCGTGACAATTTCATGACTGCACAGCAGGCTATGGAATACGGCTTGATTGATAAGGTGATTGAAAAAAGATAAGGTGAGGAACACTCATGGCTACTAAAAACAACGACAAGGAGATTTACTGTTCATTTTGCGGCAAGCCACAGGATATGGTATTGCGCATGATACAAGGCAACGGCGCATATATCTGCGACCGCTGCGTTGATCTCTGTATGAATATACTTGAACAGTCGGGTGAGATCGAGCGCGATAACAGCAAAAAACCGCTTGCGCCTAAAGATCCCGACCATTCAATTGCCGAGCTTTTAAAGCCAAAGGAAATAAAAGCAATACTCGATGAATACGTTATAGGTCAGGACGCCGCTAAAATCACTCTCAGCGTTGCTGTTTATAATCACTATAAGCGCGCGTTTGCCAATGACGAGACCATTGACTTCTCAAAGAGCAACGTATTGCTTCTCGGTCCTACAGGCGTCGGCAAAACGTTGCTGGCGCAGACTCTCGCTAAAGCACTTGATGTTCCGTTTGCTATTGCGGACGCAACCACGCTCACAGAAGCAGGTTATGTCGGCGAGGATGTTGAAAATATCCTCTTAAAGCTTATTCAGGCGGCAGACTACGACATTGAGCGCGCACAGCGAGGCATCATATACATTGATGAAATTGATAAAATTGCCCGCAAATCCGAAAACCCCTCAATTACCCGCGATGTCAGCGGCGAGGGTGTTCAGCAGGCACTGCTGAAAATCGTGGAGGGAACCGTTGCCAACGTTCCTCCGCAGGGAGGCAGAAAGCACCCGCAGCAGGAATTTTTACAGGTTGACACCAAAAATATCCTGTTTATCTGCGGCGGTGCGTTTGACGGTTTGGAAAAGATCGTTGAAAAGCGTAAAGGTAATTCCGTAATCGGTTTTGAATCTCTTATTCAGTCAAAGGCTCAGATCGATTCCACAGACTGGATGAAAGACGTTACCGCTCACGACCTGGTAAAATACGGCATAATCCCCGAGCTTATCGGCAGACTGCCAGTTATTACCGCGCTAAGCGGACTTGACACCGACGCGCTTATCAGGATTCTTACCGTTCCTAAAAACTCAATCGTATCTCAGTATAAAAGGCTGTTTGAGCTGGACAATGTTGAGCTGTATATAGAAGACGAGGCTTTAAAGGCAATCGCTGAAAAAGCTCAGGAGCAGCGCACAGGTGCCAGAGGATTGAGAGGAATAATGGAGGGTATTCTCACTGATTTGATGTTTGAGACTCCGTCCGACAACACCATTGAAAAAATCATTATTACAAAGGAAGTTGTTACGGACAGCGCTCAGCCACAAATCATTCACAAAAAAGAGAAGCCTTCGTTTCCCGTAAAGCTTTCAAAAAAGGAGCTTGGAAAACGCTCCAAGCGCAGTTCTGCTTCATAATCGGAACCTAAGCGGTAAGTTGTATACTGCTTTCGGGCGATACTGCATTACCGGTTTTTGCCGCCGGTCAGTATTGCCCGTTTTCTTATTAAGGTTTGAAAGGAAAAACCATGGATATAAATGAAATCAAAACATTGACGCTTCCCGTTTTACCGTTGCGGGGAATGGTTGTTTTTCCAAAATCGGTTATACACTTTGACGTCGGCAGAAAACAAAGCATAACCGCAATTAACAGGGCTATGAAAGATGATCAGCTAATATTTTTGACCGCTCAGAAAGACCCTCTTGTAAACGACCCAAAGCATATAGATTTATACAACATCGGAGTTGTCGCAAAAATAATTCAGGTGCTCAAGCAGCCTGATGATGTTACGCGAGTGGTGCTTGAAGGCAAGTACCGAGCCAAACTTGTATCTCCTGTATTCGACAGCAAACTGATGGTTGCAGAGCTGATGCCGCTTTCCGAGAAAATAATGCCGCTCACTGCTGCGGACGCGGCAATGATCCGTTCTGTTAAGAATCAATTTGAAAAGTATCTTGACGTCACGGCAAAAATGCCGCCCGATATAATTTTTAAGGTCGCTTTGTGTAAATATCCGGGGGAGCTTGCTGATTACATAGCTTCAACGATGTATCTTGACTATCAGACAAAGCAGAGTATCCTTGAAATACTCGATCCGTCAGAGCGTTTGGATACGGTTCTTGATGTGCTGATCGACGAAACCTACATAACACAGCTTGAACGGGAAATCGAGATAAAAGCGAAAAGCAGGATCGACGAGAATCAGCAGATTTATTTTCTTCGCGAGCAGAAACGAGCAATTGAGGAACAGCTCGGCGAAGAGGACGACCCTTCAGCAGACGCTGAGGACTACGCCGATCAGATCGAAAAGCTCCATTTGGAACAGAAAACCGAGGAAGCTCTGCTTAAAGAATGCCGCAAGTTAATGAAAATGCCATATGGCAGTCAGGAAGCTTCCGTAATTCGCACTTATCTTGATACGGTTCTCGATTTGCCCTGGCACACCTCTACAGAAGATAAAATTGTTCTGCCGAAAATCCGCAAAGAGCTTGACAAAACCCACTACGGTCTTGAAAAAATCAAGGACAGGATAATCGAGCAGCTTGCTGTACGAAAGCTCAGCGATAAGCAGAAGGGACAGGTTATCTGCTTTGTTGGTCCTCCGGGCGTCGGAAAAACCTCTATCGCTCAGTCAATTGCAAAGGCGATAGGAAGAAACAGCCAGAGAATAGCTCTGGGCGGCGTTAAAGACGAGGCTGAGATACGCGGTCACCGCAGAACATATATCGGCTCGATTCCCGGACGTATTATGACTGCCGTTCAAAATGCCGGCTCAAACAATCCTCTGCTTATTCTCGATGAAATAGATAAGCTCGCGAGCGACTACAAAGGAGATCATTGAGATAAACAGCTATACAAGAGAAGAAAAGTTCCATATCGCTAAAAAACACCTATTCCTAAACAGCTTGATTTGTGCGGATTTTCTTCTAAAGAATTAAAATTTACACAAAAGGCTATTTATTCACTGATCGATTTCTATACGCGTGAATCAGGCGTTCGTAATCTTGAGCGAGAAATTGCATCCCTGATGAGAAAATGCGCTGTTAAAAAGCTTGACGGTGAAGCTGATTCATTTAAGATAGATGATAAAGTTGTTGAAGAACTGCTCGGCAAAAAGAAGTATCTACCTGATTCGTTATCAAAGAAGGACGAGATCGGCGTAGTTAACGGCCTCGCGTGGACATCGGTAGGCGGTGAGCTGCTTCCGATCGAGGTTGCCGTAATGGAAGGCACGGGCAAAATCGTGCTGACAGGCTCTTTGGGCGATGTAATGCAGGAATCCGCCAAAGCGGCAATCACCTGCATCCGAAGCCACGCCGAGATTCTGGGCGTTGAATCCGATTTCTACAAAACAAAGGATATTCATATTCACGCTCCCGAGGGCGCTGTTCCAAAGGACGGTCCTTCGGCAGGCATTACAATGGCGACCGCTATATACTCCGCGCTTTCGTCAAAGCCTGTCCGTCACGATGTTGCTATGACGGGAGAGATAACTCTCAGAGGCAAGGTGCTTCCGATCGGCGGCTTAAAGGAAAAGAGTATGGCGGCGTATAAAAACGGCATTGACACCGTGTTCATTCCAAAGCAAAACGAACGAGATATCAGCGAATTTGACGATGCGGTAAAAGAAAAAATCAACTTTATTGCAGTTGAGAATTTTACCGAAGTTATCAGCCGCGCGACCGTTTAAGAGGTGGATATGAATTTTAATGAAGTATCTTTTGAGTTTGCGGCGGGAACCGTTGATCAGCTTCCCGAGTCCAATTTGCCTGAGATCGTGTTTTCGGGGCATTCCAATGTCGGTAAATCGTCGCTTATTAACAAGCTAGTTCAGCGCAAAGCATTGGCGCGAGTCAGCGCTCAGCCGGGTAAAACCGCAACTATAAATTTTTACCGTCTAAGCGAGTTTAGGCTTGTTGATCTTCCGGGCTATGGATACGCCAAGGTGTCAAAGGCTGAAAAACAGCGCTGGGCAAGCTTGATCGAGGGATATCTTTCATCGCAGCGCAACATTAAACTGATTGTGCAGATCATTGATATCCGCCACAAGCCCACAAAAGACGATTATGATATGCTGTCGTTTTTATATAACAGCAACGCGCCCTTTGTAGTCGTTCTTACAAAAAAGGACAAGCTCAAAAAATCCGCGTACGATAAACGTATTGACGAGGTTCTTGACGAGCTTCAGGATTACGAGGGTATTCAGTTGATCCCGTTTTCCGCAATTGACGGAAGCGGAGTTGACGATATTAAAGAGGTTATTGAGGAATATATAAACGAGGAGGAATAACAGTGGAAAAGAAGCCGTTTTTGACGCTTGAACAGGCTAAGGATATTATCAATGACGTTCCTACACCGTTCCACGTTTACGACGAAAAGGGGATAAGAGAAAACGCTCGCGCACTTTACAAGGCTTTCAGCTGGAACAAGGGCTATAAGGAGTATTTTGCGGTAAAGGCCACTCCCAATCCCTATATTATGAAGATTTTGCAGGAAGAGGGCTGCGGCATGGACTGCTCGTCTCTGACCGAGCTTATGCTCTGTGAGTCTTGCGGTATTACAGGCAGCAACATCATGTTCAGCTCTAACGTTACGCCCGTTGAGGACATGAAAAAGGCTTACGAGCTCGGCGCAAATATCAACCTTGACGATTACACTCATGTTGAGTTTATCAAAAAGGTTTGCGGTGTTCCAAAGACTATTTGCTGCCGCTATAATCCCGGCGGTATTTTCAAGCTGGGCGACAGCAAGGAAAAAATCCAGGTTATGGACAATCCGGGCGACGCAAAATACGGAATGAGTGAGGAACAGATGACAAAGGCTTTTCTTGAACTGAAAGCCGCTGGAGCCGAAGAATTCGGTATCCACGCATTCCTCGCGTCAAATACGGTTTCAAACGATTATTATCCCGAGCTTGCTTCCATTCTGTTTAAGCTGGCTGTAAGACTGCATGAAAAAACAGGCGTACATATTAAGTTTGTCAACCTTTCCGGCGGAATCGGTGTTGATTATAAGCCCGAGGACATGAAGAATGATATTGCGATCATTGGCGAGGGAGTTCACAAAAAGTTTGATGAGATCCTTGTTCCGGCAGGTATGGGCGATGTGGAAATCTACACAGAGCTCGGCAGGTACATGCTCGCGCCTTACGGTGCGCTTGTAGCTACCGCTATTCACGAAAAGCATATCTATAAGGAGTATATCGGACTTGACGCGTGCGCCGCTAACCTTATGCGCCCCGCAATGTACGGTTCATATCATCATATTACGGTTCTCGGTAAAGAGAACGAACCTTGCGACCATAAATATGATGTGACCGGCGGTCTTTGCGAAAACAATGACAAGTTCGCGATCGACCGTATGCTGCCGAAAATCGATTTAGGTGATATTGTTTATATTCACGATACGGGAGCGCACGGCTTTTCAATGGGCTACAACTATAACGGAAAGCTCAGAAGCGCCGAAGTGCTGTTTTGCGAGGATGGCTCACATAAGCTTATCCGACGCGCCGAAACGCCGAAGGATTACTTTGCGACGTTTGATTTCTCTGAATTTGATTTAGCATAATTATTTACCTCTTACAGGTCTTAGCAGACAGGTAAGAGGTATTGTTTTA
>CAZVSQ010000089.1:0-6476 GCA_964629925.1 uncultured Ruminococcus sp.
TCTTTTTGCACATCACACATACTAACCCAACTTTACAATTTAATCAAAGCTATTATACCACACGTGATTCAAATTGTAAATGGGTTTTGAAGCTAATAAGTAATGAAAGCGTCTTATGCCGCTCCTACGATCGATATTTTATCATAGTCGACCTTGTAGTGAGAGGCTACGGCGTCGTCGATAACAAGCGCGGAGGTGTCGTTCAGCTGCTCGTTAGGCACAATTACGGTAACGCCTTCATCGCTGATATAGCAAAGGCAGTCGGAAAAGCCCTTTGCCTTAACGATACTCTCTATGCTGTCCTGTACCGTATAGCTTTTAAGCAGGCTTTCAACATTCTTCTGCGCCTCCGATTTATCCTCGTCGGCGGCGTTTTCAAGGTCAAAAACCTTTTTAGCCTCGTCGAGCACCTTATCCTGAGCGCTTTGGCGCTTTACCCTTTCGGCCGCAAAAAACTTTTCCTGACTGTCCGAGAGCGATGACGTCTGAACGCTCTGATCTGCCGTGGCATTGCTGACGTCAGCGTTGACATACGACGCCGCTCCAAGCTCCTTCGGCTTTGCCTTAGCCGCGCTTGAGCCGAACTGCCAGTTCACATATACCGCCGCTCCCAGCGCCAATACAAGCGCCGCCGAAATAATATGCTTCTTCTGAAATTTCATGACATGACCAACCTTTATTCTGATAATTTTGAAATACATACCTTTGCCGCCGAGATGTCAAGCGCCTTTGTTACAGCCTCTGTAATGCGCCCCACCGCAACGGGATCATCGCCTCCCTCGCAGATAACCAGCACACCGCGCACACGCGGCTCGATAGCCTTTGTTTTTGTTGTTCCGTTTTCAAGATAAACGTATTCCGCGCTGTTTTCCATTGTGAGCAGAACGCGCGTCTTTCCTGCGCCCTGAATGTCCGAAATCAAAGATTCAAGCTCACGCTGAATATTGCTGCTGTATGAAGATACCGAAAAGCTCTCGTCATTATCGTTTTTAGTATTACCTGAGCTAAAAAAGCCCGGCAGCATTATAAGCGCTATTCCCAAAGCGCCGGCGATGATGATAATTTTGCGCAGTTTTCCGCTCTGTGCCATTGTATGCAGCCGCTTTTTTATGTTGTTTTCATTCATATTTTACTCCGTGACGATTCGCGGACTGACTGTAAAGTGTTTTTCCGTAATTTGAGTTATTCTGTCGCGCTCGCTCTCCTGCTGTGTGTCGATCACTACGGTTATAGCCGAAATGATCACATGCGATTCATCGGTAAGAGCAAGATTTATTTCGGCGCGGCGGACAGCTATTCCGTTCTGCATGAGTATATCCTTTAGCGCCGATTCAAGGTTGAGCTTTGTCTGCGCCGTTACCTGACGGTTAAAAGCCTCATCTGCCGTAGCGCTGTCCGAAGAAATTGCCGAGCTGCTCTCCCAATCCGCCGAGATGCCGCTTATCGCGCGCGCTGTCGGCACAACCATACAGCAGACCATAAACGCGCCCATTACAAGCCGCAAAAGCTTTTTAGTGCCGCCGTCCGTCACAAAATGCGAGAGCAGCGCTATCAATACCGCGGAACCGCAAATAACCGCCGCGACAGAGTAAAGTCCGCTCATGAGCCGCCTCCGCCTATTGTGAACGCCGCTGCTGTAGAGATAATGAACACCGACATAACGCAGAGCAAAATCGCAATGAGTGTTGAGAACACCGTTCCGATAGCCTCGAGCAGCTTTGCGCAGCCGTTAACTCCAAGAGCCTCGGCAACCGCCTTGCCGATAAAAATGCACAGCGACCAGCCGAGCCCCTGCATAACAGAAGGAAGAAACGTGACCGCGATCGCGATGATAACAAATATTCCAAGCCCTGATTTAAGCAGCGTAATGCTGCCCTGAACGCTTTTGAACGCCTCACTCAGCGCGTTGCCTACAACGGGAATGAATGAGCTGAGAGCGAACCTTGCCGTGCGCGAGGCGACGGAATCGACCGCGCCCGCGGCTGTCTGCCTCATGGCAAGCACTGCGGTAAACACCGTCATTACAAACGTGAGCAGCCATTTTGTAACCTTGGAAATCAAAGCTAAAAAGCCGTTGAGCCGCGTTTCGCTTGATATGCCCGATGTTATGCTGACTCCGAGGAAAACATTCATAAACGGCAGAATTATATCCGAGCATACCCTTGCAACGCCCTGCCCCGCCGCTACCATTGACGCCTGATAAGAAACGGCGCTGACGCCCTTGCCGGATGTTGCCAGCATAACGGACACAACGGGAATGTACGCCAAAAAAAGATTAGCGCTGCAGGATATAACGCCGCCTGTTCCGCTGATAAAACCGATTGCCGGAACCGCCACGGCACAGCTTATACACAGCGCGGCGACCGTGTGGAGCGTTGAGCTTATATCATCGGAAAGACTGCTTTTATACGCCGAAAGCATTGAGCAAAGAATAAGTACGGCAATAATGGTAACAAGCCCTTTTAAAGGAGAGCTCAGGCTGTCGCGCGCCATTGAGGCGAGCTGCCCCATTATTCCCTCAAAGCTGAGCTTTGTAAGCGCGTTTGCGTCGGCTGAGCTCACGCCGAGCCCTTTCATTCGGCTTGCGGCTTCTTCGGAAAGGCTGTTATAAACGCCCGAATAGTCATATGCTATGTCCATTTTCACTTCCTACCTTTGTAAAATCGACAGTACCGTGTTAAGAATATCGGCGTAAAGAGGCAGGGCTGTAACGGTCACAAGGATTTTCCCGGCGAGCGTAACATTCGCCGCCAATGCGCTGCTGCCCGCGTCGCGGCAGGTTCCCGCCGTAAACTCGGTGATCAGACAGATACCTATAACCTTAAGCAGAATAGCGACGTACCCCGTGCTTATTCCCGACGCCGAAACGATGCTGTTTACGGTATTGATCACCGAAGCCGCCTGTCCGAGCATTGACGTCAGCACTATTGCCGACGCCGCAGCCGTGAGCAAAAGCGCGACTTCTCCGTTTTTTGGGCGCAGCGTAAGCGCTAAAACAGCCGCGGTAATCGCGGTCGCCGATATAACGACAATGCTCATAAAAAGCCGAAAAGCCGCTTAATGGTGCCGAAAAGGCTGCTGATTTGAGAAACGATCAGCGTCAGCACCACGATAAGCCCGGCAAGAGATGTGAGCATTGCCTGATCCTCGCGTCCGCTCCGTGATAGCAGCTGGCACAGCACAGCAACGATTATTCCGATTGCCGCGATTTTAAAAATAAGCTCTACGTCCATTGTCAAACCCTTCTACAGGAACATTAGCGCCGCCGATACGCCGCCGAACAGCCCCAGTGATTTGTATAACTTTGATTTTTGTATTATGTCGTCCTCAGCGTCGCTTTGCTGCTTTGAAAACAAACCTTGATACAGCGCAATATGGCTGAGCTGACCTTCAACATCGGTTGTGCCAAGCCCTTCGCCGAATTCTTTGAGCAGCGCCATATCGGCATTACTAAGGCACCGCCGCTTTTTGAAATCCGCAATGGAGCTTTGCCACATCTGTGAAAAAGGCCGGCTGTAGTCGTTTTCGGGAAGCGAGAATAATTCTCCGCAAGAATTAACAAGCACCGCTATATCTGCGCTCCTGTAGCGCACCGCTGTTGACAGAGAACTTAAAAACACCGAAAACTCCCTGAGAAAATCGAGCCTGAGCTTTAGCCTTTGAACATACATGCATCCGATCGAGAACCCCGAACATGAGATAAGCGCGGCGCCGAGAATTTTAAGCGGCAATTTTTACGCCCTCTCTCAGCACTTCAAGTACTTCGCCGGCGTGCTCTCTGTCGCGGAGAAAAATAAATGTTGAAAAAGCTCCCGTTGATAGAATCCTTTTAAGCTTCGGTCTTGAATAAAGCTCGGCTTTGCTCCGCGCGTGAGCCGTAGCTATAAGCCGTACGCCGCTGTTTACGCATTGATGAACAGCATGAACATCCTGCTCCGAGCCGATTTCATCGCAGATGATAACATCAGGCGACATGCTTCTGAGCGCCTGCTCCAACGCCTGAGCCTTTGGATAACCGTCAAAGACATCGCACATACCGACGTCGTTTTGCGGAATGCCTGACGTAACAGCGGCAAGCTCACCTCTTTCATCAATCAAAGACACGCACGCTCCGTCGGCTGTTGATAAAAGTCTTGCCAAATCCCTAAGCAGTGTGGTTTTGCCCGTACACGGCGCTCCGCAAAGCAGCACGCCGCCGCTGTCGTATTTTATCTTTTGAAAAATCCCGTTTGCGCAGCCTATGTGTTCGCGCGCTATTCTGAGATTTATGGAGGTGATATCACGAACGTTTATGATATCCAAATTGTCCGCAACAGCCGTTCCGCATATTCCGGCGCGGTGACCGCCCCGCAGCGTTACAAATCCGTTAATGATCTCATGTTTTCGCGCATATACGGAATAATCGCAGATACGCTGAAAAGTCGCCTCAATATCCTCACGCCGCGCGATCAACAAATCGCCGTTCGGTAAATCGGTCAATCCTCCGCTTTGAGTAAAGTAAACGGTTTTACCGGGGCACACCACAGCCACCGGTCTGCCTGAGCGCAGACGGATCTCCTGAGCATCATGTTCAAAACGGCTGAAATGCCTTGACAAAGCGCTGAACATCGGCGGACTTAAACATCCGGCAGCCTGTGCAAAGCGGTTGCCACTATATTCTGTCATTTTATTACCTCCTCAGTTGCTACAATGCATTGTATGCGGACGGGCTGTAAAATAGAACAGCACATTATCAGCAGGCAATAAAAAAGAGCCCGGCTAAAGCCAAGCTCTTATAATACTATTGATTTATCATGTTTAGCAGCTCTTCTTCGCTTATTATCGGAATTCCGAGCGACTGCGCTTTTGTAAGCTTGCTGCCGGCTTCCTCTCCCGCTACCACATAAGAGGTCTTTTTGCTTACCGATGACGAGGTCTTTCCGCCGTTAGCTTCAATAAGCTTTGCTGCCTCACTGCGCTTCATGTCAGGAAGGGTTCCCGTGAGGACAAAGGTTTTACCCTCAAACACTCCGCCGCCTTGCTTTATTGCCGAGGGCTTCATTTCAAGCCCCAGCGTTTTAAGCTGTTCGATAAGCTCTCGCGTACTTTCAAGCGCAAAGTAGTTTTCAAGGCTTTCAGCCATTACGCTGCCAAAGCCCTCTATTGCCGCGAAGTCCTCAGCCTTGGCGCTCATTATATCGTCGATTGTAACGAAGTTTTCGCACAAAAGCTTAGCCGCCTTTAACCCGATATTGCGGATTCCGAGAGCGAAAACAAGACGGTAAAGCTCGTTATGCTTTGACTTTTCAACAGCGGCGATAAGGTTGTTTGCCGATTTTTCCGCTTTTCTGTCAAGCGCGGTAATATCCTCAGCCTTCAGCCTGTACAGATCGGCAGGCGATTTTACCAGTCCCTCGTCGGATAACTGCTCCAGAACAGCGGGACCGAGACCGTCGATATCCATAGCGTCACGGCTGACAAAGTGGATAAGGTGTCGCAGAAGCTGAGCGGGGCAATCGGTGTTAGTACAACGGATAGCCGCCTCATCGTCCTGAGAGACCGGGCTTCCGCAGGACGGGCAAACAGTCGGAAATTTATAGCATTCCTTCCAAGAATCTCCGTGTTCAACGACCGAGAGCACCTCGGGAATGATCTCGCCTGCTTTGCGGATAAGCACGGTATCGCCGATATTTATTCCGCGCTCCTCGATAAAGTCGCGGTTATGCAGAGTGGCTCTGCTGACGGTAGTTCCGGCGAGCAGAACAGGCTCAAAAATGCCCACAGGCGTGAGTACGCCCGTTCTGCCGACGTTGATTTCTATGTCAAGCAGCTTTGTGGTCTTTTCCTCGGGCGGATACTTATACGCTTCTGCCCACTTGGGATATTTTGCCGTGCTGCCGAGCAGCTCGCGAGAGGAAAAGCTGTCGACCTTTACGACCGCGCCGTCAATAGCGTAGTCGTATTCACCGCGGCGGTCGCCGATTTCCTCGGTCTTATTAATTACATCCTCAATTGTATCGCACACGCTGTAAAATGACGTAGGGAAACCGAGCTTTTTTAAATAATCAAGGCTTTCGCGGTGGGAGTTCAGAGTAACGCCCTCAACCTGCTGGATATTGAAAACAAAAATATCAAGTCCTCGCTGCGCCGTGATTTTGGAGTTTTTCTGGCGCAGGGAGCCTGCTGCGGCGTTTCGCGGATTCTTAGCGGGCTTCTCCTCGTTTTCCTCCTGGCGGCGCACAAGCTCATCAAAGCTTTTGAACGACATATAAACCTCGCCTCTGACTTCAAGGTAAGGAGGCGCGTTCTTAAGGCGCTTAGGCAGCGACTTTATTGTCATCAGGTTGTCGGTCACATCCTCGCCCGTTGTTCCGTCGCCGCGGGTCGAGCCGCGCACAAAAACACCGCCCTTGTATTCGCAAGAGACCGATAAGCCGTCAAATTTAGGCTCTACACCATACTTAACGTCAGGAGCGACCTCCCTGACCCTTCGGTCA
>CAZVSQ010000089.1:6516-7479 GCA_964629925.1 uncultured Ruminococcus sp.
CTCCATAACAACAGCGTGAGTTACGGGAGAGAACTTCTCGCCCGCGCTGCCTCCAACCTTGTTTGTCGGGGAATCGGCAAGCTTTAACTCGGGAAATTCATCTTCAAGATTTTCAAGCTCCCTTAAGAGCATATCGTACTCAAAGTCCGAGATTTCAGGCTCATCCTGATTATAATACAAATTGTTGTGGTACTCGATTATTCCGCTCAGTTCGGCAATCCGCTTTTGAGCTTCCGTTTTGTCCATTCAATTCTCCTGACTTTCTTACTTATTTACCGCCGACGTGCCCTTTTCTCTGAGGAAGGTGGATTCCAAATCAGCGAGATGAAGCTTAACGGCGAGAGGATACATATCGTACGCCTGGCTTATCTGATTGCTGTTTTTGTCGCCGAATTCGCCCATATGCCAGCGGATCGCCATAGCCTCGTCAAGCTTAAGGCGCATTTTGCGCTCGATAAGGAAAACGGACTTTTCGCCGTGACCGTAAGGAAATTTATCCTCGATTGAGTAATACGGCACCTTTTCCCACTGACCCGTTGCATCGTTTTTGACGTTGCGGCTGCTGACCTTATAGAACTGAGCCTTGCATAAATCATGCAGAAGTCCGCAGATGGCAAAGCTCTCGATGCTGTCGGTCTCCTCGTCAAAATGCTTTTCCATCATGGTGTTGAACACGCTTACAGAGTGCATTACAAGCCCGTTTTCGCAGGCGCAGTGATAGCGCGTGCTGGCAGGAGCCTCAAAAAAGTCGGTGCGCAGAATCCAGTCAAGCAGCTCGTCGGCGCCCTTGCGCGTAATGTGGGTTTTATATATTTCAAGAAATTCATCTTTGGCTGTCATAATAAATCACCGTTCCTAAAAAACAAAGGGCACTCAACGAGTGCCCCTTATGTATAAATTATTCTGCGTCAGCAGCTGCTTCTTCAACAGCAGCTTCTTCAACAGCTGCTTCTTCAGCAGCAG
>CAZVSQ010000090.1:0-7478 GCA_964629925.1 uncultured Ruminococcus sp.
ACGACGGCTTTACAATGTGGGATATGTACTCCTACAATGAAAAGCACAACAATAAAAACGGCTGGTACAATACCGACGGCTCCGACGACAACAACAGCTGGAACTGC
This sequence comes from uncultured Ruminococcus sp., assembly GCA_964629925.1. Taxonomy (GTDB): domain Bacteria; phylum Bacillota; class Clostridia; order Oscillospirales; family Acutalibacteraceae; genus Ruminococcoides. The sequence goes on from CAZVSQ010000090.1 coordinate 108, forward strand.
GGCGCTGAGGGCGATACCGACGATCCTCAGATAAACGCGCTGAGAAGAAAGCTTGTCAAAAACGCCTTCGCGTCACTTATGTGCAGCCGGGGCGCTGCCCTGTTCCTTGCGGGCGACGAGTTCTGCAACACCCAGTTCGGCAACAACAACGCCTATTGTCAGGACAACATCACGTCATGGCTTGACTGGTCAAGAAAAGAGCAGTACAGCGATGTATTTGAGTTTTTCAAGTACATGATAGCCTTCCGCAAGCGCTTTAAGGTAATTACCAAAAACAGACGCGACAGCGACTGCACCCTGCCGCCCGAGAGCCTGCACTCACAGAAGCCGTGGCAGACCGACTTCCACCGGGAATCGCGCTATGGCGCCGTAATGTACGCGGGAGCCTCAAACCTTCCGCTTCTTGACGAGATAGTCTACTGCGGCATCAACGCTCACTGGGAAGAAGCCGACGTTGAGCTTCCGGGACTTCCGGCAGGCTATATATGGAAAGTATATGTCGATACCGGCAGAGAAGCAGACCGCGTTATCTGTGAGAACGATGACGTCCTGCTTTACGACCGCCATATCAAGCTTAAGGGCAGAACGGTTTTGGTAGCCGTTGCTCACCGAATTTCATAAAAGTTTTCAGCTTATCGGGCAAAAAGGAGCAACATCCTTTTTGCCCGATGTTTTCATATAGTTTTCAAAAACCGCCATAAACCGTGTTATTTTTCACAAAAAGAAATAACCGTGATTGTGCAGTTTTGACAAAGTTTTAAAATACAATAAAAAAATGTAGATTTTTTCAAATTTTGTGTTATTATATATTTACACAAGAGAATTATTCTGAGGAATAATATCGTGTGAGAATACTGAGGTGCTATTATGAGTCGCGGCAAAATCATTACAATTACAAGACAATACGGATCGGGCGGACACGACATCGGTAAGTTACTCGCCGATAAGCTCGGTATAAAGTTTTATGATAAAGAACTGATCACGCTTGCGGCTAAGGATAGCGGCGTCAGCCCCGAGGTATTCGCGCAGGCTGATGAGAAGATGTCGAACAGTCTGCTTTACGCGCTGTCGACAGGACTTTATAATTACGGCAACGGATTTTCCGCTATGGGCGACCTGCCTATGAACGACCAGCTTTATATTTTGCAGCACAGGATAATTAAGGAGAAAGCGGAAAAAGAAGCGTTTGTTGTTGTTGGAAGATGCGCGGACTATATTCTCAGAGAATACGACAACGTTGTAAAGGTGTTTATTTACGCAGATTTAGAAGTCAGAGCAAAACGCGCCGTAAGACGACATGAGATCGAACCGTCAAGAGCCCGTCAGGCGGTATCAAAGGCTGACAAAAACAGAGCCAACTACTACAGTTTTTATTCAGGACAAAAATGGGGAGCCCCCGGTAATTACGATTTGTGCATAAACAGCACCAATCTCACCACCGAGCAGGCTGCCGAGCTGATAGCCGATTACTTAAAAATCATCGATATCAAGTCATAATTGGATCGGCTCCTGAATATACTGTTATTATGGATTCAGGAGGTGTTAAGTATGAAATTCGTAGTTATGGATCTTGATGACTTCATTTTCGGAAACGAAGAATGGCATCCCAGCGAAAGGTAAGCGGCAATTATTTTGCAACAATAAAACGCGCCAAAAGTACGGCGCCACTTAATTTCGCTGAACAGAGTTAAATAGTAAATATTTAGCTTTTTAATAAAAAATGGGACGTGCACAGGCACGTCCCATTTTTAATTATCATTACCTATAAAACTGAGCGGATCGGCATATTCGTTGTTTACGCGGACATAAACGTGAATATGGCTTTTATCGGACGCCTCGGACGGCACAGCGCCGATAGAACCGATTTGGTCTCCTCTTTCGACCTTATCGCCCTGCTCTGCCTTCACCGCGCTAAGGCCGCTGTAGCCGACCGTAACGTTGTTGACCGTGATTTCAACGGTTTTGCCGTACATTTTGTCATTATAAACCTTTGTGACCTCGCCGCCGAGCATAGCCATAACATCCTCGCCCAGCTCGCCGTCAAAATCCGCGCCTGTGTGAGGCTTCCATGTGTTTAAGGTCTTATAATATACACTGTCGCGGCTGAACGGGCGCAGAACATGGCCGGACTTTGTAGGCATTGAAAGGCTTACGTCGGCGGCTAGCATTGTTTCAAGCGCATCGCCCCTGCCGCTCGTTCCGTCCTGCACGGTTTCTGTAGGCTGAGTCACAGACTCGGCTGTTTCGGTGGGGATAGTAAAATCGCTTACAGAGTTCATGCCGATAGTAGGCACCGGAACCGTTACATGACTTACCGGCTCATTTACGACTACCACTCCCGTTTCGGCGGTTGAAACCGTTTTGGCTTTGTTGTCGGACACTGTGTTGTATGTGGAATACACCGCCATGAAAACCGCGATAAGGCAAATTGCGAATGCCGTATAAAAGCCTATTCTCTCTCGGCGGCTTTTGGCGTTTTTATTATAATATCTGCTCATAAAAAAGCACCTCCGATCCTATTATGAACCGAAGGCGCAAAAAATATACATGATTTGCCGTCATTCTTCTACGGTGTAGTCCTGAGCCTCGACCGCGGATTTCAGCACGCTGAACGGCACTTCCTCTTTGAGCGTTACAACCGCTCGGTTCTCGGTGTGGCTCACCTCTGCCCTTGCCACCTGCGGAATAGCCTCCCGTGTTTTCTTTACGCGCGCCTCGCAGTGCTCGCACATCATGCCTTTGATATTCATTGTTACTGTCATTTCGGTTTTCTCCTTTTCAACATGTATCTGTTTATTATCTTCCGTTTTAGAGCGGAGCTTTACAAAATTGAGCCGCAGAGCGTTTGTTACAACGCAGAAGCTCGAAAGCGACATAGCCGCCGCGCCGAACATCGGATTCAGATTCCAGCCGAGAGCGAAAATGAACGCGCCCGCCGCAAGCGGGATCCCGATAACATTGTAAATGAAAGCCCAAAACAGGTTTTCGCGGATATTGCGCAAAGTCGCCCTGCCAAGCTTTATTGCCGCCGGAACGTCGCTGAGGCGGCTGTTCATAAGCACCACATCGGCGGCGTCGATCGCCACGTCGGTGCCCGCGCCTATAGCTATTCCCAGATCGGCGGAAGTTAATGCGGGAGCGTCGTTGATTCCGTCGCCCACCATCGCGGTTTTGCCCTCGCGCTTTAGCTGTTCGATCGTTGCCGCCTTTCCGTCGGGAAGCACGCCCGCGATAACCTCATCAACGCCCGCCTGAGCCCCAATAGCTTCGGCGGTCTTTTTGTTGTCGCCCGTGAGCATTACAACACACAGCCCCATTGATTTCAGCTCGGCGATCGCCGGGGCGCTGTCGGGCTTTATAGTGTCGGCAACGGCTATAACGCCCAGCAATTTATTTCTTTTGCAGAAATATAACGGAGTTTTTCCCTCTTCGGCAAGCTTATCCGCCTGCTGTTTTAAAGAGTTTGAGATTTCGCACTGCTTTTCCAGAAAAGCAGCGTTTCCGCCGAATAGCTTTTTTCCGTCGGCTGTTCCCGAAATGCCGTTGCCTGCCGCTGTTTTATAATCGCTTAATTCTATTTTAGAAATATTATTGTTCTCGGCATAGCTCACAACAGCCTTTGCCAACGGGTGCTCGCTAAAGGCTTCAAGCGAATAAGCCGCCTGCAACAGCTCGGATCTGCTCCCACACGCGATAACGTCGGTTACCGCGGGCTCGCCGCTTGTTATTGTGCCCGTTTTGTCGAGAACCACCGTCTTGATCCTGCCGGCGGATTCAAGCGCGACGGCGTTTTTATAGAGTATCCCGTTTCGCGCGCCTACACCGCCGCCAACCATAATCGCCACCGGAGTGGCAAGCCCCAGAGCGCACGGACAGCTTATTACGAGCACCGAAACAGCCCTTGTCAGCGCAAAGCCTGCCGGCTGACCGAGCAAAAGCCACACCGCAGCCGTTATTACCGCTATTGTGATAACGGCAGGGACAAAAATTCCCGAAACCTTGTCCGCCATTTTTGCTATCGGGGCTTTTGTTGCCGACGCGTCGCTTACGATCTTAATTATCTGAGAAAGCGTTGTGTCCTCTCCTACCGCCGTGGCTCGGCAGCGCAGATAGCCCGAGCGGTTTATCGTTGCCGCCGAAACCCTGTCGCCCACTGTTTTATCGGCGGGAATGCTCTCACCCGTAAGCGCGGATTCATCGACCGCGCCGCTGCCGTCGATGATTACGCCGTCAACAGGCACGCTGCCGCCTGCTCTGACGATAAAAACATCGCCGACGCTTACTTCTTCGACCGCCACCTCAGTCTGAACGCCATTGCGCTCAACAACTGCGGTTTTCGGCGCGAGGTTCATAAGGCTTTTCAGCGCGTTCGCCGTGCGCCCCTTCGACTTGGCTTCAAGCAGCTTTCCCACGGTTATAAGCGTAAGGATCATTGCGGAGGATTCAAAATACAGCTCGTGCATATACTCCGCCGCAGACGCCTTATCGGCTGTCATCATAAACAGTGAAAATGTGCTGTAACAGAACGCGGTTCCCGAACCGAGAGCCACAAGCGTGTCCATATTGGGTGCGCGGTGGATCAGTCCCTTAAAGCCGCTGATAAAGAACCTTTGATTTATCACCATTACGATTGCCGCAAGCAAAAGCTGTACAAGCCCCATTGCGACATGGTTTTCCTCAAAAAACGGCGGCAGCGGCAGCCCGACCATATGCCCCATTGAAAAGTACATAAGTGCTGCAAGAAAAACAAGCGAGGGTATAAGTCTTTTTAATATTTTCGGGGATTCGGTATCCTTAAGTGCGTCGGGATCGGCTTGCTCAGGCACTTTTTCACCCTTGACCGTCGCCGAATAGCCCGCGTCCTCAACAGCCTTTATAATCAGCTCGGGTTCGGCGCTGCCCTCAACTCCCATTGAATTTGTAAGCAGGCTGACAGAGCATGAGGTGACGCCGTCAACCTTTGACACCGCCTTTTCGACTCTGGCGCTGCAAGCGGCGCAGGACATTCCGTTTACATTATATTGCCTCATTCTTCACCTCTTTTAGAGTTTTATTTCATCAGTTTTTTGAGCGTTTCGCATAGCTCGTCGATTGTTTCGTCATTTCCCTCTCTAATATCATTCGCAACGCAGGTGTGAATATGATTGGAAAGAAGCTCTTTGTTAAAAGCGTTGAGCGCGGCGGATACGGCCGACACCTGAACAAGAATATCGGTGCAGTAAGCGTCGCTTTCCACCATTTTGCGGATACCGCGAATCTGCCCCTCAATCCGGCTGAGCCTGTTTAAAAGCTTTTTATACTCGTCGTCATCGCGGTGCTTTTTCTTTTGAGTGCAGTGTTCACACGGCATATCGCTCACCTCATTTTTAAATCTATTTTCATTATATACCCCATAGGGGTATTTGTCAATGCATAAATTTACGCGCCCGATATCATCTTCGGACGCGTGTACTGTTATAATAAATTATTCGTTGTCGGCGTCGAACCTGCCCAAGTCGCAGAGCACTATTTCGTGGCAGCCGTGCCTTGTGCTGAGCGGCGGCAGCTCCATGTAGTCGCCGTAAATGAACTTTAGGTACTCGTCATAGCGCTTCGGTACGGGAAACTGATAGCCCTCAAACTCATGGGTCGTTTCCTCGTCAAGAATAGTCGCGTCAAAAAAGCCGCGGTAAACATTTTTGCCTGTGCCGTCGTAGAGATATTTGGCATTCTTTTTTCTTTTAAAGAAAGTTAGCGTGTGGCTCATCAGGAAAAAGCTGAACCTGAGCGGAAATATCTTCACAAAAAAGTTGGTAACCGCCGACTGAACGCGGCTGCCGTTATCTACCTTGCGATGGTTCCATTTATTGAGCACCAGAGCGCGCGTGAAGATAGTCATTGCAAAGTGGATCTTCCTGCCCAAAGCGGAGTTTGCGCTTTTATCGTGACAGAAAATATCAAACGGGATTCCTACATTTATGTCGGTGTGGTTCTTTGCAAGCTCGGTAGCGAACATGGTATTCTCAACGCGAAGCTTATTGAACTCGTAGAAGCAGTTTTTGTCGGTCTTGTGCGACTCAAAGGTCATGCCCTCCGGCAGCTCCTTTTGAGCGATCTCGGCAAATCTGTCGTAATCGGGGCGCAGCATAATGATATCGGAGTCGTCGTCCCACGGAATAAAGCCTTTGTGACGGATAGCTCCCAGCAAAGTGCCGCCGCCGAGGAAGTATTTGATGTTGTGCTTTTTGCAGATCCTGTCGACCTCAAGCAGATAGGCTATCTGCATTTTTTGCAGAGCTTTCAGTCTGCCGTCGTGGGTATTTGAGAGCTGAAGCACCTCGCCCGTTTCCGGCAGATATGACATAACGCAGAGCTCAAGGGATGTTGAAAGGTCAAGCTCGGGAGCGCAGCCGCTGTTTACAAGCTTGCTGTTTGTAATTGCACAGGCGTTTTCGTCCCCGCCGTCAACAAGGGTGATTTTTGCCTTGTCGGGGTAAGTGTCGTGGAGCAGCGCCGCTATCATACCGCCGGACGCCGTGCCGTTAACGCCTGTAAGGTTGTATGTTCCGTCCTTGCGGACGCTTCCGCCGAGAGCGTAAACAACAGCGCGGAAAACGTCGGTCAGATATACAAACGAGAGCTTCTTACCGTTAACAAGCGTGCAGGGCTTGCCCTCGGCAACAGACTTGAACACATCGTCAAGGAAGGTTTTTAGCCCGCTGCGCGCACCCAGCACGATTCCCGTACGGAACACGGTGAGCGAAAATCCGTCGTCGGAAGCGCGGCAGTTCCAGAGGTTTTCAATTGCCCTCAAAAGCTGGTTGTCGCGGGTTTTAAGGTCGGTATTGCAAATAGGCGCGTTCTCATTTTCGGAGTAAACGCGCATCGGCTTGCTGTTGCCGTAAACCCTGCTGTCGCTGAGAAGCACAACCTTTGCCTTTGTGTTTTTAGCAAGTGAAGCAAGCGCGTTGACGCTCTTTATTTCCTCAGCAAAATCAGCCGAAAAGCTTTTGCTGTATTCGCCGCAGAATCCCGTATGAACGATATAGTCAACAGCTTTTAATTCGTTTACAGAATCAAGCCTGACAGCGGTAAAATACTCGCTTTCGGCACATTCGGGGTAAAAGTCTTTGCAGTCGCCCGCGTAAATGACTTTAATATCGCGGTTCTTGCGCTCGCTCTGATATACAAGCGCATAGCAAAGGCAGCGTGCAATTGTATGTCCGCAAACGAGAACCGTTTTGCCTTTGAGCTTTTCAAGTTTTTCCTTTTCGACCTGAGGCATAGCCGCCCAGTCGGTTTCAAAATCATTGAGTCTGTCTTTAATCATAGTTAAGTTCTAAATATATGGGCGTGCACTGCACGCCCGGGGATATTCGGGTTATGTTTTCT
>CAZVSQ010000091.1:0-7472 GCA_964629925.1 uncultured Ruminococcus sp.
TTATCCGCTCCGCAAGGAGCGGGTAAAACGTTTTCGCGCAAGCGAAATCCACAAGTAAAAGCGTAATTTTACACATTGATTTTTGGAAGAAATAAGCTGCCTTGGATAAAAGTTGTACCGGTCAAGAAATATATATAAGCCAAAATCCAAATCGTAAAATAGTCAAATAAGAATTGCCAAATCATACTTGACTAAACTGGCTATGTGTGATAAAATACATCTAGTCTAAGTTTGGAGGATTCTATATGTTTATTGGCAGAGCGAGGGAGTTAAAATCCCTAAACAGTCTATATGATTCCGGAAAATTTGAGTTTGTTGTTCTCTACGGTCGTCGTCGTGTCGGAAAAACAGAGTTAATTAACCATTTTATTGCTCAAAGGCCTGCGATTTATTTCATGGGGGTGGAAAGCAACGCAAAACAGAATTTAGAGAACTTTAGTAAGAGTATCATCGAGTACGCAAGCGGTATAGCTGCTGAAACGACATTTGCATCCTTCCAAGCCGCTATAGAAACAGTATTTAAGCTTTCGGAAAAAGAACGTATCATTCTGGCTATTGATGAGTATCCATATATCGCAAGAGCCTCAAAAAGCCTTGCCTCAACACTCCAATTACTCATTGATAAGTACAAAAAGAGTTCTAAAATGATGCTGATCCTTTGCGGATCTTCTATGTCTTATATGGAAGATCATGTACTTTCCTACAAAGCACCTCTGTACGGTAGGAGAACCGCTCAGATTAAGCTTCTTCCGTTCGATTTTGAGGAAACTTGTTGTTATTTCAAAAAATATTCAGCAGAAGACAAGGCTCTTGCTTATGGGATAATCGGTGGAACACCACAATACATTTTACAAATGGACGACAAACTGAGCGTAGAGGATAATATAAAAAACACCTATTTAAATCCTAGTTCATCATTATATGAGGAACCCACAAATCTATTGAAGCAAGAAGTTCGTGAGCCTGCAATCTATACCGCTATTATTACGGCAATAGCTGCCGGCGCCTCTCGGATGTCAGAGATTTCAAACAAAGTTGGTGAGGATACAAATGTGTGTTCTACCTATCTAAAAAATCTACTTTCATTAGGCATTATACAAAAAGAAACACCTTATGGCGAGAAAGCTTCAAAGAAGTCAATCTATTCTATTGAGGATAATATGTTCCGTTTTTGGTACAGATTTGTACCGGAAAACACCTCATTGATAGCCAGAGGCGCTGCCGATCTGGTATACAAGCGTATTGAACCGCACTTGTCAACTTATATGGGAAAAGTATTTGAACAGATATGTAAACAGTATTTGTGGAAGCTGTTGCTTACCGATAAATCTCCGATACTATTCTCTTCGCTCGGTCGTTGGTGGGGCAGTGATCCCGTACGAAAATGTCAGGCGGAGATCGATATTATGGGTGAAGAAGATAAGAATACAGCTCTGTTCGCGGAATGTAAGTGGACAAACGAGAAAACCGATTCAGGAGTATTGGAAACGCTTATTCAACGCAGCGAGTTGTTCTCTTATAATAAAAAACACTATTATTTATTCTCGAAAAACGGCTTTACAAAAGGTTGTATGGAAAGAGCTAAAGAACAGAGTAATATTTCTTGCGTAACATATTCCGATATAATAAAACTGCTCGGATAGAAGCATTCGACACGGCACGCGCAGTTGTGAAAAATTGATTATTCAAGCCTAATTGCAAATTTTTGAGTTCGGAAGAAAAGCGTTGCTTAGGATAACGCGACATAATACGTCCTTGACAATATAACATAAAGGGTGTAATGTTGAATTAATCAAACAGCAATTTTACCCTGAAGAATTGTAAGGAAGTGTTAGCATGTCGGCAATGAGTGTGACTGATTATCCGCAATTAGCGGAAACTCTGGTAAAGAATAAAAAGATCGTCTACCTTTGCGGAGCCGGTGCGTCTATGTCGCTCGGAAATCACGGACTAAGCTGGGCGAATTGGATCCTTGCCGGCAAGGATTATTTGACGGTACCGGATCGCGCTGAGTTGGATAAACGAATCGGTTCATGGACATCGGAAGAATTGATCGGCGCAGTAACTTTTTTGCTTGAAAAGCTCAAAAGCAATAAGTTATATGAGCGGTTTATGGATAATACTATCGGTTCCTTGCGCCCGTCAAATAAATGCTTTGAAACGGCGCTGCAAAATGTTCTCAGAGCGGGAGATTTGATTGCTACAACTAATTATGACCTGCTGATCGAGGGCTCCGCAGGCGCTGAGCCGGTAACATATTCATCTCCGGCAAATATCCTTTCTGTTATTCGGGGAGATGAAAACCGTGTTATTCATTTACACGGAGCATTCGACAAAGCTAACGGCATTGATGACATTATAGCCGACGCCTCGCAGTATGACGATATTCTTGCAAACGCGGGCGCTCAATTTATTCAGAATCTGATCGGCACTTATCCTATCGTTATTGTAGGGTGCGGCGGAACGGTTGACGATCCGAATCTGTCGGGCTTTATGAGCTTTGCGGTTGAAAAGCTTAAGGTAACGGATATACCTTACTTTTATTTGATGAAAAAGGGCGACGCCGTTCCCGGTCTTCCTGATAACGCCGTTCCCGTTTATTACGGAGATGACTATTCCGATTTGCCGAAATTTCTATCTGAAATGTCTTTGCTGAGATTGAGAGAAAGGTCCGGGATAGACAGGCTGGCGTACATAAACCCGTATGTTTCCCGAAAAACCGCAACAACAGCATTCGGAAGAATGCATTTTTCCAACGGATTCAATTCTTTTGTAGGAAGGGAATCGGAAATCGAGAGCCTTAATGAGTTTCTCGAATCAAAAGACCGTGTTTTATGGCGTGCGGTTTTCGGAGAAGGAGGTATCGGAAAAAGCCGGCTTGTTTTGGAATGGCTGAAAAAAACAGACTCGCACTGGTTTGGCTTTTTCGCCCGTAAGCTTCCGGAAGAAGCGGCAAAATTCATTCCGTTTACCGATACCGTAATCGTTTTTGACTATGTTCTCGGCGACAGCCATGAATGCGCTGAAATGGTTGACGCCCTGCTTAATGCTTTTGATTCGTCACCTTATAAATTGAGAATATTATTTATTGAGAGATCACAGCAGAACGATGAGTGGCTCAAAGAAATAAAAAGGGGATTAGATACCCAAAACAGACTGGAGTTTGAAGCGTCGGAATATGCCGATCCGCTGACAGTGACCGCGTTGACACAGGATGACGAAATTCAATATATAGAGAACTATCTTACGGCATATCTGCCGATTTTGAAACCGGATGCATTTATTGACAGCTGTAATAAAGATATCAAAGCCGTCAGCCTGTCGATTGACGGTTGCTTCAAGCAGTCTGTGGAAGCTGAGTGTCAAAGGCCGTTATACCTGAGCATTTTCACGGAAGTGTGGATAGAGAAAAGGGGACAGCTATCCGTATCATCGGCAAAAGATTTGATGGATGAATACCTGAATCGTGAAAAGAACCGTTGGAGAATCATCCTCGGAGATGTGGATTTGGTTGATTCATACATGCGTTTGCTGGCGGTGGCGTGCGCGATAGGGCACTTTAACATCACTGATGTCTACGGAAATAACTATTTGGCAGAGGATTGCAGCAGATTAGTTAAGTTTTTTGATGATAAGAGCAGCAAACCCGGCGCGGATAATCTGTTCGATGATCTGTTTGTTTATATGGATGAACTCGTAGAAGATGACTCCGAAGATATTATTGACGATTTCTTTTTTGGCGGGAAACCGACAGGTGAAGAAGAAAAGAAGAAAAAAGCCGAATTGCTTTCGGAGATGGATGAAGATGACCGTTTTGCTTTCTCTGCACCTTATATCAAACTGCATGCTGATCCGACGGAAGTGTATCTGAACATGCTGGCAGATGCGGGCGCGGCAGACGATGATGAAATCGCGCAGCTAGAGAAAGTCAAAGAGGCAAGAATTAAAAGGGTAGGATCTCTGCCGGATCACGCATGGATCATCGAACCGATTTTGCCGACTGTTATCAAAGAATACATTGCCAGCTATGTGATCAACGAGCGTGATGTTGTGCGTTTTACCAAATTAGCACGTTCAAACTCCATCCTCGGATTTGAGAGCTTTCTTTCGTTAGCGCTTGAGGATTCACCTGAGAATATAAAATTCCAGAAGATGATCGTTACGCCGCCCGATGAGGTCCTCAACTATTTTGAGTACTATATCAGCCTGATTATCAGAGTCAGTGAGGTTGCGGATCATTCAGATGCGGAGCGCGCCTTGATCAATACGGATCCGTGCTTTACGAAATACGAGCTTGACCTGTGGAGAAGAATATCGTATGAATTAAATGAAAGGGGAGACGTTGATAGAATATATGACAGCGGATGCAATTTCTTCGAATATCTCAAAAGCCGTGACGGGTTAGTTGCCGTCAGAGATGAAGTCGCCGATATTGTAAGAGGGTACTGTGTCGGGCTCCACGATTCGGGAGAATTGGAGAAGAATATAGATTTTTTGCAAAAGCTGGATGATGCTGCAAATATCCTGCCGAAAACCGTGCGCTTTGGAGAGCTTTTATGCGAAAGCTTTGCGATGCTGATCAATTTGAAGCTTTTCCGCAATGAAGAAGCCGATATTGAACCGGACTGGAAAAGGATTCAGAAAATAATAAATGAATATGAGTGTTCTGATAAAATGTGCGTAAATGCATCAGATGCGGCGCATGAGTATCTTCTTTATCTGATAAGAACGGATAGAACTGCTGAGCTGAATGAGTTGGAGGGATTTTTAGAAGAGTTGTATGAACGTTGGCATATTGTTGAAATCGCGGAGGTCGCCGCACTGACAACGGCGAATATCATCTCAAGAAATCATCGGTCGCGCACCGGTTTTTCTTCGGAAAAGTATAACAAGCTGAAGGCGTATTTATCTGAATACCCAAAATCAAAATATATATGCTCCGCATTTTTTTCGTCGTGCCAAATAAAATATATGGATTCGTCTTTCAGCAGAAAAGTGCCTGACAAAATCATTCAAAGGGCAAAAAAATGGTCGCAAAAATTCCCTGATGAATTAGAATTTCAGGAAGCCTATTTCGGCTTGCTGCTATCAAGGCTGGAGTATGAGCAGAAACACGGCAGACGATCGGAAGAAGTACGTTTGTTCAGAGAGATGAAGAAAATCGCCGAGAGAACCGACTATTCTCAATATAACGAGGATAATCAGCTGTTGCAGTCCATTGAGATAATTCAGTCTGAGTACGGGTATTGATTGCATTTTTTAAACGTCCGTAAATAAACGCAGCACCTGAGCTGTCTATTTGAACGAATGTGATATTTTTCGCAAATTTTTCTTTGGCTTAAGCCGCCGGATAGATAATCCGTTACTGCTTGCAGTTTCAATTCAGCGCTGTATGCTCTCTGATCCTGTTCCACAAAGCCCAAGCTTCCTTCCGAGCGATATCTTACTAACCAATCTCGTACGCTTGCCTCATCCACTCCTGCACGCGAAGCTGCTTCGGCTTGGCTGAGTTTTTCTTCCACACAAGCTTGTACTATCCCGATCTTTTCTTCTGCTTTGATTTTTCCTTTCTTGGCATAAAAGTTCTTTCCGATATGAATATTTGATCCGAAAACAACTCTGAACGGTATAAAAATATTATAGGGATTACCGTCTATAGAACCTACGAGCTTTTTGATGATTCTCTCTTTACGCTTTTGTGACCACAATGCCGCTTTGTTCAAACGTCTTTGATAATACTCTGCTTTTGCAAGAGGAAACAGAAAGCTTTTATCAGCCGGATTGAAAAGCTCTCCGGACTTCATTTTGTCAAATTCGGTTTTGCTGTTTTGCTTCATATGATCACCCTGAATTCATTCTGAAAATACAGTTCTTGAAATATATGATTTACTAAATTGGAGAAGTTTAAAATTTGAGCACTACGCTGCATGAACTTGACAAACTTGTGGCATTATAATATAATGAGTGCATAAAATAAACGAAGGAGGCTCATTATGATAAACAGAGAAGAATACCTGAATCAACTGATCGATTTCAAGGATAAGCAGTTGATCAAGGTCGTCACGGGCATCCGCCGCTGCGGCAAATCCACCCTATTTGAGCTGTACAGAGAATACCTGCTGAATAACGGCGTCGGCGAAGATCAGATCATATCGCTCAATTTTGAATCCGCCGAATTCTATTCGATCAAGGACTACGAGGCGCTGTATCACGTGGTGGATGATAGACTGAACCCCGACAAGATGAACTATGTTTTCCTGGACGAGGTACAGCTTGTCCCGGACTTTCAGCGCGCGTGCGACAGCCTGTATATCCTGAAAAACGTTGATCTGTATATCACCGGCTCTAATGCAGGTCTGCTTTCCGGCGAGCTGGCAACTCTGCTGTCGGGGCGCTATGTCGAGGTGAAAATGCTGCCGCTGTCCTTCAAGGAATACATCAGCGCCGTCGGCGAGAGCGACCTGTCGCGCAAATACCGCGACTATCTGATGAACAGCTCCTTCCCGTACACCTTAGAGCTGAACAAGCGCAAGGATATCCTCGCGTATCTCGACGGCATCTACACCTCGATCGTGCTCAAGGACGTCGTCAAGCGCAAGAAGATCGCGGACGTCGCCGTGCTGGAGAGCGTGATCCGCTTTATGTTTGACAACATCGGCAATCTGTGCTCCGCTACCAAGATCGCCAATACGCTCAAAAGCGGCGGCAAGGGCGCCTCGGTGCATACGGTCGACAACTATCTGACCGCGCTGTGCGAGAGCTTTGTGCTGTATAAGGTCGGCAGATATGACATCAAGGGAAAGCAGCTTCTGCAAACACAGGAGAAGTATTACCTCGCCGATATCGGACTGCGGTACTATCTGCTCGGCACCAAACCCGCGGATATGGGGCATATCTTAGAGAATATCGTCTATCTCGAACTGCTCCGCAGGGGATATGAGATCTATGTCGGCAGACAGGATAACGGCGAGGTGGACTTCATCGCCATCGATGAAAACGGCACGGAGTATTATCAGGTCGCGCTGACCGTGAGGGATGAAAACACCCTCAAGCGTGAACTGACGCCGCTTGACAGCATCTCCGACCACAATCCCAAGTATCTGCTGACGCTTGACGACGACCCGCCCGTGTCGCACAACGGAATACGACAGCTAAACGCCCTCGAATGGCTGCTGAACAAATGACGCCCTGCCCTCTGAAAAGAGGGCAGTTTCTTCACTAATAGAGATATAGATTGCGCTAATACCATAATTCTTCTAGAGAAGTTTGGCGCAATCTGCCTTCAGAATCAAACATCAAAATAGCGTCGCTTTTATTTGCTTCTTTATCAATTCTTGAATTAACCGTAAAAATCTCTTTTTTATTTGTGTATGGATTGATATATGCAATCCAAAACTCTTTGCTATCTTGAATACTGATTATAAACCTCCTGTGGCGGGAAAACCCACTATTTTAATGGTGGGATGAAAGCC
>CAZVSQ010000092.1:0-7394 GCA_964629925.1 uncultured Ruminococcus sp.
AGTCGATCGAGGAAATCGTACTGACTTACCGCGACTACAAAAAAGCGCTTCAAGCTGAGAGCGACAGCCTTGAATTATTAAATGATAATTCTGATACAGAATTAAAAGAGCTTGCTCAACTGGAGCTTGACGAGGCAAAGGAGCAGATCGAAAGCCTTTCTGAGCAGCTAAAGATCCTTCTTTTGCCAAAGGATCCAAACGACGAGCGCAATGTAATTATCGAGATCCGCGGAGGAGCGGGCGGCGAGGAAAGCGCGCTTTTTTCTGCCGTTCTGTTCAGGATGTACTCAATGTACGCCGAGCGCCGCGGCTATAAAATCGAGGTGATCAACGCCAATGAAACCGAGCTGGGCGGCTACAAGGAAATCTCGTTTATGATCAACGGCGACGGCGCTTATTCCCGCTTTAAATATGAGAGCGGCGTTCACCGCGTTCAGCGCGTGCCCGAGACCGAGAGCCAGGGGCGCGTCCACACTTCAACGACCACGGTTGCAGTTCTTCCCGAGGCAGAAGATGTTGAGCTTGAAATAAACCCTGCCGACCTTAAAATCGACACCTTCCGTTCAAGCGGAGCGGGCGGCCAGCATATAAACAAAACTTCATCTGCGATCCGCATTACACATATTCCTACTGGAACCGTTGTAGAGTGTCAGGACGAGCGCAGCCAGTACAAAAACAAGGACAAAGCGCTTAAGGTGCTCAAAAGCCGTCTGCTGAAAGAAAAACAGGACGCGCAGGCTAATGAAATCGCCGCCGACAGAAACTCGCAGGTAGGCACAGGCGACCGCAGCGAAAGAATACGAACATACAATTATCCTCAGGGAAGACTTACAGACCACAGAATAGGGCTGACGCTCTACAAGCTTGAGGACATTTTAAACGGCAATCTCGACGAGGTGATTGACGCGCTTGTTACCGCCGACAGAGCCGAAAAGCTTAAAGAGAGCATGGAACAGAGCTGATGAAAACAAAAGTATTGGACAAAACCCAGGTTGAAGTTGCTGCCGAAATACTGAAAAACGGCGGAGTTGTCGGCATTCCGACCGAAACCGTGTACGGTCTTGCCGCGGACGCCCTTAATGGCAGGGCGGTCGAAAAGATTTTTAAGGCAAAGGGAAGACCGATGGATAATCCGCTTATCGTTCATATAGCTGATTTCTCCGATATCGAAAGCTTCAACCTTGTCAGCGAGATCCCCGAAAACGCAAAAATCTTGGCAAAAGCCTTTTGGCCGGGACCTCTTACTATGATTATGAAGCGAACGGACGTAATACCGCCCGAGGTTTCGGCAGGGCTTGATACCGTAGCTATCCGCTTCCCGAGCCATCCCGTGGCGCAGGAGATCATCAGGGCGGCAAAAACGCCTTTGGCAGCGCCTTCGGCTAATCTTTCAGGCTCGCCAAGTCCCACTACCGCACGCCATGTTCTCAACGACATGGACGGTAAAATCGACGCGGTGCTTGACGGCGGAGCCTGCGAGGTCGGTGTTGAGAGCACGGTCATTACTTTGGCAGCAGACGTCCCAAGGGTTCTGCGCCCTGGTGGGATCACCGTTGAACAGCTCAGAGAGGTTCTTGGCGAGGTAGAGGTTGATGACGCGGTCATACACCAATTAGCAGAAGGTGCCACGGCGGCAAGCCCGGGAATGAAATATAAGCACTACGCGCCGAAAGCAAATGTTTTACTTCTCAAGGGCAGCGATGAAGCGTATATTTCATATATCAACACGCACTATGCGGACGATGTATGCGCGCTGTGCTGTGATGAGGATCTGCTGCTTCTCAAAACCAAAACGGTATCGCTCGGAAGAAGAAACGATTATCTAACTCACGCTCGGCATCTATTCGACTGTCTGCGCAGAATCGATGAGAATAAAACCATCCGCACTGTTTACTCGCGTCTTCCCGATGTTGAGGGCGTCGGATTGGCTGTATATAACCGTCTTATCCGCGCTGCGGGATTTGAGGTGATTGACCTTGAGAAAATATAAATTAATAGGTCTGACCGGACAGAGCGGAGCGGGAAAGAGCACGGTTTCCAAGATCTTTTCAAAGCCGGGCGCTAAGATAATCAATGCCGATGAGATAGTTTCCGAGTTATACACTCCCGGCTCTTATTGCCTTAAAGCTGTTGCGGCGTGCTTCGGCGCGGACATAATCAACCGTGACGGAAGCCTGAATCGCAAGCTGCTTGCGGAGCGCGCTTTTTCGTCAAAGGAAAATACTGCCGCGCTGAACGCTATTGTACATCCGTTTGTTACCGCAAGGCTTTTTGAGCTGCTGAAAGACGCTGAAGGTATTGTAGTTTTTGACGCGCCCCAGCTTTTTGAATCGGGAGCGGATGTTATCTGTGACAGCATTATTGCCGTTGTTGCCGATCAAAAGCTTCGGCTGGAACGGATCATGAGGCGTGACGGCTTAACAGAGGATCAAGCGGTTTTGCGTATCAAAGCCCAATTCAGCGAAGATTATTTCAAAAAACACGCTGATATTATAATAGAAAACAATTCAGACGAACAAAACCTGCTACGGCAAGGGGAAAAAGCGTATTATTCTCTCACAAATGAGGTGATGTGATGGCACAGTCTCGTGCTGCGCATGGAACAAGATATAAAAACAGCAAAAAGAAGAGCAAAAAAGGGTTAAAGGTACTTATAATCATCATGCTTGTTTTAACTGTGGCCGTTGTCGGCGTTGTTATCGCCTTCAACTCGGGTATGTTCAAATCGAAGCAGTACCCGCAGAAATACGGCGAATATGTTGAAAAAGCATCAAATGAATACAACCTGAGCACATCATTTATCTACGCTGTTATCCGTACCGAAAGCAAGTTTAATTCCGACGCTCAATCAGGCGTCGGCGCGTGCGGTCTTATGCAGATAACTCCCGATACTTTTGATACATACATGAATATCCGCGGCGAAAGCGGAAAATATACAACAAACGACCTGTTTGATCCCGCAATCAATATCGACTACGGCTGTTATATTCTCCGCGATCATCTTGACACCTTCGGCAATGAAGAATGCGCGCTGGCTGCGTATAACGCAGGCCCCGGAAATGTCAATGCATGGCTTGAGGATCCCAATATCAGTCCCGACGGAAAAACGCTTATAGTAGATAATATCCCTCAGTCTTTTTCGGAAACCCGTAACTACATAATAAAGGTCGAGGAAGCCGAGGATATTTATAAAGATTTATATGAGGATAAATAATCGCGCCTCACTAATGAATCTGAAGTATAAAACAGGGAAAAATAGTATTATATAAATTGAAAGGAAGATTCTATATGTCAGAAGAAAAGAGCGCGACTCAGGAGCTGCGCGAAAAGCTGTTGAATGAACCAAAAGTCGCAAAGGAGCTGTCCGCTGAGGAATTTGAAGCGGCTGACGCATTTTGCGAGGGCTATAAGGCATTTTTAAACGCTTCTCCCGTTGAGCGCGAGGCTGTAAAATATACGGTTGACGCGGCAAAAAAAGCGGGATTTGTTCCTTTTGACCCGGAGAAAGAATACAAATCAGGGGACAGAGTATATCTTGTAAACCGCGATAAGGCAATAGCGCTTGCCGTTATCGGAAAAAACGGCGTAAAAAACGGCGCGCGTCTTGCTATTGCTCATATCGATTCACCGCGCATCGACTTAAAGCCCAATCCTCTCTATGAAGCCAACAATTTAGCTTTGTTTAAGACTCATTATTACGGCGGCCTTAAACAATATCAGTGGACTGCAATTCCGCTTACGCTTCACGGCGTTGTAGTTAAGCTTGACGGTACCCGCGTTGATGTAAAATGGGGCGATGAGGATAACGAAAGCTGCTTCTGTGTTACCGATTTGCTGCCGCACCTTGCTCAGGAGCAGGTGACAAAGCCTATGGCAAAGGCGTTTACCGGCGAGGACTTGAACGTTTTGGTCGGCTCAAGACCATATGCCGATGCCGAGGACGAAAAAGAGCTTGTAAAGCTCAACGTAATGGCGATCCTAAATGAAAAATACGGAATTACCGAGGGCGACTTCCTTTCCGCAGAGCTTTGCCTTGTACCTTCATTTAAGGCAAAAGACATCGGCTTCGACAGAAGCATGATCGGCGGTTACGGCCACGACGATAAAGTATGTGCCTATCCTGCGCTTATGGCGGCACTTGACGCCGAGGATGTCGACTCCACCTGTATTACCTACCTTACAGACAAAGAGGAAATCGGCAGTGACGGCAATACCGGTATGCAGAGCGACTTTTTGCGCTACTTTATTTACGACTTGGCAAAGCGGGATGGGGTAGAGGGCTACCGCGCAATGTCAAAGAGCACATGCCTGTCTGCTGACGTCAACGCCGCTTTTGACCCGACCTACGCTTCGGCTTTTGAGGCGAGAAACAGCTGCTTTATTAACGGCGGCGTTGTTATTTCAAAATACACAGGTCACGGCGGAAAATACGATACCTCAGACGCTTCTGCAGAGTATATGGGCGCCGTTCGCAGTATGCTTGAAAAGAACCATATCCAGTGGCAAATCGGCGAGCTGGGTAGGGTCGACCTCGGCGGCGGCGGAACAATAGCAAAGTATGTTGCCAATATGAACGTTGATGTAATTGACCTCGGTGTTCCTGTGCTCAGCATGCATGCTCCTTTTGAAATCGTAAGCAAGACCGATGTATTTATGGCGTACCGTGCTTTTTATGAATTCTTTATGCAATAATCGGAGGCACAATGACGTTATTAAGATGTCCCGTATGCGGAGCTGATGTATCGCTGATAAACAGAACGCTTAAATGTGAGGATAATCACTGCTTTGATCTTGCAAAGGAGGGTTATGCAAATCTTCTGCTTTCGGGTAAATCAGGTGACAATACTGGAGATAATAAAGAGATGGCGCGTTCACGCCGTGATTTTCTCAACTGCGGTTATTATTCCGTTCTTGCTGACGCAGTAGGGGAATGCGTAAAAAAATACACTTCCGACGGTGACGCCGTGCTTGATATCTGCTGCGGCGAGGGCTACTACACCGATTATATCTCAAAGCGGTATTCCCGCGATTACTACGGCTTCGATATTTCAAAGAACATGGTACGCCTTGCGGCAAAACGCAAATGCGGCGCAACGTTTTTTGTTGCCAACATTTCTTCCGTTCCCGTAAAAAGCGGTTCGGTCAAGCTCGCGTTTCATCTTTTCGCACCGTTTCACGCGGTTGAGTTCGGAAGGATCCTTGCTAACGGCGGCGTGATAGTTTCGGCTGTCCCCGGAAAAAATCATCTTTTCGGTCTTAAGAGGGTTTTATATAATACACCTTATACGAATGACGAGCAGCCGCCCGAATCCGACGGATTGACTTTGATTGACACTGTAAGGGTAAAAAGCACTGTCACCCTTAACGGTCAACAGAATATCAACGCGCTGTTCAGCATGACGCCCTATTACTATCACACCCCAAGCGAGGGAATGAAACGCCTTGAGGCGCTCGATACTCTTACAACCGAGATCGAGTTTGTACTATATATATACAAAAAAGCCGCCGGCAGTTAAGTCGGCGGCTTTTTATGCGCATTTTATTTGTTTTTCTTTAAGTGATAGCTTGAGTATTTTTCGGTTAAGTCGAGCTTGGTATCCGAAAGCGTCTGGCTTAGCTTGTATGTATAAATCTTTTCTTTCTCCCAGCCGCTGATGTTTACGGTAACGGTTTTTGCGGTTTCGTCAACCGAGTAAGTACCGCTGCCTTCAAAACCTGTGGTAATGCCTTTGAGGGAGCACTTGTTTGTACCGTCAAAAGTCCATTCCCAGTCGCCGTTTGTTTCGTCCTCCTGAGTCCAGGTTCCCTCAATGACCGTATTAGAGGTATTGTTGAGACCAAGTTCGTCTTTAAGATAATCCTTTGCGCTGCTTGCGGCGTCGCTTACATTTCCGTTAAAGCCAATCTCGCTTTGTAAATAATCCTTGGCATCGCTTACAACTTTGTTACCTTCCTCGCTTGAGCACGCGCTCATTGAAAAAATACAAACAGCGGCGGCTGCGGCCGCGGCAAACGCGCAGAAAAGTTTTTTCATATAATTCATCCTCCGTTAATTTTTGGTATTTTGATTATAGCACCCGTGTATATAATTTATTTTCTAAAAATGAAAAAAACACTTTATTTTTCAGAAATAATGTGCTATAATCGAATTTAGAGCGGCAAGTTATTATTCCGCAAAAGATATATAATCCTGCAAAAATCCAAATTATTACAAGATGTTGTGAAACCTGTAGCAAATATAACTGTATAGTGTATGAATAATCGGCATAATATTATTTGCAATTTTCCGTTAAACGTGATACAATAGCCTTGGTTACATAATCGTAACTATTGTGACGATTGAAATATGATCGAAGCATAAACGCCAATCTTCGGAAAGGATGATTATTTGAATCGAAAGTTTTTCAAAAAAATCTCCGCAGTTATTATCACAACAGCGGTTTTATTTACAACAGTTTTTTCTGCTGCTATTGTCTCAAACGCGGCATCAACAAAGTTCACACCCAGGCTTACTGCTCCGGACGGTTCCAATAAGTACTACTACGACAGCAATTACAACGTATTCCAAAAGTACGGCTACGGTCTCCCGAACTGCACCGCATACGCTTACGGAAGAGCTTATGAAATTTTAGGCACCGAGCCTAAGCTTTCATGGAACGGAGCAAGCCGGTGGTATGGTTATAATCAGGAAAACAACTACTATAAGTACGGCAGCACTCCAAAGGTCGGCGCTATCGCCTGCTGGACATACGGCACCGGCGGACATGTCGCGGTTGTTGAGCAGATCGACAGCAACGGCAATATGACGCTCTCAAATTCAGAGTGGGGCGGACGTACATTCTATCTTACCACCGCAAAAACCACCGATTCAAACCCGAGCGGAAACAGCTGGTGGACGTTCCAGGGATATATTTATCTTATAGATTCCCCTGAAGTAGTTGTTGACGATACTTCAAGCTATAAAACAGGCGTATATAAGGTTGACGCACAGCCTTATCTTAACATCAGATCAAAAGCCGGTACAAGTTATTCGATTGCCGGTTCAGTTAACCCCGGAACAAAGATAACCGTTACAAAAACAGTCCGTGCCGACGGACTTGACTGGGGTTATACTCAGGTAAACAATATTAAGGGTTGGGTTGCTCTTATGTACTGCAGCTATGTAGGACAAGCACCGGCAGAAACAACAGCGGTGCCCACAACAGTGGCTCCTACTACGGTTGCTTCCACTACGGTTGCTCCCACAACAGTGGCTCCTACTACGGTAGCTCCTACAACAGTGCCCAAAACGACCGTTCCTACAACGGTTCCTTCAACAACAGTGCCCGCAACAACCAAACCTGTTGTTACCGGAAGTACAGGTGATGTTGATTGTGACGGAAAAATCACTATTC
>CAZVSQ010000093.1:0-7303 GCA_964629925.1 uncultured Ruminococcus sp.
AGGTAACCCGTCAAAATCAAGAATAAAGGCACACAAGCTGAAAACAGCACCTTCATAATGATCATCAAAAACATCAGCGGTCCGTGCAGACAAGTAGGATCGCCGCTTTCGAAAAACTTTACGATTCCTTCAACAGGGCCGTATCCTTCTACAGTAAGATTATAAAAGCCGTTTGTTGCATGGTTTTCGGCGGTTTTTGACGTGTGCAGAAGAAAGTGTACCGATAAAACCATAAATACCGCCGTAATGCGGATAAGGTCAAGACCGGAATCGCGCTGCCCGAGCTTTCTAACGTTCATTATTGTACTCCTTTTGGATATTACTGTATAATATAGTTATAAATATACCACAGTCTGCGCAACAAATCAATCACTTTTATATCAAATAAATAATACCGCCTCTCGAAAGAAGCGGTATTGTATCAGTAACTATCAAGAACTTTAAGAGTATTTACATCCTCTTTTATTTCGATCTTTTGCTTGTTTTTGATCAGGTAGTCGCAGTAACGTTCCAGCTTGTCAAAATAATTGGCTGCCTTGTCCCATCTTTCCTTTTGCTCGTCGGAAAGCTTTTCGGAAACGATATTGTACTTTTCCTTGATCAGTTTTCCAAGATAATTTGTCGTTTTGACCGCGCCGTAAATATTCATGTGGTCGTAGTTGTAAAAGTCGGTTTTAAGATCAAGACCGATTTTTTTCCAGTCACGTTCAAGATTTATATAATCAAAACCGTAGCTGTTGATTATTTCACCTGCGCGGTTCGAGCGTTTAACTCTGTCGAATGTCGCTCTGTAAACAAGATGCGGAACACGAGTAAACACTACATTGAGTTTTTTTTCCTTGCAGTAGTCCAAAAGCTCTCTTAATTCCGCCTCAAGCAGAGGGTTGAGGGCAAGAGTGCGCTCCTCGTTAACTATCTTTTCGTTTAAAACTTTCTGCGGAGGCTTGAATATGTTTGTAGTGGTCCTAAAGCCTTTTAAAAATGCGCCGCCGCGGTTATCTTGATTAAACTTTGATAATACGGAATTCAACTGTCCCGGGTATTCTTTCCACAGGTCATGGTATTTTATCAGCGGAACATAGTATTCAATTCTCTTATCAGGCTCGATATACTCACAAACAAAATCGATTTTATTCTGATTGAACGGAACACTGTCAATGAGCTTGCGTATATGCCCTTCAATGCTTTCGTTTTTCTTTTCTTTATATAGGAAAGCGTTTACTTCGATCACTATAAGCTGAGGCGTTTGTGTTCTTACAACCTCTTTGAGCGCCGTAAGCATACCTGAAGCGGTTATTGACTGGGTGGCATACGGGTAGCTTGTAAAGCCGAATTCCTTATATGCGCGTCCCGAAGCAAAGCTTGTATAAACGTCGCTGGCTCCAATGGTTACTACGTCAAGCGAGTCATAGTCCTCCATGTAGTAGCCTTCCATGCGCAGGCTGTTTTGATCGATCCTTCTCAAAAACAGGTTATTCATCAAAAGAAGCGTCATAAGCAGCGCAAGAAAAAAGCTTGTCAGCTTAATTGTGCGTGTAATATATGTTTTGTTTCTTTTCTTATTCATAATTTACTGAAAAACCCTTTTTAGAATTGCATATATACAAAGCTTGAAGCGTCATATCCGGAGCCGTATACGCCGAATACAACAACTGCGATAATACCGGCATAAAGCAGAAGAAAGCGAAACGCAAACGGCTTTTTGTCAAGCTGAGCGCGAAGGCTTATATCGGGATGGCGTTCCTGCAATATGCTTACAAACAAAAGAATCAGTGTACCGATTATAATAACCGAATAGTCGGCAGTATCGAGCTTTAATTTGCTTATTTGATTGAAGCCGGTAACAAGATTCTGGTTGGTAAAGAATTTGACGATCGTC
The DNA here is from genome assembly GCA_964629925.1 of uncultured Ruminococcus sp. Lineage (GTDB taxonomy): Bacteria > Bacillota > Clostridia > Oscillospirales > Acutalibacteraceae > Ruminococcoides. Next base: position 1,880 of record CAZVSQ010000093.1, read on the forward strand.
TTTACGCCCTGAAGGAAAGACGGCGCAACGTCGAATACATATCCGACCAGCACGATCAAAAACGTGCGGAACATTGCAAACAGGCTGTACCACCAGCATTCGCGGCGGATGTGAAGCTTATTGATAATGCTGTCAAATACAGGCTGAATAAGAATACTCAGCATGATTATAGCGCCGTTCCATACACCGAAAGCGACGTATTTCCAGTTTGCGCCGTGCCATATACCTACAAGCAGAAAAACTATCAGCGAGGCAACGCTGGTAGGAAGCACCTTTGAAACGTGTGTTCCGGCAGTCGTTTTTCCAAAGCGTGTACCCTTCATCTTTTTGCTGGCGTTAAGAAATACGTTTGACATAGCGATGGGGTAGAACACATAGTTTTTCATCCATGCGCCGAGCGAAATATGCCATCTGCGCCAGTACTCGTTGATTGACTTTGAGAAATACGGACGCTTAAAGTTCTCCATCATATCAATGCCGAATATCTGACAAACGCCGCGCGAAATGTCAATGCCGCCCGAGAAGTCGGCGTACAGCTGCGAAGCATAAAGGAGGATCGTAAACGTTAGTGCAGTGCCGTTGTATTTGTCATATCCGGCTGTGACGGTGTTGATCGCAATTACAGCTCGGTCGGCTATGATCAGCTTTTTGAAGAAGCCCCAAAGAATAAGCTCCATGCCGTGCTTAACGCGGGTGAAATCGAATTTGTGGGGTTCATAGAGCTGATTGGCCAACTGGTCGTAAATGCTGATAGGACCTTGTATGATTTGCGGAAAGAATGATACAAAAAGCAAAAGCTTAAGCGGGTTCTTCTGCGGAGCGGTCTTTTCGCGGTAAACATCTACTATGTAGCCCATTGACTGGAAGGTGTAGAATGAAATACCGAGCGGTAAAAACAGTTTGAGTGTCGGCGCGGAAAAGTCGACGCCGAAGCTGCCGAGAATACTGTTCAAGCTGCCGGCAAAGAAGTTGTAATACTTTAAGAACGCCAGAATACCGAAGTTGATCACAAGCGCCAGAGTCATAATAAGCCGCTTTTGAACTTTGATTTTGTTTTTGTATGCCTTCTTTTGGTTCCTGTCCCATTCGCTCTTTTTAGTCTTTAGAAGTGCTTTGGATTTGTCGGAAACATGCTGGATCCAAAGCGCTATAAGATATGTGTTAAGCGATGTAAACAGAATAAAAAACGCGAATTTATATCCCGCTACGGCATAGAAGAACATGCTGGCAACAAGCAGAACAGGCCACTTGCATTTCTTTAGCGGAAGCGCAAAGTACAGCAGCATTGTCACCAACACAAAAAGAATAAAATTCAGTGAGGTGTAGGATATATTGAATAGCAAGGTAACATCTCCTGAGCGTTAGATTTTCGGGGTGTTGAATACGTCTGAATACAGCATTTCGCGGATGACCGTAAGTCCGTTTTCTGCGGAATAAATCGAAACTACCGGCATTTCGCGGCTGAGGAACACAGCCATGCCCTCGGTTACCGAGTAAGCTCCCGTACGGCAGAAAACAAGAACATCTCCGATCGAAAGCGAGTCAAATACAGCGTTGCGCGAGAGCACATCTGCGGTAGTGCACAGGCTTCCGCATAATGTCCACGGCTTTTCGTTTCCGTTCTCTTTATTATTCTTAAAATGAATGATTTTAGGTATCTGCATACCCTGTAGCTGACCGTCGTATTTAAGCTGGTTAAGTCCGCCGTCAACAATAGCGTAGTTGATATCGTAATTTGTTTTAACGTCAATAACTTTTGTCAGGTAATATCCGCACGGAGCGGCAAAGAACCTGCCCATCTCTACAGTGAGCGCCGCTTTTTCGGACAGCGCGCGAATACTTTCGGAGATGGAAGCGAGGCGTTCCGCCTCCAGGTCGTCGGCGTTATCGTCAAAGTAGTCTACGGCAAGACCTGTGCCGTATTCTATTCGCTCAATGGTGAAGTCAAGCTCAGCTTTAACGCGGTCGATCAGCTCCGAAATGTAGTCAAGCTCGCGGATGATAGGCTTGGCTTTTTTCTTTTGAGTGCCTGTAAAGTAGTGGATACCGACTATTTCAATGCCTTTATACTCAGAACGGTTCCTGATTATATCAAGCACCTGAGATTCTTCCATACCGAACTGGCTTCCGCCCTTTACGTCGGTAACGCGGAGCAGAACAGGGTAGACCTTGCTGCGGTTTACGCCCTCGCGGTCGATCATCTCAACATGAAGCAGGCTTTCGGCGGTAAAAGTTCCGACCTCATCGTCAGCGGCGCGGTGAACGTCCTTTTCGGTTTTGTTAACGCCCGAAAAGATGATTTTGCTCATATCTACGCCTGTTTTCTCACAGATAGTCAGCTCGCCGGGGCTGCATACCTCGATCTTATCAAAGGTGTCGGGCAATCTGCCAAGGAGAAACGGGTTTGCTTTTATCGAAAAGCAAAGTCCTACGTTCCCGCCAAAATATTTGCGCACCAACTCAGCCCGCTTCTCAAACTCGTCTAAATCAAATATGTACGAGGGAGTTGCAAGCTGCTGTGACAATTCTCTTAATGTATCGGTATTCATAATTATTCGTCCTGAAGTGTTTCAATCAGCGCCCACATAGCCTTGGCGGAGTTGAAGTTGTCGGGTACGAGGTTGTTGGGCTTGATTTCGATGTCAAAGGCGTCGTTGAGCTCGCCGACGAGAGCAACAATGTCAAAAGAATCGAGTACGCCGTTTGTGATAAGCGCGGTTTCGTTTTCAAAGTCAACGTCCGGTCTGAGTTCTTCCAAAATCTGCATTAATTCATCCATGATAGTATTCTCCTTTTATTTAAAGTAAGTTTTGAGCGTCTGCATATCGGTTTTGCCGTTTGGCAGAGTGGGAAGCTTATCAAGCTGCACCTGCTTGCGCGGAACCATGAACGCAGGCATGTTCTGTCTGAAATAAAGTACAATTTCCTTTGAGGTCGCCTGACCTGTATAGAAAAGGTAGAGGGTGGCTTTTTCTTTATGGTAAAGCGCGCAGCAGTCTGTCACGCCGTCCAGCTTTTTAGCGGTTTCTTCAATTTCACCAAGCTCAATGCGGTGACCCAGGTGCTTTATCTGGCGGTCTTTTCTGCCGTGGAAGTGTAGCACTCCGTTTTCGTCAAAGCTTCCCAGGTCGCCTGTCTTGTAAATAAGCTCGCGGAAATTTTCATTCAGCGGATTCTGCATAAAGCTTTTTGCGGTCTGTTCGGGGTTTCCGTAGTAACCTAGAGCAAGAATAGGGCCTGTAACGCAGATCTCGCCCTTTTCGCCGTCGGGAGTAGCCGTGTTATCCTCATTTAGCAGGAATACGCGATAGTTGTCATACGGTTTGCCGATCGGCAAAACAGTGTCGTCGTCAACTTTTTTATCGACAACATAGTAGGTGCATGAGGCGGTCGCCTCGGTGGGACCGTACTGGTTGATATAGAGGACGTCGGGTAAGTTTTCCTGCCAAATTTTTAGATATTTGCAGGGCATTACCGAGCCCGAGAAGCAAAGCTTTTTGAGGTATTCGGGGCGGCTTACGTCAAAGGCGCCCAGCTTCGCGGGGATCTCAACGCCTGCAACGCTCCAGCAAAGCGCGGTTATCTTTTCACGGTTAAGCGTTTCAAAAAGAGTTGTTGGAACGGCAAACTCGTTTTTGGGGATGATATATGTCGACGCTCCGAAGCTTATCGGCAGATAAATATCTCTTACTGCCGCTATATAATCCAGTGGACTCTGGTTGCCTAAAATATCGGTGTCGCTGATCGAGAGCACCTTAGCCACAGAGTCGATATATGTCATAAGCGAAAGGTGAGAGGTGATAACTCCCTTGGGAACACCTGTTGATCCCGAGGTGAAGATCACATAAAGGGGAGAGGTGCATTGCAGCGAAGCCTCGCGCCGAGCGAGCAGTTCTTCGTTGGGCTGAGTATTTTTGATCTCCTCCATCACCAGTATCTCGCCGTTAAAATCAAGCGAGCGGGCTATATCAAGATGAGCCTCGTCTACCAGCATGTAATCAGCCTTGATTACGCCGATGATCTGATTAAGCCTTGCCTTAGGCATATCGCCGTCCATTGGGGCGTAAAAGCAGCCTGCGCGGACCGCGCCAAGAAAACAAGCGGGCGTAAGAATGTGTCTGCCCGACATAACGGCTATCGGTGAGCCGCAATCGATTTTTTCGGCAAGAGCGGTGCCTATGCTTTTTGTCAGCGCGTTGAACTCGCCAAAGGTTATTTGGGAACGCTCGTCCTTAAACATCACTTTCTCGGCGTATTGTTCGGCATTTTTGTTAAGTCGGTTAAGAATAGATGATTCCATACTTCACTTCCTTTTCTCGAATTATTATGATTCGGATTAAACATTCCTATACATTATATTATTATATCGAATTCTGTGTTAAAGTCAATGGATTTAAAGATTTTTGACGAATAAAAGATATATTTTGTTAAACAATTGTTATATGCTGTATAATGGCTCAAAAAACTGTCTAAAGCGTAAAAAGCGTAAAAAGCGGCAGAAAACATACATTCTCTGCCGCTTATATAACAAAAACATTTTAAATATCGTCATCCTCGTCGTTTAGGTATCTTTCAACAATAAACCGCGGACGGCGTTTTGTTTCAAGGTAAATTTTTCCGATGTACTCGCCGATTATACCGATAGCAAGAAGCTGCAATCCGCCAAGCGCCCAAATCGAGCATAGCGTGCTTGCCCAGCCGCTTACCGTAGCTCCGACGCAGAAGCTTATGATAGAGTAAATTATCATAATCAGGCTTATTAAGAATATAATAAGACCGAGCCATGTTATCATGCGGATGGGCTGAATGCTCAGCGAGGTAATGCCCTCCCACGCAAGAGCAAGCATTTTCTTGAGCGGATATTTGCTTTCTCCTGCAAGACGCTCAGAGCGCTCGTATTTTACGACATCCGACTTGTAGCCGATAAGCGGAACCATGCCGCGCAGGAAGATATTTGTTTCGCGGTAAAGCGAGAACGCCTCAAGCGCGCGTTTGCTCATAAGGCGGAAATCGGCGTGGTTGAAAATAACCTTTGCGCCCATTCTGTTTAGTATTTTGTAGAAAGCCTCGGCGGTAAAGCGCTTAAAGAATGTATCGGTCTCTCGCTTTGAACGAACGCCGTATACAACGTCGCATCCCGCCTCAAACTTATCTATCATCTCGTCAATGGCGTTTATATCGTCCTGAAGGTCGGCGTCGATCGAGATAACCGCGTCAGCCTTGTCCTTAAGCGTCATAAGCCCGCAAAGCAGAGCGTTCTGGTGACCTCTGTTGCGGCTCAGCTTAATGCCCTGAAAAATGGCGTTCTGATTATGCAGATCCGAGATGATATCCCATGTTCTGTCACGCGAACCGTCGTCGATAAAAACGATTTTACTGTCGTCGGTTATTTTGCCTGCCGACATCAAATCGTAGTATTTGTTT
>CAZVSQ010000094.1:0-418 GCA_964629925.1 uncultured Ruminococcus sp.
CAACCTGTTTTGAGCCTATAAGAGAAATAGCCGAGGGGATGCCTCGACTGCTTCAGGGGGTAAATTGGGTTATAGAAGGAATAATCAAAAATAAAAAAAAATAAAAGAAAAAATATCAAAACTCCTAAAAATACCATAAACAATTAACTTCAAACCCAGTTTCACTATAATCATTGTACACTCTTTAGAATTAATATTCCATTGCATTTGCAACATCATTGGGCTTAAAGGATAAAAAAACGTAATAAATTTTAGTAAGTTTTACTAACGCGCAGCAAGATTTTAAAAAAATAATACAAAAAAGGCTGAGCTGAAAATAAATTCAATTCAACCTTTTTAGATTATTCTTATTCGGTAGCGACGTGCTCTTTGCCCTTGCTTACGATCACGATGACCTTGGTGCCGTACTCTACGGTCT
>CAZVSQ010000094.1:428-7156 GCA_964629925.1 uncultured Ruminococcus sp.
TGAAGGATAAAAAAGCCGCAATAAATTTTAGTAAGTTTCATCAACTTGCAGCAAGATTTTAAAACAAACAACACAAAAAGGCTGAACTAAAAAAATCCAATTCAACCTTTCAGATATTCTTATTCGGTTGCAACGGGCTCTTTGCCCTTGCTTACGATCACGATGACCTTGGTGCCGTACTCTACGGTCTCACCGACGCTCTTGTCCTTGTAGCCTACTACGATACCCTCGGCGTATTTGTCGTCATAAGCGTACTCAGCCTCGCCTATAAGTCCCTGAGCCGCGATATCCTCAGAGGCTTTTTCAAGCGCAAGTCCCTCGATCTCAGGCAGCTCGCGCATACGGGCGCCCTTGCTTATGGTAAGGCTTATGGTAATACCCGCGGCCTTGTCGTTTTCGGTGACATGAGCTCCGGCAGGAGGGTTCTGAGTCATTACGGTACCCTCTTTATATTCGTCGCTGAACTCATCGGTATAGTTCCTAAGAATCGTTACGGAGCTATCGCTTCCGACCTCTTTAACTACCTCGTCATAGGTTTTTCCGAGATAATTGGGGACAGTAGCGCCTGTCCATTCGGTGTTTTCGGTAGAAGCCTGGGTAACGTCCTGCTTGCTGCCGAAAAGGTTTGAGAACATGTTGGGGTTCATTTGAACAAACAAAAAGCCCAAAAGTCCCAGCACAACGGCGGTGACAGCGGCGGCGATAATAGTTATCGAAACCGGCGACATTCCGCGCCTGGTCTGCTTTTGCTCGGTGGCATGAGAAAGGTTCATGCTTGCCGTGCGCGATATCTCATCCTGGATAGCCTTTGCGGTATGGGCGACCGAAAGCTGAGAGCGAAGATCGTCAAAGTCAGTTATGCGGTTCTCGCGCTCTACCTGAAGGCCGTTTGCCAAGGCGGAAACAACGTGAGGAGGAAGCCTTTTAACGGTGTTTGTGCTCATAAGCAGGCGGCTGTCCTTAAGGCGCTCGGGCGCGCTCTTGGGCAGGCGGCCGGTCAGCGAATAGAACAGCGTGGCGCAAAAACCGTAGATGTCGGTAATGTCGTCAAGCGGAAAATTATCCTCGTACTGCTCCGGAGCGGCAGCGCCCGAAAACAGCTGAGATTTAAGCGGAGTTCCGCGCTTGCGCTCGCTCTCGGTGGCAAAGCCCGATATCTTTATTTTGCCCTGGGCGGTTATGTACATGTTTTTTGGGGAGATGGCGTAATGACCCACGCCGCGCTTGTGAAGCGCCTCCAAAGCCGAGATAACCGGCATAAACAGAGGTCGGACTATGTCCCAGTCAAGGCTGCCGCTGCTGCGCTCGACATACTCCTCAAACGGGATAAGATCCTCGTTTTCCTCAATAACGTATGCGGTATTGTTTTCCTCAAACATGTTGTGCACGTTCATCAGCGCCGAAAACTCTTTAAGCTCGGACAAAATGCGGTAATAGTTGAGGAAATCATCCTTAAGCTTATTGAAGGTGTTGCGGTTCTCGTAATTGACTCTGACGGCGATCTCGTCCTCGCGGCGGATAAAAAGCCCTATGGGAAGAAACTCGCAGACGATCACCACGTCGCCGGTCTGCTTGTCAAAGCCCAGATAACGTGTGCTTTCGCCGTTGGTGTCGATACCGGCGCCTACGATATATCTGTTCGCAAGCTCGGTTCCGTAAGGAAGGAAGGGAGCCTGCTGCTTTTCAGTATTGTCAAAACCGCACAGCGGACAAACGCTCTCGCTGCCGATTTCCTGCATACATCCCATACATAATGACATATATGTTCACTCCAAAAATATTCTCGTTAACTCATTCTTCTTATAACAGGATCGTTCTGTTTTACGGCGGACATGCGCGCCGCCGCATTTTTATTCAAAAGAATTATACCACAGCACTATATTTCTTTTCAAGATTTATAGATGTCATATTAATTACAGTTTTGTTATAGATAAGCATGAAAATATACACACTCATATTATTATATCATGCTTTTTTGCTGTTGTCTATATATTTCAAAGAAAACTAAAAACTCATTTCTCAGCCACGATCTTTTCCCCGATGTTATACGGGTTTTCAATCTCGGCAATAAATCTCTGGATTTCCGTTGCGTCGGAGATATTTACCCTTCCGTCGCCGTTTACGTCGCCCCTGAGAATAAGGCTGTCTTTGTTTTCGGTTTCAAACTCGGCAAGCAGCCGCTGTATCTCGGTAACGTCGTCAACGCTTATCGCCATGTCTTTATTGCTGTCGCCCCTTAGATACGCAACGTCAAAGTGATTTGAGAGCCATGTGTTGCGTCTTACGCACCAATCCTTTAAATAGGCAAAGCTTTCGTCATAAGTATTGAGCGGCTTCATCATAATATTGATCCACCATCTGTTCGCTTTCCATTTTGCCTCGGAAGCGTTGCGCGCGATTGCTTCGCTGTAGGTCTGTCTTGCGGTATCGAGCAGACCGCTGTCGGCTCCGACGCTGTCAAACAGATGATAGTACTTTATATAAACCTCTCTTACCGCTTCGCTGAACCACTTGTTTTTGCAAAGATATTTAAAAATATTCTTTTTATTGGCGGTCAGGTTTTCCGCTTCGTAGGTCGCAATGCCCCTTTTGCCGTATTCGGTATTGCCGTTGCCCAGCGACAGGTCATAGTCCCACGGCGGTCCGGCGTAAAGCTTGCCGTCCTTGTAGTAGAAGAAAACCGAGCTCATGTCAAAGTCAAAGGTCTTTGCGAACTCGTTGAGCAGGTAGAATTTGGCAAAGGAGTCAATGTCTATAACTTTCTCCGCCTCATCACGGTCGCCGTTATACATAATTTTGATGATATTTTCCATTGTGCTTTTTATATATTCAAGCTGCTCGTCGGTCGGCTCCTCGGGCTCGCTCGCAATAAAGCGCAGCCCATGCGCCTTGAAGTAGGTGACGTCCTCTTCCTCGCGCTGAGCCTCGTACTCGATAAGGAAGTCCTTTTTGCCGTCGTTGCCCTCAATGTCGATGTCTACTCTGTCCTTGCCCTCCTGAACCGGCTCAAACAGAAAATAGAAGCCCCTGAAGGAATCGTCTACCCAAACCTCGACCGGCTTGAAGTTGGAGGTGTAGCTGAGCCCCATTTCCTGAGCAAGCGAAAACACAGTGTAGTTGCGCAGCATTGTGGGGTCAAAGGCGTTGGCAATAAGCGCCCATTTCTTGCCCTTTCCAAGTCCGAGAACGTCCTTTTTCTTGCCGAATTTAAAGGTATACGGCTTTTTTGTTACCCAGCTGAGCGCGGTGGTGTTGCCGCGAACCTTGAAGGTGCAGTCGTCGGTGAGCATGCTGCCGTCGGTATCCTTGATAAAGATTTTGGCGTTCTGATAGCCGTCCTCCTTTTGCAGCTCGGTTCCGTTGCCGTTTTCGGTATAGACAAAAATCTGGGGAACGGTCATTTCCCAACTGCTCTCGGTAACATAGGTGCGCTCGCCGCCCTCGCCGTCATCGGCAAACGCCGCGAAGCCCGATATCGTAACGCAAGACAAAGCGATCGCGGTGCAGGTTATCAGAGATATTATTCTTTTCCGGAATTTTACTTTCATAATCAACTATCCTTTCGTGTATTTATTATCAAAAGCGCCTTACCCTCATGCACGGTTATTTCGGCTTTGTCTGCCGTAAAAATATTTGACACGCCCATTGCCGTGCTGTGCGTCAAAACGCCGTGTTCAAGCGGATAGTAAGCGCCCTTATAGCTTAAAACAGCTTTTTGGCAGCCGTATGGAAAATCCGAAAAGGTCAGCCCCTTGCAGCCGCTGTATGTGTAAGCTCCAACGGTTACAAGCTCTGCTTTTTCATTCTTTGAAAGAATTATGCAGCGCGAGCCCCTGTCGGAACGGTACTCCGTTACCGATAGATTCGCAAGCGTGTGGTCGAGCCTTCCTCCCGTTGCCGCAAGCAATAGGAAGTCGGTAAAGCCGCGCTCCAGTGCTGTTTTTACACAGTGGAGGGTGTCGGTGTCGTCCTTTTCGGGGTTAAGGCGGATTATCTCAACGTTTGAAGGCAGCTCGCCCTCATATGAATCAAAATCCCCGACAAGCAAATCGGTGGTAATATCCGCTTCAACCGCGGTTTTATAGCCCCTGTCGGCGCAGATGATATAGTCGTCAGGCCTCAGAGCCGCCCTGATAAACGCCGCGTTTGCTCCGGGCGCGCCCGCAATGATAACGCAGCGGCGGTTTTTGTTCATTTCAGTTGCCAATGCTTTATATCCTTTACTTCGTTATACATAGCCACATAGCTGTCGTGGCGCGTCTTTTCGATTTCGCCGTCGGAGAGCGCCTGCAACACGCGGCAGCCCTTTTCGCAGGTGTGAGCGCATGAGGTGAACTGACACTGCCCGAGATATTTTTCAAACTCGGGAAAGCAGTATTGCAGCTCGTTTTTGTCGATGATCTCATAGCGCTGCAAATCAACGGTAGAAAAGCCCGGTGTATCGGCGACATAACAGCCGTTCATTTCAAACAGCTCAACCACCCTTGTGGTGTGCCTTCCGCGGCCGAGCTTTTCGCTTATCTGCCCCGTTTGAAGCTCAAGAGAGGGGAACAGCATGTTTAGCAGGGTGGATTTTCCAACGCCGCTGTTGCCGATAAATGCCGTTACCTTGCCCTGCAAAAACTTAAGCAGTCTGTCAGCCTCGGCGCGGTTATCGGGCGAACACTGAAATACCTCGAGCCCCGCGTTTCTGTAAATTTGAGAAACCCTGTCGCCGTTTTTGATATCGTTTTTCGACACCACGATAACCGGCTCCATATGATTGTTGACCGCCGCCGCCGTCATTTTGTCGATGACCATATAATTCGGCTGAGGATCGACGGTGGAGCAGACGATAACGAGCGCGTGGATATTGACAAGAGCAGGGCGCTTGAGCTTGTTTTTGCGCGGCAGGATATCCTCGATGGCGCAGAAACCGCCGTCGTCCGGGACGGTGATTTTCACCCTATCGCCCACAACGGGAGAGCCTCCTTTTTTTCGGAAGCTCCCCCTTGCCTTACATTCGTATTCGGTTGTGCCGCAGCGGACATAGTAGAATCCGCCGATAGACTTCATTAAAAGTCCTGTTTTCTGTTCCATATCAAATTCCGTACGGATTATATTCGTTTTGTTCCGTGTATTGCTCGGACGGATCGGTATAATAGGTGACCGGTTCGGTGTACTCTGTAGTAGGTTCGGTAGGAGGCTCTGTCGGCGGTACATACTCATGTGTGACCGTGCTCACCGAGCCTGTAGCGAAGTCGATGGTATACTCGCGGTAAATCTGTCCGTCAAGCTGAACTACCACCGACTTTGTGCCCGTACCCTCAAACTCAAAGGTCGCGGTCGGGTTGAGCGCGGGCGTAACGGGACCCGAGCGGCTTGAATCGGTCTCGCCGTCGACGATGACCGTCATCTGAATGGTATTCTGTACAAAGGTGGGCAGGTCGACGTTGATCGTCACCTTGCTCTTGTCGCCCTTGCCGGAGCTTACCGTCAGGGTAACTACAGTACTGTTTTCGACCTTGCCGTGAGGCAGCGGAGAACAGCCGATTACCGTATCGCGCTTTTCCTTGCTGTCGTCGTCATAGACTGTTTCAACCGTGATTCCAAGCTCGGTAAGCGCGGATTCGGCCTCTTCAAGGTTCATGCCGAGAACCGCCGGGATCTCAACGGTCTTGGGACGCTCGCCGTTTGACACAAAGAGGTAAACGGTCGAACCGATAGGCGCCTTTGCGCCGGCTGTGGGGAACGTGCCGATGATGTAATCCTTTGGAGTCCTGCTGTTTTCGACCATTACCACCTCGGGAATAAGGCTGAGTTCCTTAAGCGTCTTTGTAGCGTCGTCCTGCTTTGAGGTAGAGGTGAAGAACGGAACCGATATCTCATCGCCGTTGCTGTTTACAGTCAAAACTATTGTTGAGCCCGCCTTGACCTTCATGCCGTTTGACGGCTCCTGAGCGAGAATAACGCCGAGAGATTTTGACTCGTCGAAGCGGTTTTTAAGCTCAAACCGGAAGTCGTCGGGGTTGTTGTCTTTAGCCTCCATAAGGGTTTTGCCCACATACTCGGGTACAACAACGTCCTTGGTCTGGCTTGAGGTGATACCCTTTATCAAGAAGAAAACGAAGAACACAAGGCAAACCGCCACCGCCGCGATGAGCACGCCCTTTATTGCGTGGAAAGCTGTGCTGTGATCCTTTACTTCATCGTCGGTATCCTTTGCCTCTGCCTTTTCGATCCTGCGCGGCTTTTCCGCGGGCTGAAGCTTTTCCTTTTCGCGTGAAGCAGAGTGCTTTGAGGCTGAGTCCTTTTTCTTTTTGGGGCTGTCCATAAAGCGCGTGGGCTGCTTATCCACAAACGGATTGCTGTACTCAAAAACAATGGACGGATTAAGGCGGAAGCGCTCGATATCGCTGAGCATCTCAGCCGCCGAGGTATAGCGCTGCTCGGGCTTTTTAGCCATTGCGCGCATCGTTATCTGTTCAAGCCCTACCGGGATAGAGGGGTTGACCTCGCGGGGCATTCTGGGCGTTGACTGCAGCTGCATAAGAGCCACGGTAACGGCGCTGTCGCCCTCAAAAGGAAGCTTGCCCGTCAGCATTTCGTAAAGCATTACGCCGACTGAATAAAGGTCGGTTTTGCCGTCGGTAATATCTCCCCTGGCCTGCTCGGGCGCGATATAATGAACCGAGCCGATTGCCTGGTCGGTCATGGTGCGCGTAGCCTTGTCGGAGAATCGGGCGATG
>CAZVSQ010000095.1:0-7115 GCA_964629925.1 uncultured Ruminococcus sp.
TGCTGAATTTTCCGCTAACATCTGTATTAAAGCGTTTTAATGGAAATTAGTATAACGCGTAATTGAAAATAGAAAAAATCCGTGAATTTAGGGGTTGAATGTTTTTAAGGGATATTGTATAATATTGTTAACCTATATCAAAAGGAGGAATTCCATGCGCAAAAGAATAAAGACAATGCTCTCCGCGTTTTTGGCGGCGTCTATGCTTGCAAGCGTGCTTGCGGTTTCGGCTGTTCCCGCTTCGGCAGTTGACGCCGAGGTCGAGGCTCCGCTTACCGTAAAGGCGACCTCCAACTACTTCCCCACAACGGAAAATAAATACTACGGACTGAGTGACTTTGAAGACGAAAACGGCGATGTTTTTGTTACCGTTGAGTACAAGCTTTTTGCTGATGAGAAATACCTGATCAACATTGACGTAGGCGAGTTTACCTATGATCCCGATGTTCTTGAGTGGAGCGAGGATTACAACAAATTTATGCTCGATCAGAACAGTGTTCTTGATTTCTTCCCGTTTGCCGCAGAATACAATCGCGGCATAGGCGTTGTTCATAAAACCGACGAAGGAAGGATTGTAGCAAACTACTCATCTATAAGACCGGCGGCATGGGCTTATGAGGAAGACGGCTCAGCGGCAACGGTAGTAAGAGCCGTGTTCAAGGTTCTTGACCGCGAGGCAGGCGTAACCACGGTAAACTGCTCTGTTAAGTATCTTGCCCTTTGCGACGAGTCCGAACCCACTCCCCATGTTCAGCACCAGATAGTTGATAACGGCACCGTTAATGACCTTGGCTTGGGCGAAACGCTTTCAACGGTTATTTCACCCGAAGCACAGGAGGCGTCGGATATCATAGGCAAGGTTACCTGCAATGACAGCGTAACAGTCAATGACGCCACAGAGCTTCAAAGGTATTTTGCGGAAATGACCGACCTTGATCTTTCATCAAAGGAAATGCTTATCCGCGCCGACGCAAACCGCGACGGCAAAATCACCATCCGCGACGTAACTCAGATCCAGCGTTATGTTTCAGAGTTAATTGATACATTGTAAAAGTGATTCAGCGGCTCAGGTTTAATGACCTGAGCCGCTTTTATACGCAAAAACAGGGCAGGCAACCGAATGCCTGCCCCAAGATTTTACAAATTATTATTTCTCGACCTCAAGCGTGATCACATTCGCCTTGTCGCCTACATAGAAGCTGTCGCCCGCGTTGAGCTTAACGGGAACGTTCGGAGTAAGCTTTGTGCCGTTGCCGAGGTATGTGCCGAACGACGAGCCGATGTCAGTCAGGGTGAACTGTTCAAGCAGACCGTCATAGCTGAGTGTGCAGTGCTTTCCGCTTACGCCGGGAGTGCCCATCTCATAAGCAATAGCGCAGTCGGTGGTGTTGCGTCCGATAACCGTAGGCTTGCCGGTGATGTAGAACGCTTTGCCCGCGTGCTGAGCCGACTGTGAGCGCGCGATACCCTTTGTGGGAGTGGGAGCCGTTGTTGCGCCGTAGTTCATGGGAGCCGAGGGAGCAGCCTGGGGAGTATATGCCGGTGCGGGAGCGTTGACCAAATTGCCGTTTTTATCTCTCTTTCTCTTGAGCGAGAGGATGATGATAACCGCGGCTATACCGAGAAGAACAACAGCGCCGCCGATGATAACGATAAGGAGCCAAGGCTCTAAGCCGCCCTTCTTTGAGGTTTCGGCGTCCATGTATTTAATGCTGTTTTTGCCGAGGAAGTCTTTCAGCTCGCTGGTGTTGATAGCGTAGTAGTCAGCTTCGACCTGGTTGTCATAGGGCTTGTTTGAGATGATGTTGGTGTTGATTCCGAGTACATTGCCCTCTTCGTTCACCAGAGGACCGCCCGAGTTGCCGTGCTGGATAGTGGCGTCGACCGCGATCCTCTTAACGCCTACGCCCTCGCTTACAACAAACTTGTTGATAACGCCCTTATGAACGGTGGCGTCCTCGATGCCGTATTTGTTTACGCTTGTAAACTGGTTATCGGCGTTGCCCGGGAAACCGACGGTGTAAACGGTTGAACCTACCATATCATCGGTCGGAGTCTGGAGCACAAGAGCGTGGCGCTTGGTTGTGGGCTTTTGGATCTTGATGACCGCGATATCGACCTTTTCGCTGTCGCCGTAGCTGTCTACAAACGCGGTTTCGTAATCATTTTTGTCATAATAAACGCGAAGCTCGCTGGACTCGGCGCCCAGATATACGGGATAATTCTGATAGGTCGTGCCGAGCGGAGTCAAAAAGCTTTTGCCCTCGCCAACCTTGATATAGCTGTCTACAACATGCTCGTTTGTTACGATATACTGCGGGTTTTCTTTTTCCTCGCCGATAAAGAAGCCCGTGCCGCCCGAAAATTCGGTGTCGCCTATCTGCTGGATCTGCTGATACTGGCTTCCGTCGGTAATGTACAGACCTGCGCCTTTAAGATAGAAAACAATTGCGACTACGCCCGACTTTACGTCGTTGTCAAACGCCTGAGCGTTCAGCGGAAAGGCGGCTATGCACGACGCGAGCATAACAAGCGTCAGCATGATTGCAAGTATTCTTCTGACCTTTGATTTCATTATTATACCTCTTTTCATTAAATAATCCCTTACAGGGTTTTCTGTTATTTATTCATATCACAATAACAGATATTCAATTATATATTAGCACTTATTTATATAAATTGCAATATGTTTGTTAAAATTATGTTCAGATTTTTTATTTTCAAGCAAAAAAAGCTCCGGAATTACCCGGAGCCTTTGTTGTTCGTTTATATTTCGGCAAGATAGCCCATGAAGTTTTCCTTGTTCTTGATTGAGGATATCGTAGGTCTGCCTAAGTCTGAGCGCGCGCCTATTGAGCACTTCACTTCGATAAGGCTCAGCTCATTGCGCTCCTTGGCCGCCTTAAGCTCATTATCAAGAGCGTCAAAGCTGTCAACGCTTACGGCGTTTTTGTAGCCGCACGCCTTGGCTATAGCCACAACGTCAATGCCTGCCGCAACGGTGGGCATTCCTCCCACGGTTTCGTGAGCGCCGTTGTTTATCACGATATGAACCAGATTTTCGGGAGAGTTAGCGCCCAGCACCGCCATAGCGCCCATGTGCATAAGCACCGCGCCGTCGCCGTCAACGCACCAGATCTTTGTGTCGGGCTTATTTAACGCCACGCCGAGAGCTATTGATGAGCTGTGACCCATTGAGCCTACCGTGAGAAAATCGTACTTGTGGCTCTGAGAGTTCTGCTCGCGTATCTCGAACAGCTCGCGGCTCGCCTTGCCGGTGGTGGAAACTATGGGGTCCTCGCCGCTGACCTTAACTATATGGCGGATTATCTCCTCGCGCGTCATGGAGTTATCGTTTTTATAAACGACCTTCTCGCCGTATTCAAGCGCGCCCTTGCGGATAACGAATGCGACGTTTTTGCCCTGAGCAAGAAGCTCTTTAAAGCCGTCCATAGCGGTTTGGACTTCGCAGTCCTCGGTGTCCTGGCCTATGATAAACGGGCTGATTTCCATATCCTCAAGCAGCTTTACGGTGACCTCGCCCTGATAGATATGCTGAGGCTCGTCGTGAACCCCGGGCTCGCCGCGCCAGCCGACGATGAATACCATCGGGATAGCGTAGACCTTATCATTCAAAAGCGAGGCAACGGGATTGATTATATTGCCCTCGCCGCTGTTCTGCATATAAACGACGGGAACCTTGCCCGTGGCGAGGTGATAGCCTGCCGCAAGAGCGGTGCAGTTGCCCTCGTTAGCCGCTATTACATGGTGATCGCGGTCGATCCCGTAGGTGTTCATAAGGTAATCGCAGAGCGCCTTTAGCTGGCTGTCGGGCACGCCCGTGTAAAAGTCCGAGCCGATTATTTCCAATAATTTTTCAACTTTCATACAGTTCTCCTATATCAGTCGTTATACTTTACGGGGACAGCAACGCCGCAGCTTTCGAGCGCCTCTTTGAACACAACAAAGAAGTCGCGGATATCAGCCTCGTCAATAGCGCCCAGAGCGCAAAGCCTGAATGTATTGGTGGAGTTGATTTTGCCCGGATAAATAGTAAAGCCGCGCTGATAGCAGTAGTCGTGGACCTTCTCAAAGCTCCAGTTGGGATCGTCGGGGTAAATCGGCGATACAACAAGCCCTGCCTGCTCATCGCGCTTTATAACGTCCCTGAAGCCCAGTTCGTCAAGCCCCTCCTGAATGGCGTTGAACACACGGGTATGTCTTGCCCACTTTGCCTGCTCGCCCTCAGCCCAGTACTCTTTGAGAGCCTGAATAGTGGCGTAAATAGTCTGAACGGGCGGTGTAAAGTGCATTTCGCCTGTCTTTTCAAAGAAGTCGTACTGCATAAAGAGGTTGCAGTAATATGAGCGCTTGGGGTAGCCGGCGCTCGCCTTGATGACGTCGGTTCTGCCAACGATAAAGCTCAGGCCTGTGAACGCCATAAGTCCCTTCTGAGCCGAAGCCATGCAGAAGTCGATGTTGTCCTCCTCGACATTTATCGGGCGCATTGCGTAGGTGCTGGTGGTGTCGACGGTGAAAACCGCGTTGTATTTGTGAGCCAGCGCGCCAAGCTCGCGGATAGGGTTGAGAATGCCCGTGCCCGTTTCGTTGTGGGTGGTGTGGACAAGCGCTATGTCGGGGTTTTCCTTAAGAGTTTTCTCGACGGCCTCAAGGTCAGGTCTTTGGTCGACCGGGAACTGCAGGTTGATATGCGGCAGTCCGTAGTATTCGCAGACCTCAACAGCACGTGTGCTGTAAGCTCCGTTGTTTACAACAAGGATCTTTTTGCCCTCGGGAAGGAGCGAGTTCATGCAGACGTCGATGTTTATAGTGCCCGAGCCGCAGAACAGAACCGAGGTGTATTTATCCAAATCGCCGTGTACTATTTTAACAAGGTCCTCGCGCAGCCCCTTCATAAGGCCGCCGAACTCAGCCTCGCGCGGGCAGATGTCGGGTACTATCTGTGCGAACTTGACCGTGTCGGTAGTGGTTGAGGGACCCGGGTTGAGCAGTACGTTGCGCTTTACTTCATAAGGTACTTTAATATCCATAACAATTTCCTCTCTATTATTTATCCAATTAATATTACTACTTTTTCAGTACTTTTGCAAGCTCCGCGTTTGAATCGGCAGTTGTTTTCTAACGACCTTATTATGCAAAAAGAATATGTGTGAGGAAAGGCTCGCTTGCCCTCTGTCGGCTGAGCCGACAGACAGTACGCGAATCAGACGTTTGCGAAAAAGGTAACCGTAACACCCGCGTTATGACGCGCAAGCGTGACGCTTGACCCAGTACGCGAATCAAACGTTTGCAATAAACAAAGCTTATGTTCCCGCGAGATATGACGCGCCGTTGCAGAAACCTTTTTATTTTTGCAATTTTTCCAAAGGCGCGCTTCCTACCGCGTGGCGGCGCGTTTTCTTAGTTCGCGGAGGGTTATGTCGTAGCCGGCGCGCTCGTGAACCATCCAGTCGCTTTCGGGCGCTCTGCCCAAAACCTTTTCTGCAAGGAAGCTCAAAAAATGCGGGTTCTTTATAAGCACGGGACCCGTAAGGTGGGTTCCGTACAGATTATTGCGGTAAACGCCTTCTTTTTTATCTCCGTCGGCGTTGCCCAGTCCCATTGTGACATTAAACAGAGGGCTTTCAACGCCGTTTATCTCGCTGCACTTGTTGATAAAGCCAACAAGTGGACGCGTAAGGAAATCCGAGGCGGCTATCTGGTCGGCGGTGCGGCGGTTTTTGTTTTGCTCGGTGACGGTAAAATCAAACAGCCCCAAGCCCTCAAACTCTTTGCCCATGCAGTCGGTTATTGATTTTCCGAGCATTTCAAACGAGTTGCCCGTAAGCAGAATGACCTTTCTGCTTTCAACACAGGCTTTAAGCTCGTCGGCGTACTTTTTAAAGTCGTCAAGAACAACGCGCTGGTTCCTTTCGGTTCCGGAGCCGATGAAAATGAAGTCATAGTCCGAAAGAGCCGCCTTGTCGCCGAGACTGAGCTTATCTACAGTGACCTCCTCGCCGCTTTTTTCAAGCATACGCTTCATGGCGGCAACGTTTGCCCGGTCGCCGTAGAGGTTCATTATATCGTGATATAAATGAAGAAGCTTCATCATTGATCCTCCTTTACCTTAACAAGGAACTTGCCCTTGTCCGAGAAGCAGGTTATTACATATATATACTCTTTGCGGTCGCTGTTGAGATAATCGGCGGCCTCGTCAATGCTCTCGAAAAGCTTTATCTTTGAGCTTGGGATGTCGGTGTACGAAAAGCGCACCGCAAGGTCGTTGACGTATTTGCCCGCGAGGATGATCTCGTGAATATTGCTGTTGTCAAGCATTTCAAAGTCGATGTCATACAGCCACGAAACGTCGCTTGTAAAGTACTTGCGGCTTACGGCGTCCACTATGAACATAACGTCGCAGCCCTCCTTGTAAGCCGAGGCTACGCGGATGGACTGGTCGTATGAAATAGAGTTCTCGTGCTTTGAGGTGAGCATTGTGCCGCGCCTTGAGCCGAGCGAGAAGGTTATCACCCTGCCGTTTTTCAGCACATAATCGTTCATGTCGGCGGCTATCTGAGCGCCGTTTATGCCAACAATAGAAGCAACGGTGTACGCCGAAAGAATGTTGTAGATGTTGTAGAGCGATTTGAGCGCAAGATGAATAGTGTGCCTGTTGTCGATCGTCATTTCACCCTTATCCAAATCAACCGAGGTGATGGTGTACTGGGTGCTGTGGCGCTGATAGCCGCACTTAGTGCACTTGTAGTGGCCGATATGGTTGTAGTGGTGGGTCGAGTAAGTCATCGGCGCTTTGCAGACGGGGCAGTAAGCGCCGTCGTTGTATACGCTGTCGAGCTTTTCGGTGTCGGTTGAAAGCTTGTCCGCTCCGAACCAGACAACATTGTCCCTGCCCTGAGCAAACGACGAAACAAGCGGATCGTCGGCGTTGAGAATAAGCTGTGTGCCGGGATTGATGCTGTCGGCAAGCGCGTCGTAAACCCACTCGGGGTGGCCGTTTCGGGTGAGCTGGTCGCGGTAGAGGTTGGTGATAACATAATGCGTGGGCTTTATGTACTTAAAGGTGTAGCGCGCGAAGCGTTCGTCGCTTTCGA
>CAZVSQ010000096.1:0-7103 GCA_964629925.1 uncultured Ruminococcus sp.
TGTCCGCGAATTTTTGTCGCGTGACGCGACGGACAGTACGCGCAAGCGTGACGCTTGACCCAATACGCGAATCAGACGTTTGCAAAAACGGTAGCCGTCACGCCCGCGTTCAAATGCGCCGTTGCAGAAACATTTATATTATTACAAGTTCTCCAAAGGCGCGCTTCCTGCCGCGTGGCGGCCAAAGGCGGATTTGGATGGAACGTCACGTTCCCGCGCGGCGGCTATTAAATTGTTTTAACCTATTGAATTATTATCCGCAAGATGATACAATAATAACAGGCAAATTTCCCAAAAAAGTTTTGAAAAGGGGACGATGAAAATGAAGGTAAAAATTATTTCCGACAGCACCTGCGACCTTTCGCCGGAGCTGGTTCAAAAATACGACATTGCTATTGTGCCGCTCTATGTGCTTATGGGCGACAGCACCCGCAAGGACGGGCTTGAAGTCAAGCCCGAGGACATCTACGACTTTGTAAGCCGCACGGGCAAGCTGCCCTCGACCTCGGCGCCGAACCTGGGCGACTTTATTGACGAGTTCAAAAAGTGGCGCGACGAGGGCTATGAAATAGTGCATTATAATATCTGCAGCGCCTTTTGAAGTGCCTTACCGAACGCCTGCACCGCCGCTTCCGACCTGGCTGGCGTTTATGTGGTCGATACACGCAACCTCTCCACGGGCTCGGGGCTTGTTGTGCTCAGGGGAGCGGAGCTTGCTCAGCAGGGCAAATCAGCCGCCGAAATCAAGCTTGAATGTGAAAAAATGACCGGCAAGGTAGAGGCGAGCTTTGTCGTCGACAGCATCGATTACCTCCATAAGGGCGGCCGCTGCTCGTCGGTCGCGGCTCTGGGCGCTAACCTGCTTAAGCTGAAGCCGCTTATCGAGGTTCTCGACGGCAAAATGAAGGCGGGCAAAAAGTACCGCGGCGGCATCGATAAGGTCATCATCAACTACGTGACCGACAAGCTGCGCGGCAGAAGCGACATCGACAAAAAGCGGATTTTTATCACCCATACAAAGTGCAATCCCGTTGTCGTTCAGCAGGTCCGCGGCAAAATAAACGAGCTGTATCCCGGCTTTGAAGAGATCCTCGAAACGACCGCCGGCTGCACCGTTACAAGCCACTGCGGCCCCGGAACGCTTGGAATCTTGTTTGTGAGGAAATAACGGAGGTAAATATGGCTGATAATACCCCTAAAAAACTTAGAAATCAAATGATGTACCAGGTGTTCGTGCGCAATTTCAGCGAGGAGGGCACCTTCAAAAAGGTTGAGGAGCAGCTCGACAGGATCAAGGCGCTCGGCGCCGACATAGTTTGGCTCATGCCGATCCACCCCGTCGGAAAGGCTCAGCGCAAGGGTACTCTCGGCTCGCCGTACGCCATAAGCGATTACCGCGCCGTAAACCCCGAGTTCGGCACGCTCGACGATTTTATTTCGTTTACAAATGCCGTTCACGACAGGGGCATGAAGTGCATTATCGATGTGGTATATAATCACACCTCGCCCGATTCCGTGCTGAGTAAGGAGCACCCCGAGTGGTTCTTCCACAAGAGCGACGGCTCGTTTGGCAACAGGGTAGGGGACTGGAGCGATATTATCGACCTTGATTATTCCAATAAAGAATTATGGAGATACCAAATCGACACGCTCAAATACTGGGCGCAGTGGGTAGACGGCTTCCGCTGCGACGTAGCGCCGCTCATTCCGATAGCTTTCTGGGAGCAGGCGCGCGCCGAGGTAGAGCAGGTTAGAGAGGGAGCTGTCTGGCTGAGCGAATCGGTTGAGCCGAATTTTATAATGTATCTGCGTTCCCAAGGTATGACGGCGCACTCCGACTGCGAAATATACCGCGCCTTTGATTTAAGCTACGACTACGACTGCTATGAGGAGTTCAAGGCTTATCTGTACGGCAAGGGCAGTTTGAAGGATTATGTGGCCGCGCTCAGCCGTCAGGAGTATATTTATCCCGACAACTATGTCAAGCTGCGCTTTTTGGAGAATCACGACCAAACGCGCGCAAGGTTCTTCATTCCCGACATAAATACCCTGAAAAGCATGACGGCGTTCATGTTCTTCCAAAAGGGCATGGCGCTTGTGTACAACGGTCAGGAAAAAGCGGTGTCGCATCTGCCGAGCCTGTTTGACAAGGATACCGTTGATTGGAACGGCGCGGAGACCGTTGACTTGAGCGGGTATATAGCCAAGCTCGCCGAGATAAAGCGCATGGATATATTCACCGACAGCGTGTATAAGGTCAGCGCGTTCGGCGAAAAGGCGCTTGTCGCAAGCCATGAAAAGAACGGCAAAAAGGCCGCGGGCGTGTTCCCGCTCGATAATAAGACAGAGTTTATTCCCGTTGATCTGCCCGACGGCGTTTATACGAATCTTATCGACGGCAGCAGCGTTGAGGTGTTCCGCGGCGGCATTATGTGCGGCGGCGAAGCGGTTGTCATCGTTGCGTAATAATTCATTATTCACTAAAAAACCACCCGTTTTTCGACGGGTGGTTTTGACTTTCTGTTACAACGGAGGCATTTCCTCGGGCATGGACGGCTCGATAATAAACTTGTTGGTAAGGAAGCCGACCTTCATTCTAACCTTAAGGAACCCTACGGGCGCCTCGGGTGAAAGGGTGATAAGCATATCGGTGCATTTGCGGTTCATGCCTGCGGCGACGTGAACCTTGTGGGTGCCGAAGGGCAGTGAATACGCCACGGTCTCACGGTTGCCGATGTGGCCGAAGGGCTGCTCGTCGATGTAAACGCCGAAGCCGCCTGCCGCGCCTACAAAGTTGCCCATTCTGTACATGCGGATCTCGCCGGGCTGAGGTTTAAGCTCAGCGCTGCATTTTACGCATCCGCAAGGGCCGTTGATGTCCTGTACATGTCCGCATCTGGGACATTTTACTCTGAATCTTCCGTTCATAACTATGCTCCTTTATTTTTAGTTTTTAGTGGTCAGGGGTTAGTGGTTAGTTTGGAGTTTGGAGTTTGGAGAGTGGAGTTTTGATGCGGTCGCGTGACGCTTGACCCAATCCGCGAATCAGACGTTTGTATGACCGAAAACTTCTGTTCCCGCGAGGTCGGACGCGCCGTTGCAGAAACGTGTTTGCTATATAAACGTTTCCAAAGGCGCGCTGAAAAAGCGTCACGCTTCCCAGTTGTGCCAGACGTTTTGGATGTCGTCGTTGTCCTCGAACATGTCGAGCATTTTCTGCATTTTGGTTGCGGTGTCCTCATCGTCGAGCTTAACGTAGGTGTCGGGCACCATTTCAAGCTCGGCGGAGGCGAACTCATAGCCCAGCTTTTCAAGCTCATCTCTTACGGCGCTGAAATCCTCGGGCTCGGTGTATATTGTGAAGATATCTTCGTCGGCCTCAAAGTCGGAAGCGCCAACCTCGAGAGCGTCGCTCATAACGGTGTCCTCGTCCTTTTCAAGCTCCTCGCGCTCGATAACGATAACGCCCTTCTGCGAGAACATAAAGCTAACGCAGCCCTGGGTTCCCATGTTGCCGCCGAATTTGTCGAAGTAATGTCTTACCTCGCCGGCGGTGCGGTTGCGGTTGTCGGTGAGCGCTTCAACGATCACGGCAACGCCGCTGGGGCCGTAGCCCTCGTATGTGACCGCCTCATAATTGGTAGAGTCGCTGTCGTTTGCCGCCTTTTTGATAATGCGCTCGATGTTGTCGTTGGGCACGTTTGCCGCTTTAGCCTTGGCTATGGTGTCCTTCAGCTTTGAGTTTACGTTGGGGTCGGCGCTGCCGCCTGTTTTGATAGCGACTATAAGCTCTCTGCCTATTTTGGTGAAGACCTTGGCGCGAGCCGCGTCGTTTTTACCCTTTTTCTGCTTGATCGTGCTCCATTTATTATGTCCTGACATTTTATCTCATTCCTTTACTATATTATTTCTTTTGGAAGGTGTAGGGCAGTACTCTGACTAATCCGCTCTCGTAATCCGGAACCGCCTCGTAAATAATCAAAGAATCGTCCTTAAATTCATACCTGCGCGAAACTACGTTGAGGCCGCCGAAGTCCATTGTATAGTTAAAAATCCCGTCCTTGCAGGTGTAGGTTCCGTTTACGGTCTCGATCATATCGACAAGCTTGTCGGTTCTGGTAAAATACCCGTCGTCCGTGAACTCGTAATTGATCGAGCCGAGCTCATCTACGTATTCCCAGTTACCTATCAGTTTTTCATCCTTTTTAAAATCGCCGTTTTGCTCGATTTTGGGCATTTCAGCCGCGTCGCTGTCAAACTCAAATACTTTTTTCTCATTGCTCAGGTTTTGAAGCGTCATTGTTTTGCCGGTGAACATGTTGCCGCTGACGTCATAGGTGTACCTGCCGTCAAATTTGATGGTGTTTTCGATAACCATCATAGATGTGCCGATTTTTGAGTCGCCGTCCTTGATTACCGCGGCGTCGTCCTCGGTGATATGCTTTATGGTGTAGCTGCCAACGATCTGCATCGTTCCTACGTCGACCGTAAGCCTGCCGTTGTCAAAGGTGAGGTTGTAGTCATAATCGGTCGCCTCGTCGGCGGTGGAATCGTTGGCTTCGGTGTAGTGCCAGACCGTTGCTTTGCTGTTGCCGAAAAAGTCGGTATTCAGCGCGCCGTTAAAGAAAAACAGCCTGCAAACAACGGTTACAAGTATTGCCGCGGCTACAATAGCCAGGCTGATGAGTATTGTGCGCTGCAGTACGGGGCTCTTTTTAGGGGGCGCTTCGGCGCTGAGGAGAGCTTTGTCCTCTGAGCCGTTAATGTCTGTATTTTCGCCGAAATAGTTGTTTTCGCTCAAGAAAATACCTCCTTTACATTTCAACCTATATAATACTATATTTTAAAAAATAAATCAACAGTTTTTAGGCAAAAGCAATTTTGACGCAAAATAAAACGCATAGCCGTGCATAAATGCCAAAAACCTCTTGCTATTTTGACCAAAATGTTGTATAATTACAGGACAGATACTTGGGAGGTGTTTCAGTATGTTAGATAAAACGATGATATTTTCGCTTGGTGAGGAAAAGGACGACCAAATCAAAGCGGGGCTTACCATTGTATATGACGCGTTGAGACAGAAGGGCTATAACCCCATCAATCAAATCGTAGGCTACATCCTTTCCGAGGATCCGACCTACATCACAACCTATAACAACGCACGCAATATTATAAGCAAAATCGACCGCGACGACCTACTGGAAGCACTTGTTAAGTCATATCTTAACGTATAATTCAGAAAGGATTGGTGCCCTGTGGCAGACAGCAAAAAGTCGGAGGAGTTCTTTACCTATAAAGGCAGACCCCTTGTGCGCTGCGGCGACGAGATGTACTACGGAAACATGGAAGAGCCGTATGTCATCAGATTGCAGATAAAGAGCAAGAAGGAAGTTAACGGCGAAGAAATAGCCGATAAGGTTGCCATTCAGCTTTTGGCTACCGACCCGTATCTTTCCCCCAGAAAGCAGCTTATTAAGTCAAGCGAAAAAAAGGGTCTTTATCTTGCTATGGATATTGCCGACATATGGCTTGAAAGAGCGTTGTCAAAAAAATAAAAGCTAATACCGCAAAATCTAATATGCAAAACAAAACGGCTGTCCAAACGGACAGCCGTAAATTATTGCTTGTTTTAAATTATTGAGCCTGCTTCTTGAGCATAACTGCACCGATGATGTAAAGTACGGGGATTGCAAGACCTGAAAGGATGGAGAAGAAGTTGAACTCGTAAGCAACTGAAATGAGGATGTTTGCAAGAAGCTGAAGAGCTGCAACAGCGCCGCCGAAGATAATAAATGTCTGAGCCTTGCTCTTGTCATTCCAATTCTTCATGCCCATTGCGCCTGCAATGATCTCAATTACGGAAGCGATAAGAGCTACAACAAGACCGAACCAGAACAGACCTGAGTTGAGGTCTCTGCCGACTCTCAGCATGAATTCTGCACGTGTGAGAGAGTTGCTCATTACAGCAGCAACTGCACCAGCGGTGACGATATAACCGACTGTAGCAGCGATACCGCCGATCATCATGATGATGCTTACAATTTTAAACATTGATGTCTTTTTTTCCATGATTTTTCCTCCTCAATAGAAAATTAAAAGTTGTTGGCTTTTGCCGATTTGAATTATATCACATTAATGTCTTGAAAAATATTACAAGTCTGTAACTATTACAAAACTGCGCATTTTTCTGCTTTTTTACCGTATTTGCTTGTTATTGTGATGATGAAATCAGTTATTTTGCTTTAGTATATTTGCGTTAAAAATATCATATACTGATAAAAAACGCAGGGAGTGCAGTTATGATTCAAATCAATTGGCAAAAAATAAAAACCTACGCCGTCTCAATTCTGATTCCCGTGGCGCTCGGCGCTGTTGTTGGGCTTGTCATTTCGGGAGCGATGGACTACGATTCGCTTGAAAAGCCGCCGCTGGCGCCGCCGTCGGTGCTGTTTCCTATAGTATGGTCGATACTTTATGTGCTTATGGGCGTGTCTTACGGAAGGCTCAACGTCAAAGGGCTCAACGACTCCGAGGCGACGTCGGTTTATTTTGCTCAGCTCGCGGTGAATCTTTTGTGGCCGGTATTTTTCTTCGTGTTGAAATGGCGGCTGTTTTCGTTTATATGGATAATAGCTCTTTTGATTTTGGTGATCACAATGGTCATAAGGTTCTACCGGCGCGATAAAGCGGCAGGGCTGCTGCAGATACCGTACGCGGCATGGGTGGCTTTTGCCTCGTATCTTAATTTAACTGCGTATTTGCTGAATAGATGAAAAATAGGGGCTTGGCTCAAATCCGTGGTTTCAGGATTTGAGCTAAGCCCTATAAATCGTTATATTCCCGTTTGTTCTTTAAAAATCTTTGTGATTTTGTCGGCGTTGTCCGATACTATCATCGTGACGTACAGACCGTTCTGCTCGACCTTGCAGCCCTCTATCATCTTTGCCTGCTCGGCGTTGTAGTTTTTGTTCTGATTGAGCTTTGACTGAAAACGCGCGTCGAGCTTTTCTTTTATCTGAGAGGCTGTGCTGTCGTCCTTTGCCTTAATGAGCACGACCTCCTCCTGATTGACGCCCGAGCCGTTTATACCGCCCGCGAATTCG
>CAZVSQ010000097.1:0-7030 GCA_964629925.1 uncultured Ruminococcus sp.
AACAATAGGGGTGTAGATGTTAGCAAACCGAGTGATCAGCTTTTCGCGCTGCCCTTTCTGAGCGGCGGCGTCCTCAACAAGCCTGAGTATCCTTGTAGCCGTGCTGTCGCCGAACTCCTTGGTCGTTTTTATGGTCAGCAGGCCTTCGCCGTTCATAGAGCCGCTGAGCACTTCGCTGCCCTCGCTTACGCTTTGCGGCAGGCTTTCGCCCGTCAGCGCCGAGACGTCGAGCGACGAGCTGCCCTTTGTTACAACGCCGTCGAGCGGCACTCTTTCGTGGGGCTTTATTATGATGGTCGAGCCGATTTCTACGCTGTCGGCAGCTACGGTTTTCTCCGTTCCGTTTTCAAACAGGGTCGCGGCGTCGGGGCGTATTTTGCTGAGCTTTTCAATGTCGCGCCTGCTTTTTCCTACAGCCAAATCCTCGATAAATTCGCCGATCGAGAAGAGAATTGTCACCATCGCCGCCTCGACGTACTCGCCGAGAATAAATGCCGCGATAACCGCTATCGTTATCAATACGGTCTCCTCAATGCGAAGTTTAACCGCGTTTTTTACGCCCTTTAGAAATACGTCGTAGCCCGCCGCCAAAGTCGCCGCGAGGCTCAGCCCAAACACCGTCCAATGAGCGGCTGCGCTGTCGTTTAGCAGGTGCACAACAAGCGCGGCAATTCCGAGAGCGATCGAAGCTGCAAGCAGAATGTTTTTGACTTTGCCGTTTTCGCCGTGCTCGTGCTCATGCTCATGGTCGTGACCGCAGCAGTCGCCGTGGCAGTGTTCGTGATGTTCGTGCTCATGGTGAGAATGCTCCTTAAACGGCTTGACTTTTACGCCGTCCTCAATGCTGTCGCAGATGGACTGAATCCGCACGATGAGGTTATCGGAATCATGCTCAAAGCTTAGCTTTTTGGTGGCAAAGTTGAAGCTTACCCGTTCAAAGCCCTCGGTCTCGGAGATTTTTGCCTCGATTTTTGAGGCGCAGTGGGCGCAGTTTAAGTTTTCAAGTAAAAGTTCATGCTTCATATTATCACTCCATGTTGGGAACGCATTCGATGTATGTCAGCGGAAATGAAGCGTCTACGGTAATTTTTTTCGTTATTCGCCAGCCGTTGTTTTGCAGAAAATCTGCGTATTGTTCGGAAGTCCATTTGTGCTCCGCCTTAAAGCCGACTGTTTTCAGTAACCTTGAAATCACTTTGCGTCGGCGGTTCATTGTGCCGTGGGTATAGGTTGGCGCAATTAACAAACCGTTTGGTTTTAAAACTCTGTGTATTTCGTTTAGGGCAAGCTCAGGCTGCGGCATTATATGCAGGGCGTTTGATATTATAACAGCGTCAAACTCACTGTCTGAAAACTTAAGGCTGCACGCATCCTGTACCAAAAAGCTGACATTTGATGGAGCTTTGTGCCTTTTTGCCTGTGCAATCATTTTTTCGGAGAAGTCTGTGGCTATAATTTTCTTTGCGTAGTCAGCAACATTCAACGCTATAATTCCCGTGCCTGTTGCAAGCTCAAGTACAAGCTTGCCCTTTATGGCAGGTCGAATTAAAGTGTACATATCCCCGTAAGCTTTTTTGTCGGGCTTGCGCGAAAGATTATAAAACGGCGCAAATCTATCCCATTTTTTGCTGTCCATGCTATCCCTCCATAATATGATCCATGCCCATTTCGATGATTTTCTTTACATGGTCATCGTCGAGGGAGTAGTACATCTGCTTGCCCTCGCGGCGCACGCGCACCAGCTTGTTCTGACGCAGCACGCGCAGCTGGTGAGAGATCGTGCTCTGCTCCATACCCAGCGCCTCTGCGATCTCCATAACAGGCATTTCGCTGTCTGACAGCGTTACCATTACGCGCAGCCGGGTAGAGTCGCCGAATACCTTAAAAAGGTCGGCAAGCTCAAAAAGCATTTCAATATCGTGATCGGTTTTGTTATCCATAATACCACCTCAATGAAAAGTTGAACACCTGAATAACTGTTCATATGTTAATTTGATTATAGCACGCCTACAATGTGTTGTCAATACAATATAATAAAATTTTACAAATTGGTTTGTAAACGAGGGTTCTTTGTTTATCAGCACTTTATTGACAAAGCACTGACTCCGTTGTATAATATTACTATATTTTATTGAAGGTGAGGAGATTTATATTGAAATTACTCAAAAACCTGACAGCGGTTTCGCTTTCGGCTCTACTTGCGTTTTCGGCTGCAGCTTTGGTTTCTGCCGCGTCTGACGACGGTTCAACAGGCGCTCAGGTAATCAGCGTAAGCGCTGCGGATTTGGAATCAAACGCACATGGTGCGCTGCAAAATGCGCTGGACACAGCGGCAAAGCAGGCGACCGAATCCGATCCGGTTACCGTAAAGGCGGCCGCAGGAAGTTATATTTTGAGCAGAGGGCTTAAGATTTTTGACAACACTACCCTTGATCTCAGCGGCGTAACTTTAAAGCGTGACTTTGAGGGAAATATGC
This sequence comes from uncultured Ruminococcus sp., assembly GCA_964629925.1. Taxonomy (GTDB): domain Bacteria; phylum Bacillota; class Clostridia; order Oscillospirales; family Acutalibacteraceae; genus Ruminococcoides. The sequence continues at coordinate 2,478 of CAZVSQ010000097.1, forward strand.
TTAGAGTAGGCAGCGAGGATAGTGTGAACACGGGCGCTGTCGGTTATAAATACAAGAACATCAAGCTTTTCGGCGGCACCTATGACGGTAATCAAGGTGATAGAACAATGCTGAAAGTTGCTCACACCAAGGACTTTACGATGGAGAGTGTATCTGTTGTCAACGAACGCGAGGGTCATATGATGGAGGTTGCCGGATGTGACGGCTTTACCGCAAAGGGCTGTACCTTCCGCGACCAGATCCTATCTCCGGGGAAAGACGGCTTTGAGGCGATCCAGTTTGATATTCTTCATCCCAAGCATGTTGTTAATTGCCGCGCGGAAGATCTAAACTGCAAAAATATCCTGGTTGAGAATTGTGTGTTCGATAATGTTCCGCGTGCGGTGGGAACTCATACAGGAATTCTTAACAATCCGTTTGACGGAATAAAAATATATAACAACGTTTTCAAAAACCTTAAAAGCATTGCTGTTCAGGGCATGAACTGGATCAACGTTGATATTCGCATGAACGTAATTGAAAACGCGCCCCGCGGAATAACCGTTTATTCTGTTATGGAAGACGGTTCGGGTATGTATATGTCATCCGATCTTTCATCATTGGGCAAAACAACAAGCCATGTTTCTTCAGCGTATCAAACCCCAAAGAAGGCGAATATAACTGTTTGTTACAATACCCTAAAAAATGTAGGCAGCCTAAATGATATTTATTCCAGCTACGAATGTCAGGGAATAGCTGTTTTAGGCAACAAGCTTAATAAGGTTTATCCCAAAAACACAAGAGACGGCAGCGGCGGCTTGCCTATCGGCGACTACTACAACGACGGCGCATCGGTTTACGGCAACTATATAGATATTCGAGGTAACGGCGTGCGCCTTGAGGATGTCAGAAACGGTCTTGTAAGCCGCAACGAAATCATCTGTTCCAAAAACACCGTAAAGCCGGCAAACTACTACGGCGTTGTTCTGCGCAGCAATGCTCAGGTAAATAACATCGAGTACAACACCATAAAAAATGCCGAGGTAAACGGAATTCAGATCGATTCATGCAAGGTCGGCGCAATAAACTATAACGATATTATCTCGCCCGGAAAGTACGGCATGGGGGCGTATACAACAAAAATCGGCAGCATTACAGATAACTACGTTACCTCGGCAAAGAGCGAGGGTATTACCCTTCTTTGGTCGTCAAGCGCTGATAAGATCAAGTGGAACCGCGTCAGAAGCTGTTCGGGAACGGGTATTAAAGTATTATCTGACAGCTCATCGGGCGATATTTCAAGCAATCTTACATATAAATGCGGCAATGGTATCAGTGCTCCTAACAAAGGCTCAAACTACACCTCTCCGGCTGCGCTGACAAAGTTTTATCTTGTCAAGAGCGGCGTTAAGATGGGCGTAGGCACAGCGTACAAAATAGTGCCTGATGTGCGTCCTGTAAACGCTGTTGAAAGCTTTAGCTACTCTTCGGCTGACAGCGCGGTCGCTTCGGTCGACTCCTGCGGAAGGATCGCCGCAAAAAAGAATGGCAACACAACCGTTACCGTTACTTCATCTAACGGAATAAAGCAGACATACCGCGTTGAAGTGACAAGCGGCAGCGGAGTAAGCTATATCGAGCAGCAGGCTCTTGCGGCTCCGCAGATAACAAAGTTTGAGAGCACCGCCGACGGTGTTAAGCTTACATGGGGCAAGGTAGACGGCGCTTACGGCTACAGAGTATTTTACAAGAGCTCGTCGGGCTGGAAGGCTATGGGCAATACCACCGGCACCTCTTTTGTTGACGCGGATGTTAAGAGCGGCTCAAAATACACCTACACGGTACGCTGCGTCGACGCAAACGGCAGCTTTACAAGCGGCTATAACAACACCGGCTGGACATATACCTATCAGTCGCCTCAGCTTGATACACCGCAGATCACAAAGTTTGAAAGCACCGCTCAGGGCATTAGGCTTACATGGAACAAGATTAACGGCGCTTACGGCTATCGTGTGTTCTACAAGGGAGCCTCAGGCTGGAAGGGCATGGGTAATGTCACCGGCAACACATACCTGGATTCAAATGTAACAAACGGAAAAACATATACTTATACAGTTCGCTGTGTTGATGCAAACGGAAATTTCACAAGCGGCTATAACAACACCGGCTGGGCTTGCAAGTATGCCTATAGTACAACCGCGTATCCGGAGTTTACGCTTGCAAACGAGTCAAACGGTGTTCGTATCCGCTGGAACGGAATGAGCGGCATATACGGTTACAAGGTTTTCTATAAAAACAGCAGCGGCGGATGGACGTCGATGGGTACAGTTACCGGAGCATCGTATTTGGATACTAAAGTGCGAAGCGGCTCAAGTTACACCTATACTGTGCGAGGAGTTGACGCAAACGGCATCTTTGTTACATCGTATCTTTCAAGCGGAAAGACAATTAAGTTCGCGGGCAGCAATCAAAGCAGCTCAGGCAGCTTTGCAAGCTATCCTGCTGCAGTAAATCGCGGCGAGTATGCAACGGTTAAATACCGCGGCGCAGCTAATACCAAGTATACTATTACCGTGTATTACAGCAGCGGAGCTTCCACAGCTGACGGCCTTGGAACCAAAACCTCCGATTCAAGCGGCAACGTAAGCTGGACATGGAAGGTGGGCAACAAAACAAAACCGGGAACTTACCGCATTCAGGTTACCGGCAGCGGAAAAACCCAAACCGTTAACTTTACCGTAAAGTAAACAGTAGAATAAAACAATATGCGGACGTGCCTTTTAAAAGCACGTCCGCTGTTTTTGTCAGTATATTAGTTTAATGCCGCTATAGCCGCCTCGATCATCGCTATTTTTTCGCGCTCTTTGGCAGCCTGCTGTTTAACGCCCTCTACAACAGCCGCGGGAGCCTTTGAAACAAAGCCCTGATTGTTCAGCTTGCCCTCTGACTGGGCGAGGAACTTCTTGACCTGAGCAAGCTCCTTGTTAAGGCGCGCAAGCTCGGCGTCTTTGTCAACAAGCTCGTCCATGGGGATGTATATCTTGGCGTCGGCGGTGATGATAGTCACCGCGCCGTCGATGTCAAAGCTGTCCGAAACCTCAACATCGCTCGCGCTCGCAAGCTTAATGATGAACGCCTTGCCGTCCTCAAAGGTCTTGGGGAACTTTGTGGCAACATAAACCTTCGCCTTGCGTGAGGGGGGAACGTTCATTTCGCTTCTGCGTGTGCGTACAGCTTTTATCGCATCCATGATACGGCGCATTTCGGCATCCGCCTCGGGGAAGTCAAGCTCGGGCTTGAATGTCGGGTAGCTTTGCAGCATTACTGTTTCGCCCTCATGCGGAATAGTCTGCCAGATTTTTTCGGTGACGAACGGCATGAAGGGGTGGAGCAGGCGCAGGATTTGGTCGAGAACATACACAAGCACCTGACGCGCGTTCTGAGCGTCCTCGGTGTCGCTGTGCAGTCTTGCCTTGGTAAGCTCGATGTACCAGTCGCAATAGCAATCCCAGATAAACTCGTAAACCTTCTGAACCGCCATGCCGAGCTCGAACTTTTCGAGGTTCTCGTTAACTTCCCCGGCTACGGTGTTAAGGGTAGAGAGTATCCACTTGTCCTCGGTTGTAAGAGTTTCGGGAAGCTCGTTTTTAACGTCGAAGTCGTCGATGTTCATGTGAACATAGCGAGAGGCGTTCCAGAGCTTGTTGGCAAAGCCGGAGCAAGCCTCTATTCGCTTCTCGGAGTAGCGGATGTCATTTCCCGGTGAGTTGCCCGTAACAAGCAGGAAGCGCAGCGCGTCGGCGCCGTATTTCTCGATAGCTTCAAGCGGATCTACGCCGTTGCCCAGCGACTTTGACATTTTTCTGCCCTGTTCGTCGCGCACGATACCGTGGATGAATACGGTGTCGAACGGAGCTTTGCCCGTATGCTCGATCGCCGAGAAAATCATTCTGGCAACCCAGAAAAAGATGATATCATACGCCGTAACAAGCGTATTGGTGGGGTAAAAGTATTTGAGGTCCTCGGTGTCGTTCGGCCAGCCGAGGGTTGAGAACGGCCAGAGAGCGGAGGAGAACCAGGTGTCAAGAGTGCCGTCGTCCTGGGTGAATGAGGTGCAGCCGCAGTGACAGCACTTTTCGGGCTTCTCCTTGGCAACGGTAACTTCGCCGCACTCGTCGCAGTAGTACGCGGGGATCCTGTGACCCCACCAGAGCTGACGCGAGATGCACCAGTCCTTGATGTTCTCCATCCAGTTGAAGTAGATCTTGTCAAAACGCTTTGGAACGAATTTTGTTTCGCCCTCGCGAACCGCCTTTATTGCGGGCTTTGCGAGCGGTTCCATGCGTACGAACCACTGCTTTGAAACCATAGGCTCAATTGTGGTGTGGCAGCGGTAGCAGGTTCCCACGTCGTGGGTGTGCTCTTTTACCTGCTTTAGCTGACCGAGCGCCTCAAGGTCGGCTACGATAGCTTTTCTGGCAGTCATTGTGTCCATACCGGCGTACTTTCTGCAGTCAAGGACTTCGGGCTCGTGTTCGGCGAGCTTGCCCTTTGCCTTGAGCTCCTCGTAGGCG
>CAZVSQ010000098.1:0-6901 GCA_964629925.1 uncultured Ruminococcus sp.
GCCTCATTGCCTAACATCAATTTTTTCACGATGTATTTCCTCCGTTTTTAACTTATTTTTGCATGAAATATAATTATAGCACATCAAGAATTAAATGACAAGAATGCAATTGAGCAAATTATTCAAGCGAAAGTCCTAAAATACGCTCGGCGTTTTTGTAGAAGATCTTATCCTCCGCCTCTTTGCCGAGGTCAAAGCTTTTTATATAGTCAATGTAATCTTTCTGGCTGTCCCACGGCGAATCGGTGGCAAAGAGTACTTTATCAGCGCCGTGGCGGATAATTATATCCCTGCATTTTTCGGGGTAAAGCCGAAGAACGGCGGCGGTGTCCATATAAACAGGAGCGCCGACAAGTTTTTGAAGCACCTCGTCGGGCATATCATAGCCGCCCAAATGAGCGAGAATGAGCTTGTCCTCAATCAAGCCTTTTAATTCTTTTAAGACATTAAGAACCATATCGGGCGTGCAGTGAACATGGTCACGGAAGGCTACGTCGTAGCCCGCGTGAGTGATGATATACAGCCCACGCTCTGCCGCCTGCCTCATGATATTGATGTATCGCGGATCGTCAAAATGAACGCCCTGATAGTCGGGGTGAAGCTTTATGCCGAACAAACCGCTCGATTTGATATAGTCAAGCGTGCCGGGAACATCCTCGCAGTCGGGGTGGATCCCACCGGCGAAAAACACATGATTTTTGCCGTTGTTTTCGGCGGAAAAACGGTTTATGCCCTTCTCCTGCTTTGGGAGCGTCGCAACCGGAAGCGCAACGCTGTAATCCACTCCGCATTTTTTCATATTTTCAATAAGCGAGGAAAGCGTGCCTTCGCGGTAAGGCTTTATACCGCCCTTTTCAGTCAGGTACGCGATCGTCCTCTCGGCTATCGCGTCGGGAAATGTGTGTGTATGAAAGTCAATTATCATTTTTTCTCCTATTTTACGGCGACATTGTTATCGCCGAGCTGATATTTAAGCTCCTTTATCATCACGTCGTTGAGCGTTACCCACATTGTCACGGGAGCCTTTACCTTACGGTTGGAATTTGTAAGATAGAACACCACAGGCGTCCTGCCGTCGAAAATATCGAGCACACGCCGCGCTTTTTCATAGAGCGGAGTATTCAAGTCGTCGATCCTGAGATACAGCATTTGAGGAAGCTGAGGCTTTTGAGCTGCGTGCTTTGAGCCTTCGGGGTTATAGCTTTTGCACTCCTCGTTAGTACGAGCCTTGTCGGCGGAGTCGCAAATCAGCTTAGGCTCCTCGTTCTCCTTGCAGTTCAGAGTGCCGCGCAGAATAACTACGCGCGTTTCGCCGAGGAAAATACCGAAGCGCTCATAAACATTCGGGAACACCACGGCTTCCATCTCGCCGTATCTGTCCTCAACGGTGATAAACGCCATTATTTTTCCGTTTTTGGTAAGCTGGGTTTTTACGCGTGAAATAACGCCTACAACGCAAACCTTTTTGCCATCGGAATAATCGCCGTCATTTTGGATTATAGAGCCGATTTTGTCGGCGTGAACCTTATCGGCAAAGTCGGCGTAATCGTCCATCGGATGTCCGCTGAGGTACATTCCCGCAATCTCGTTTTCCATATGGAGCAGCTCATCCCGCGGGAACTCATCCATCGGCGGGATATCGGGCTCGTCGTTTATCTTACTTGCGCTGTCATCCAAATCAAAAAAGCTGAGCTGGCCGCCCATGTTGTGCCTTGCGTTGAATTCGATATCATCGAGCACGCTTTTTACTACAGACAACAGCTGACGGCGGTTAGCGCCCAAGCCGTCAAACGCGCCGCACTTTATAAGGCTTTCAACGGCGCGGCTGTTCATGTTTTTGCCGTAGAGCCGCTTGCAGAAGTCATAGAATGATGAGTACGGCTTTACGGCGCGTTCCCTGATAATCTGATCTATAAACGCCTTGCCCAGGTTTTTTATCGCGAGCAAGCCGTAGCGGATATTGCCGTCGCTTACCGCAAACTCCTGATAGCTTTCGTTGACGCTCGGCGGAAGAACCGCGATGCCGAGCCGCCTGCATTCGGTGATATATGTCGCAAGCTTGTTGCGGTTATCGAGCACGCTTGACAGCAGAGCCGCCATGTACTCGCGCGGATAATAGCATTTAAGCCACGCGGTTTTATATGACACCGCGGCGTAAGCGGCGGCGTGAGATTTATTGAACGCGTAGGAGGCAAAGCTCTCCATCTCACTGAATATAGATATTGCCGAAGCCCTGTCGATCCCGCAGCGCACACAGCCCTCGACAACTATATTGCCGCTGTCGTCGGTCAGTCCGTTTATGAAGATCTCGCGCTCGCGCTCCATTACGTCGTGCTTCTTTTTGCTCATAGCGCGGCGCACTATATCCGCGCGGCCGAGGCTGTAGCCCGCAAGCTCGCGGAAAATTTGCATTACCTGCTCCTGGTACACTATGCAGCCGTAGGTTACGTCGAGAATATTTTTTAGCGCCGGGTGCTTATAGCGGATATGCGACGGATTGTGGCGGCAGTCGATGTATGTGGGGATGCTGTCCATAGGACCGGGACGGTAAAGCGAAAGAACGGCTATCAAATCCTCAACGCAGTCGGGCTTTAGCTGGGTAAGAACATTCTTCATTCCCTGGCTCTCAAACTGGAACACGCCTTCGGTGTTGCCCCTTGAAATCATGGCAAAAACCCTTTTATCGTCGTCGCGGATATTATCGGGGCTGTACTCGGGATGCGTTCGCGCGATAAGCTTTTCCGCGTCGTCGATCACGGTGAGGTTGCGCAGTCCGAGAAAGTCCATTTTCAGCAGTCCAAGCTCCTCCAGCGTAGTCATCGTAAACTGGGTAACCACGTTGTCGTCGTTTTTTGAAAGCGGAACATAGTCGCTTACGGGCTTGTCCGTAATGACAACGCCTGCCGCGTGCATTGTGGCGTGGCGCGGCATCCCCTCGATTTTGCGGGCGATGTCGATAAGCTGCTTTGCCTTTGAATCGGAGTCATATTGAAGCTCAAGCGCGGGATTTGCCGCTATAGCCTTGTCGATAGTGATGTTAAGCTCAAACGGGACCTGCTTGGCTATAACGTCAACGTCGGCGTAAGGCATAGCCAGAGCGCGGCCGACGTCGCGGATCGCTCCCCTTGCCGCCATTGTGCCAAATGAAATTATCTGCGCCACACGGTCGTGCCCGTACTTTTCGACAACGTAATCGATAACCTCGCCTCTGCGCTTTTTGCAGAAGTCGATATCAAAATCGGGCATACTGACGCGCTCGGGGTTCAGAAACCGCTCAAACAGCAGGTTGTATTTTATCGGGTCTATATCGGTGATACCTATGCAGTAGGCGCACAATGAGCCTGCTCCCGAGCCTCGTCCGGGACCTACGGGGATCCCGTGGCGCTTGGCGTACTGCACAAAGTCGTTTACAATAAGGTAATAATCGACAAAGCCCATTTTTGAGATCGTGCCGATTTCATATTCAAGGCGGTCAATCAGGCTTTGGTCGGGGTTATTGCCGTAATGCCTGCGCAAGCCGTCGTAACAGCCGCGCCTGAAATAGTCAAGGTGGTCTTCGTTATCAGGCACATCAAAGCGCGGCAGCTTTCGCACGCCGAACTCAAACTCAACATTGCAGCGGTCGGCGATTTTTTGAGTATTGTCAAGAGCTTCGGGGTGATCGCTGAAAACCGCGCGCATTTCATCCTCGGTTTTCAGATAAAACTCGTTAGTCTGAAACTCCATTTTGTTTTCTTCGTTTATATTACTGCCTGTCTGGATGCAGAGCAGGATACCGTGGGTCTCAGCGTCCTCTTTTTCGATATAGTGGCTGTCGTTTGTCGCCACGAGCCCTACGCCGATTTCACGCGAGATCCTTACCAAATCCGGAATAATTTGCTTTTGTTCGTCGATACCGTGATCCTGAAGCTCAATAAAAAAGTTGTCCTTTCCAAACAGGTCGCGGTAATACTCAGCCTTTGCTTTTGCACCGGCATAATCGTTTGAAAGCAGCCTTTGAGGGATTTCGCCCGCAAGGCAGGCAGAAAGGCAAATCAAGCCATCATGGTATTTTTCAAGCAGGCTGTCGTCGATTCTCGGCTTGTTGTAAAAGCCCTCGGTAAAGCCGAGCGATACAAGCTTGATTAAATTTTGATAGCCCGTGTTGTTCTCGCAGAGCAGCACCATATGATAGTAGCGCTCAAGCTTGCTTTTTTCAAAGCGGGATTTCGGAGCGACATAAACCTCGCAGCCTATAACAGGATGGATACCCTCTTTTTTACAGGCGCGGTAAAAGTCGATAACACCGTACATAACGCCGTGGTCGGTTATCGCAAGCGAAGAAAACCCCTTCCGCTTAGCGGCAGAGGCTATTTCTTTAATACGGCACGCCCCGTCGAGCAAGCTGTATTCTGTATGAACATGTAGATGTGTGAACGGCATATTACTCACCCGTAACCCTTGCGTTTACCTTGCCGTCGGAGAAGGTGAGAGTGAACTCCTCTTCACTGTCAAGAGTGGCGGCGGATTTGATTATTCTGCCGTTCTGCTCGGCTAAGGCATAGCCGCGGCTGAGCACTGAAAGCGGGTTGAGCGACTCGAGCTTGGCGGCTGTCTTTTTAAGTTTTAATTCTTCTAAAGAAATTTTATTATCAGCAAGTGAAACAAGCTGACGCTGATATAAGCTGTATTTATCAAATAGTTTATCGATATTTTTTACAGACGGCGCTGACTGAACGGCGTGCAGATAAAGGCGCAGCTTGTCGTTTTGACCGCGCAGACGGGCTTCAATAAGGCTTTGGATATACTGCCGCTGCGACAAATAATTCGCCTTCAGCTCGCGCACATCCGGCACGGCAAGCTCGGCTGCCGCCGAAGGAGTCGGCGCGCGCATATCCGCAACAAAGTCGCAGATAGTAAAATCCGTTTCGTGCCCTACCGCCGAGATGATCGGGGTGCGGCAGTTATATACGGCAAAAGCCAGCTCCTTGCTGTTGAACGCCCACAAGTCCTCAATCGAGCCGCCGCCTCTGCCGATGATAATAACGTCGCATTCGCCCTCGCTGTCAAGCTTTTGAACAGCCGCTATAAGCTGCGGCGGAGCGCCCTCCCCCTGAACCAAAACCGGGCAAAGCTTTATTTCAATGCCGGGAAACCTGCGGTAAAGGATATTTCGGATATCCTGAACAGCCGCGCCTGTCGGCGAGGTGATTACGCCTACGGTGCGCGGAAAACGCGGCAGGGGCTTTTTGTGGGCAGTATCAAACAAGCCCTGCTTTTCAAGCTCGCGCTTAAGCTGCTCATACGCAAGTGACAGCGCTCCGACGCCGTCGGGCTGCATGTCCTCAATATAGAGCTGATACTGTCCGCTCGGCTCGTAAACCGACACCCTGCCTCGGCACAGCACCTTCATACCGTCCTGAGGGCGGAATTTTAACCTGCGCGCGTTGCCGGCGAACATAACCGCGCGGATAACGCTGCGCTCGTCCTTAAGCGATAAATAAATATGTCCGCTTCTGTAGTGGTCGGTAAGGTTTGATATCTCCCCCGAAAGTAAAACGAAATTAAGGCGCGGGTCGTTTTCAATAACGGATTTTAAATAATAATTCAGTTGTGAAACCGAGAGGATACTCGGCTTTTGAATATTTGGGGTGTACATATTATTTCTCCGCCATGTATGTAAGATACGCTATTCCCGCCGCGTTGTCCGATGAATAGACGGGCGGCGCGAAATCGGCGTTGTATTTTTCTGTAAAAGAATTTTTGATAATCGTATTTGACATAACGCCGCCCGCGTAAACAAGCGGAAGGTCACCGTACTCATCAAGCAGGCTGTCGGTCATTTTTTCAAGAGCCCTGCGAATGTACTCCAAACAGAACGCGGCGATATAGGGCTTGTCTTTTTCATCATCATAAAGCTTTCGGCAAAGGTTCTCGACGCCGCTGAGGCAGCAGTTATGTCCTTTCAGCTTCGGGTTAGCTTTAATAGGCTCTGAGTTTTGCAAAGCCAGCCTTTCAAGCTCCATGCCGCAGGGGAATTTTAACCCGAGCATGAGCCCGACTCTGTCAACCGCCTGTCCGGCGTTTAGGTCGAGCGTCTCGGCTATCTTTTCACATTTAAAGCCGTTTTGGAAGCCCTCTGCAAGAACCGCCTCGGTAGTGCCGCCGCTTACATGAAACGCAATAAAGGTTTTGTCAAACAGGTCGAACCTTTGTGAGCCGAAAAGCGCCGCCGAAATATGTCCTTCCTGATGAGAAAAGGTGTGAAGCGGGATTTTCAGCGCGGCACAAATAATTTTAGCCGTGTTTTCTCCAACGGTAAAACACGGCATATATGAGCCGCTGACCGGGCGCGGTCGAGTTGATACGCCCACAGCGGCTATGGATTTTGTGTCTATGTCGCGCACCAGTTCCTCAAACAAGGTGTGAAGCTGAGCGGTATGATGAAAAACCGCGTCGCTCTGCCTCAGTCCCAGCTGCCCTTCCTTTACGGGAAGCAGCTTTTTCTGCTGCAGCATCTCACCTGTTTGGCTGTTAAAAAGTGAAACGGAAGTGGTGTAGTTGGAGGTATCTACCCCCAGATAAAGGCTCACTGCGCCTCTCCGTCACGGCTGCGGATAAAAGAGCCGAGAATACCGTTTACAAATCCGCTTTCGTCAATGGTGTATTTTTTCGCAAGCTCCACCGCCTCATTTACTGCCACGCTGTCCGGCACGCTGTCGAGGTATTTTATCTCATACACGGCAAGCCTAAGGATAGCCAGCGAGATTCTGGAAATACGCTTGAGCGACCAGCCTTTTTTAAGGAAGCGCGAGATATCGGCGTCTATTTCATCCTGAGCGTCCTCAACCGAAGGAACTACAACCATAGCGTAATCACACACGCCGCCCTCAAAAAGCTGCTGAGCGGCTTCCACGGTTTC
>CAZVSQ010000099.1:0-6876 GCA_964629925.1 uncultured Ruminococcus sp.
GCGCATTTCGTCAAAATCCGTAACGCCCTTTTGAAGCCAGCCGGTTATCTGAGCGGCGCGAAACTTAGGAAAGCCGCTGTCGGCGACAAAAGCCTGCAGCTCCGGAAAAGTCAGGGATTTTATATCTGTCAACAGCAAAGCCTCCTTATTAGTGGTTAGTAAACGCCTTAAACCCTCTGTATCGCCGCGACGTAAAAGCCGTCGGTGCCCGCGGTATGCGGCATCATTGTCAGCTCGTAGTCGTTTTCGTCTATCGCGCGCGTTACGCCCTCGGGCAAAGTCAGCGGCTTGCCCTTGAAGCCGGGATGCTCCATTAAAAAGCGGCTCACGTTTTCGCCGTTTTCGGCGGGGTTGAGCGTGCAGGTAGAGTATATGAGCGTGCCGCCTACAGCCAGGTATTCGGCGCTGCGGCACAGGATTTTATACTGAAGCTCGGGCAGCCCGTCCGATAGAAAGTCAGCCTTAGCGCGTATCTCGGGCTTGCGTGAGAGGATACCCAAGCCGCTGCACGGAACATCACAGAGTATTTTATCAGCGAGCGGAAGCGGAACTCCCGTCGCGCCGTCGCGCTTGCTTGTGAGGATCACCGAGATCCCCAGCCTGCGAGCGCCGTTTTGAATGAGCTTGAGCTTGTGGTCGAACAAATCAAAGGCGTACAGCTTGCCGCGGTTTTTCATGTACTGAGCCGCCGTGAACGCCTTTCCTCCGGGAGCGGAACAGATGTCGAGCATTATATCGCCCTGCTTAGGCGACAAAAAGCCCACGCAAAGCTGGGACGACAAATCCTGAACGTGGAAAAGCCCTTTTTTGTAGGCTGACAGGCGTTCAAGGCTGCCCGTATGCGAAAGGCTGAGCGCGTTTTCGTCCGCAGGTACATCCTCGCAGACAACACCCTCGGCTTCAAGCTCCGCCTTTAGCGACGCTTTATCGGTTTTGAGCGTGTTTACGCGGATAAAAAGCGAAGGTCTGCCGCTGAGCGATTTAAGGAGCTCAACGGCGTTTGATTCTCCGTAAGAATTATTCCACAGCCTTACCAAGTCCTGCGGAACCGAATACTCAATGCTCAGACGGTAGATTTTGTCCTTCTCATCCGGCAGTGAATATGGCGGATCGGTGCGGGTGACGCTGCGCAAGATCCCGTTTATAAAACCCGCGGATTTTTGAAGCCGCTGCTTTTTTGCTAAGATCACGCTCTCGTTTACCGCCGCGCTGTCGGGCACCTTATCCATGAACAAAAGCTGGTAAAGCCCCATGCGGAGAATGATTTTTGTTTTTATCTCAATTTTCCTTAAAGGAATTTTAGAGTACTGCTTGATGATGTAATCGAGGGTTATTTGACGCTCCAGAACGCCGTAAACAAGCGCCGATACGAACGCGCTGTCAACGCCGCTCTGTTTGCCGCCGCGGATTGCGTTATTCAGCGCGAGGTTTGAATACGCGCCGTCCCGCTCGATTTTCAGAAGCACATCAAACGCGGTTTGTCGGGGAGTTGGCATACGGTCAGTCCCTTCTGTTTACGATAAGCAGCAGCCTTAAAAGCTGCATGATAGCCGTGACAGCCGAGGCAACATAGGTCATTGCGGCGGCGGTCAGAACGCTTTTTGCGCCCTTGTACTCGTCCTCGCGCAGCAGATTGCCCTCGCGGATGCATTTAAGAGCGCGGCGCGACGCGTCAAACTCAACGGGCAGTGTAACGATAGTAAACAGCACCGAAGCCGAGAACAGGATTATTCCGCCGTACAAAAGGTACATTCCGGCGGGGTTAGAGCTGCTTCTGTACGCGAAAAGGAAGCCGAGCATTATAAGGATCCAGCTTATACTTGAGCCGATCCGCGCTGCGGGAAGGATCGCTCCGCGGATCTTGTTAGGGGTGTAGTTTTTGGCGGTCTGGACCGCGTGGCCTGCCTCGTGAGCCGCAACGCCCACAGCCGCTACCGAATTGACGTTATATACGGCCTCGGAAAGGCGGATAACGTTATTGCGCGGATCGTAATGGTCGGTGAGCTTTCCCTTTACGCACTCGATCCGCACATCGGTAACGCCGTTTTGGCGAAGCACATATTCAGCCGCCTGAGCGCCCGTCATTCCGCGCGAGTTAGGTATGCTTCCGTACTTTGAAAAAGCCGTCTTTACGCGCACCTGACAAATAAGCGAGATTATTATGCAGGGGATCATAAAGAGTATATAGGTGTAGTCAAAATAGAACATAATTTTCTCCAGAAGAATTATAATAGATTGTCGCCGCGTTTAAGGGCGTGACCTGCGGCAAACGCCTCGGCAGACATTTTCTTTTTGCCCTCGGGCTGCAGCTCCAAAATCTCGATCGCGCCCTCGCCGCAGGCTATGACAAGCGGCTTTACGCTTAAAACCGTGCCTGCCTTTCCGCTGCCCTTAGCCTTGCGCGCCTTGTGGAGCTTAACGCGCTTTCCCGCGATTTGAGCGGTAGCGATAGGCCATGAGTAAAGTCCGCGGATCTGATTATGGATCTCAATGGCGGATTTTGAAAAATCAACCGGGCAAAGGCTTTTGTCGATTTTTGAGGTGTGGGTAGCCTGAGCCTCGTCCTGCTTTTGAGGAGTGACCGAGCCGTTTTCGAGCGCCGCGAGAGTTTCGAGAATAAGCTCGCCGCCCAAGAGCGAGAGCCTGTCAAAAAGCTCCGCCGAGGTCTCGTTCTCGCCGATTTCAAGCTCTTTTTTCATCAAAATATCGCCCGTGTCAAGTCCGACGTCCATCAGCATCGTGGTAACGCCCGTAACCTTGTCGCCGTTTAAGACAGCCTGCTGGATAGGCGCCGCGCCGCGGTATTTAGGCAGCAGCGAGCCGTGGATATTTACGCAGCCGTATTTCGGCACGTCGAGCACAGCCTTAGGAAGTATCTGACCGTAAGCCGCCACTACGACGACGTCCGGCTCAAAGCTTTTGAGCAGCTCCAGCGCCTCCTCAGTTTTCATCGAGGGCGGCTGACAGACCGTTATCCCGAGCCGCTGAGCGCAAACCTTTACGTCGGGCGGCGTTAAAACCTGCTTTCTGCCGACGGGCTTATCCGGCTGGGTGAACACGGCGGCTACATCATGAGCCTCATGCAGTTTTTCAAGTGCGGGCACGGCAAAATCGGGAGTGCCCATATATACAAGTTTCATAAAACCTCACCCTTTTTTAGTTTTGAGAGTTAATGCGGAATGCGGAATTTCGGTCGTGCAGACAGATTGTTATAAAAAACGTTTATTGCCCGACCGTATTTGTAAACAAAATAAACGTCTTGCAACCTAAAGCCTCCCTTTATAAGGGAGGTGGCACGGCAGTTAAGCCGTGACGGAGGATTCTCACGGCAGATGTTTGCCGCTAAGGAAAACGTATCTCGTGATTGCCGACGCTTGGCATACATCAAGAAAAATCGGTGCAACAGGATAGCGCGGTGCGAGAAAATCCTCAGTCAGCTGCGCTGACAGCTCCTTTATGAAAGGAGCCTTTCGGAGCACAGCGAACTATAACTCCAAATTAAATCAAGCGTTCATTTCTTCGATCTCTTTCTTTGTGAGCATTCTGTCGGCTACCTCTTTGAAAACTACGCCGTCGAGGTGGTCTATCTCGTGACAGAAGGCGCGCGCGAGCAGCTCCTTGCCCTCTATTTCAAATTCCTCGCCGAAGCGATCCTGCGCCTTAACCTTTACGTAGTTGGGGCGCTTTACGATGCCCCACTGTCCCGGGAACGACAGGCAGCCCTCGCAGCCCTCCTGTTCGCCGCTGTAGGCGATGATTTTTGGGTTTACAAGCTCGATTACCTTATTCTGCTCCGGGCTTGTGTCGATAACCGCCACTCTGCGCAGAATGCCGACCTGAGGGGCAGCCAAGCCTACGCCGTTGGCGCGGTGCATGGTCTCAGCCATATCGTCGAGCAGAGTATGGAGCTTATTATCAAATTTAACGACCTCTCTGCATTTTTTCGCTAAAATATCGTCGCCGTCCTTAACAATATTCCTGATTGCCATCTTTCATCATCCTTATATACTATATTAACAAATTAGAGCGTTCATATCCGCGTATACCGTGACCTTGGCAAATTCGCGGTTTTCACCGAAGCTTATCAGCACTGCCGACAAAAGCTGACGGAACGCGTGATTGTTTCTGCATTTTATGATCAGCTTGTAGCGGAATTTATTGCTGACCTTTACCACAAGCGCGGGAGAAGGTCCGAGAATGCGGATAGGAAGCTTTTGGTATTCCTTTTTTGCAAGCTCTGAAAACTCCCTTAAAAACTCATTTGCCGCCCTGAGCGTGAGCTGCCGGTTCTCGCCCGCAAAGCCCACAAGGCAGATGTCCGCGAACGGCGGATAAAGCATAGCCTCGCGTATCCGGATCTCGCTGCGGTAGAATGTATCGTAGTCCTGCTTTGCCGCCATCGAGATAATAAGATTGTCGGGCGTGAAGGTCTGGATGACCGCCATGCCCTTGCTCTCTCCCCTGCCGCTTCTTCCAACGACCTGAGTCAACAGCGAAAAGGTGCGCTCATAGCTGCGGTAGTCGTCGGCATAGAGCATTTGGTCGGTGTTCAAAACGCCCACAAGCGTCACATTCGGAAAGTCAAGCCCCTTTGCCACCATCTGAGTGCCGACAAGAATATCGTAATCGCCGCGCGAAAAGGCGGAAATCATCTTTTCGTAGCTCGACTTTGACGAGGTTGCGTCGGTGTCCATGCGCAGGATACGCGCGTCGGGAAAAATAACCGCGATGTCCTGCTCCGCCTTTTGAGTTCCCGTGCCGCCCAGCCTGAGCGACCTTGCGTGACAGGTGGGACACTCGTTTTTATACGGCACGGAATAGCCGCAGTAGTGGCACATAAGGCGGTTGTTGCGGCTGTGGTATGTAAGTGAAATGGAGCAGTTGGGGCAGGTCACGGGCTCGCCGCACTGAGTGCAGGTGACAAACGAATTGTGTCCGCGGCGGTTGAGCAGCAGAATGGACTGCCTGCCGTGCTCCAGATTATATTCAATATTTTGAAGCAGCACATCGGAAAATCCCGACGCGTTGCCGCCCTGTATTTCGCTGTTCATATCGGCGGTTATTACCTCGGGCAGCACCGCCGTGCCGAAGCGCTTTGAAAGCGTATTCAGCGAATAGCGCCCGCATTGGGCGTGGTAGTAGGTCTCAACGCTCGGGGTCGCCGAGCTGAGCACCAAAAGGCCGTTGTTTTGGGCGCAGCGGAACATGGCTATCTCGCGCGCGTGGTATCTCGGGGCGCTCTCGGACTTGTAGCTGTACTCCTGCTCCTCGTCCATGATGATCAGCCCAAGCTCGTCAAACGGCGCGAAAACCGCGCTCCTTGTACCTATTACTATCTGAGCCAAGCCCTTTTTGACGCGCTTGTAGGCGTCGAGCCTCTCGCCGAGCGAAAGGGCGCTGTGAAACACGGCTGTTTTATCGCCGAAGCGCCTTGCGAACTGCGCAACAAACTGCGGAGTGAGCGAGATTTCGGGAACCATAACGATAATGCCCCTGCCGTCGGAGATAACGCGCTCGATAAGCTTTATGAACACGCTCGTTTTGCCCGAACCCGTAACGCCGTAAAGCAGGCTTACATGCGGCTTTTCGTCGCGGTACTCGCAAAAAAGGTTATCGCACGCGGTCTGCTGTTCGTCGGAAAGCAAGATAGGTTCGGCGGCTTCATCGGCGCGAAGCTCCTCGGTGCGGAACACTTCCTCGTCAAAAAAGTAAATAACGCCCTTTTTGAACAGGGTATTTATAACTGAGTCGGAAACGCCCGTAAAATAGCGGATCTCCTTAACAGACGCCGCGCCCGTCATCTCGAGCAGCTCGGCTATTTCGCGCTGCTTTGGGCTGAGCTTTATCGAGGATAAATCTACCTGAGGCGACAGCGCCGCCATTTTCATAACGGCGTCGTTTATCTTTCGGAACGCCTCGTCGGACTTATACAGAACGCCGTCGCGCGCCATTTCATCGAGCATCGCGCTGTCAGACAAACCGAAGTCGTCAAGCAGCTTTTCAAGCCTTACAGAGCCGCGCTTTTTTCTGAGATATTCGTAAATCCGCAGCCGCTCACCGTCAAGCCCGGGTTCTTCATCATAGGCGCGCGCTCCGTAAACCGTAGTCACCTTGTAGTTGATGCCCGCCGGAAGCATGGTCTTTACCGCGTCGTAAAGCGTGCAGAAGTAGTGCTCCTTCATAAACCGCGCAACGCCGAGCATTTTGTCAGAGAGAACCGGCTCAGTATCAAGCACCGATATAATCTCTTTTATTTTGTCCAAGTCATATCCAAGAGACAAATAAATGTCGATTTTCTTCCAGATAGCTTCTTCCTGATACGAGTCCACCGTATCCTCATTTTTGATTGACGCGTCACCTTGAAGATCTGCTTGCAACGAAGCAACAGGGAAAAAGGTCGACAAATCATCAAGCAATGAGGAAACAATCCATTTCTTATTATCTGGCAAAGCCGAGGACAACTCTTGGACAAGAGGGTGCATCTTATTGATTGTATACTCAACAGCACCGTCCGGACTTGTTACTCTGTTCCAATAGGGAACTTGTGATTTTGTTTGTTGGGAAATTCGTCTCTTGAATGTCCGGACACTAAACTCCTCGTGATGGTCCAAGATGTTCTTCAACTGCTGCCTGATTGCATCTGGAGGAAAAGCTGTCGATTTCTTGATATCCAAGTGCCAATACGAATCAAGCGAATTTGGGATATCTACCTGAATCCGAAGAAGTTTCGTTCGATCGAGTTTGGGCGCCAACCTGAACCAAGACCCCCAGCTGATTAGCCGTTTATTCCGGTATATGTAAAAGCCTTGGGTCTCTAACAAGGTTCTACCCAGAGCCAAATCCGCCAGTTCACGGCTTTTCGTTTCTTTCTTTGCC
>CAZVSQ010000100.1:0-269 GCA_964629925.1 uncultured Ruminococcus sp.
CGCTGATCATATTTATTATAGAGCTGCAAATACCGAATCCTTTTCCGATACCCGGAATAAAGCTTGGGCTTGCGAATATAATAACGGTTTATGCTGTTTACAGATACAAAGCGTATGAGGTCGCAATGATTGTCGGCGTAAGGATCACTTTAGGCTCGGTTTTCAGCGGCAATATCATGGCGCTTTTTTACAGCGCGTGCGGAAGCTTTCTGTGTCTGCTTGGAATGATTTTCCTAAAAAGAATTATAGATGAAAAGCATATTTGGCTT
>CAZVSQ010000100.1:279-6778 GCA_964629925.1 uncultured Ruminococcus sp.
CCGGGCAGATGGCGGCGGCGCTTATCGTAACTCAAACAAAGTCGATTCTGCTCTACTATCCGTTTTTGGTGGTGTCGGGCTGCCTTGCGGGACTGTTTACGGGACTGTGCGCTCAAATTATCCTGCCACGGCTTAAAGGGCTTTGAAAAAATGCATATAAATCCATTCAAAATCCAAACAATCTTTTAGCTTAAAACAATTGACAAAAGCGTAAAAATCGCATATACTACATAACAAAGACAGCAAAGGCGCTGCGGTAGATTCCCGTGGTGCCTGTTTTTCTGTACGTTTCACAAAAAAATCGACAGGAGATTGTTAATTATGTCAAAGGTACCCGAAATGTTTGGCTGCAATGTATTCAATGACAAAAAAATGCAGGAAAGACTGCCGAAATCGACCTACAAGGCGCTGAAAAAGACAATCAGCGACGGCGAGCCGCTTGATATCAGCGTCGCAAACGTAGTTGCCGCGGCTATGAAGGACTGGGCTATCGAGATGGGCTGCACTCACTACACCCACTGGTTCCAGCCCATGACGGGCGTTACCGCCGAAAAGCACGACAGCTTTATCGCACCTAACGGCGACGGTCAGGTCATTATGGAGTTCTCGGGCAAGGAGCTCATCAAGGGCGAGCCCGATGCTTCGTCTTTCCCGAGCGGCGGAATACGCGCCACCTTTGAAGCGCGCGGCTATACGACATGGGATCCCACTTCACCTGCCTTTGTCAAGGACGGCTCGCTTTACATTCCCACTGCTTTCTGTTCATATACGGGCGAGGTGCTCGACAAAAAGACTCCCTTGCTGCGCTCTATGGAAAGGCTGAGCAGCGAGGCTGTGAAGATTCTTCACCTTTTGGGCAAAACCGACGTCACCCGCGTTATCACAACTGTCGGTCCCGAGCAGGAGTATTTTCTTATCGACAAGGATTTATACGAACAGCGCGAGGATCTAAAGCTTACGGGCAGAACCCTTTTCGGAGCCAAAGCGCCTAAAGGGCAGGAGCTTGACGACCACTATTTCGGTTCAATTAAAACCCGTGTTGCTGCATATATGAAGGATCTTGACGAGGAGCTCTGGAAGCTCGGAGTTCTCGCCAAGACAAAGCACAACGAGGTCGCTCCCTCACAGCACGAGCTTGCTCCTATTTTTACCACGTCAAACATCGCCAACGACCACAATGAGCTGACGATGGAAATTATGAAAAAAACCGCCGAAAAGCACGGTCTTGTATGCCTGCTCCATGAAAAGCCCTTTGCCGGCGTTAACGGCTCAGGTAAGCACAACAACTGGTCGCTTTCGACAAATACAGGCGAAAACCTGCTTTCACCAGGAAAACACCCCGAAACCAACTATCAGTTTCAGCTGTTTTTGGCGGCTGTTGTAAAGGCCGTTGACGAGTATCAGGATCTTCTTCGCGCTACAGTAGCCACAGCGGGCAACGATCACCGTCTGGGCGCTCACGAAGCACCTCCGGCTATTATTTCGATGTATCTCGGCGACGACCTCGGCGCGCTTGTCGATTCCATTATCAACGGCGAGCAGTACATCAGCCATGGCAAGGAGAAAATGGAAACAGGCGTTGACGTTCTTGCTGATTTCAAAAAGGATACCTCAGACCGCAATCGCACATCGCCGTTCGCTTTCACGGGCAATAAATTTGAGTTCCGCGCTCTCGGCTCGGCTCTCAACATCGGCTGCCCCAACTACATGCTCAATACTATGGTCGCCGAGCAGTTCAGCCAGTTCTATGTTGAGCTCAAGGGTGCCGACGATATCATTGCGGCGGTAAAATCTCTTGTTAAAAACGTATTAAAGGAACACCAGCGCATTATTTTCAACGGCGACAACTACACCGACGAGTGGGTTGCCGAGGCGAAGAAGCGCGGACTGCTCAACCTTAAGTCAATGCCCGAGGCGTTCAGCCACTTTATGGACAGAAAGAATGTTGAGCTGTTTGTAAAGAACAAAATCGTCACCGAGGCAGAGTACCGCGCCAGATATGAAATCGAGCTTGAGACCTACTGCAAGCAGATCAATATTGAGGCTCTTACAATGATCGACATGGCTAAGAAGAAGATCGCTCCCGCTGTTTCTTCCTATGTGCGCGAGCTCACCGAGACCGCGCTTGCCAAGAGGGCGCTTTCAGAGTCTATTCCCACGGGTTACGAGGTCAATCTGCTTACAAGCCTTTCAAATAAGCTTGAGTGCTTTGCCGTTACTGCCGACGAGCTCGAGGACGCTGTTCTGGGCGCTGCCGAGCACAAGAGCGATATTCTCGACCGCGCCAAATACTTCCGCGACGAGGTGTTTGCCAAGATGCAGGAGCTGCGCGCTATCGGCGACAGCATGGAAACCGAAACACCTGCAGATTTCTGGCCTTACCCGTCCTACAGCGAGCTGCTGTTCAGCGTATAATTAGATTTGAACGAGGCCGTTTGGTAGGTTTTTTCCTTCCGAACCGACCTCGTTTTTCCTTATGCCGATATCTTACTAAATTTTTCTTTATTCCATAAAGTAAATTACAGCAATAAAAAAACTGGTAAAATAATATGTTGAAAAAAGACTGTGCGGCGGTGTGTTTATGAAAAGAACATTATTGATATCGTCCTCACAAAACAGCAAGGCTTCTTTGGAAAAATTGCTTAAAGAGGAGGGCTTTGAGCCTGTTACCGTATCATATACCGCTTACAGCGCCAAGGAGATCGCCGAGCGTGAGGAGTTCGACTTTATCTGTATAAACGCGCCTCTCGCCGATGAAAACGGCATTGAGCTGAGCTGTTACTTCGCCGATAAAACAAAGGCGGCTGTGGTTGTTATCGTACCGCAAAAGAACGCCGACGAGGTCAACGATATGCTTAATCCACACGGCGTGCTTGTTATAGCCAAACCTATCAACAGACATCTTTTTCACCATTACCTGCAATTTACCGCCTGCTTCAGGACGCGTATCCTCAGCGTAGAGCGCGAGAATCAAAAGCTTAAAACTATGGTTGAGGATATCAAGCTTGTCGACAGGGCAAAGCTTCTGCTTGTAACCTGCCTTAACATGAGCGAGTCGCAGGCGCACCGCTACATTGAAAAGCGCGCTATGGATCTGCGCGTAAGCAGGGTAGAGGTTGCAAAACAAGTTATTCAGACCTATCAAAATTGACACAACGCGTCACGAAGCGCGCCTTTGCATAACTTTTAATAACAAATAAGTTTCTGCAACGGCGCTTCAAAACTTTCGGATACCGAATGAAATGATTTTTAGCACACTGCGCTTTATGCGTAATATAAAGGAGAGAAAACATGGACAAGACCGCTTATTTGATTCTTGAAAACGGAACCGTTTTTGAGGGCAAGGCCTTTGGAGCCGAAAAAGAGACCACGGGAGAGCTTGTTTTCACAACCGCGATGACAGGCTATCTTGAAACACTTACCGACCCCAGCTATTATGGTCAGGTAGTTCTTCAAACATTCCCGCTTATTGGCAATTATGGCGTTATTCCCGCCGATTTTGAAACCAATTCTCCCGAATTGAAGGGGTATATTGTTAGAGAATGGTGCCAAGCTCCTTCCAATTTCCGTTGCGAGGGTGATCTTGACACCTTTTTAAGAGAAAAGGGTGTTCCCGGTATCTGCGGTATCGACACCCGCGCGCTTACCCGCATTGTGCGTGAATACGGCGTTTTAAACTGCAAAATCAAGTACACTTCCGAGGTTTCGGAGGCTGAGATTGAGGATCTTAAGAATTATAAGATCGTTGACGCAGTCGAAAGCACCACCTCGCAGGAGGTCGAGGTGTTTACGGGCGACAATGATAAATACAACGTAGTGCTTATGGACTTCGGCGCAAAGCACAATATCGGCCGCGAGCTTCAAAAGCGCAACTGCAAGCTTACCGTTGTGCCGGCTCATACAACCGCAGAAGAAATCCTGGCGCTTAACCCCGACGGAATTATGCTGTCAAACGGCCCCGGTGATCCCGCCGAAAACGTTGGGGTTATCGAGGAGCTCAAAAAGCTTACCGAGAACAAGATCCCGATGTTCGGTATCTGCCTCGGTCATCAGCTTTTGGCGCTTTCTCAGGGCGGCAAGACCGAAAAGCTCCATTACGGTCACCGCGGAGCTAATCAGCCTGCCAAAGAACTTGCAACGGGACGCGTATTTATCACATCTCAGAACCACGGCTACGCTGTTGTTTCCGACAGCCTTCCCGAGGGCGCTGTCGTAAGCTTCGTTAACGGCAACGACGGCACCTGCGAGGGCGTAGACTACACCAACATGCCCGCGTTCTCGGTTCAGTTCCATCCCGAAGCCTGCGGCGGTCCGCAGGAGACCTCGTTCCTGTTTGATCGCTTTATCGCTATGATCGACAAGAACAAAGCAAACGGGCAATAATCTTATATTAACAGTAAAGTTGATACAATAACTATCAACGATTATTCTTCAACTCTTAGAAAAAGGATTGATTTTATGCCACTGAAAAAGGACATTAAAAGAGTAATGGTTATCGGCTCGGGCCCTATCGTTATCGGGCAGGCTGCCGAGTTCGACTACGCGGGCACACAGGCGTGCCGCGCGCTTAAAGAGGAAGGCCTTGAGGTTATCCTGGTAAACTCAAACCCGGCTACTATAATGACGGACAACGCAATGGCGGATAAGGTCTATATCGAGCCTTTGACGCTTGAAACCGTTAAGCGTATCATCAAAAAAGAGCGCCCCGACAGTCTTCTTTCAACACTGGGCGGTCAGACAGGTCTTACGCTTTCAATGCAGCTCGCAAAGGAGGGCTTCCTTGACGAGTACGGTGTTAAACTTTTGGGCGCTAACCCCGAAACTATCGACAAAGCCGAGGACAGACAGATGTTTAAAGACACCATGCTGGCGATCGGCGAGCCGGTAATCCCGTCAAAGGTTGTAAACGACGTTCAGTCCGCTATAGACTTTACAAACGAGATCGGATACCCCGTAATCATCCGTCCCGCGTTTACTCTCGGCGGTACCGGCGGCGGTATCGTTTATAACGAGGAGGAATTGGTCGAGATCGCCTCCAACGGACTTGAGCTTTCTCCTATTACCCAGGTGCTTGTTGAGAAGTGTATCTCGGGCTGGAAGGAAATCGAGTTTGAGGTAATGCGCGACAGTGAGGGCAACGTCATCACTATCTGCTCAATGGAGAACTTCGATCCCGTAGGCGTTCACACCGGCGACTCTATCGTTATCGCTCCTACCGTAACTCTTTCCGACAAGGAATACCAGATGCTCAGAAGCGCGGCGCTCAATATCATCTCCGCTCTTAAGGTAGAGGGCGGCTGCAACTGCCAGTTCGCGCTCGATCCCGAAACCTTCGAGTACGCCGTAATCGAGGTCAACCCGCGTGTATCGCGTTCTTCCGCGCTCGCTTCAAAGGCTACGGGCTATCCAATAGCCAAGGTCGCGGCAAAGATCGCTATCGGCTTTACTCTCAGCGAGATCAAGAACGCAGTTACAGGTACTACATACGCCTGCTTCGAGCCGGCTATCGACTATGTAGTCGTTAAGTTCCCGAAGTGGCCGTTTGATAAATTCGTTTACGCAAAGCGCAATCTGGGCACACAGATGAAGGCGACAGGCGAGGTAATGGCTATTGCTCCCACCTTTGAACAGGCTATTATGAAGGCTGTCCGCGGCGCCGAGATATCTCACAACACCCTCGATGACAAAGAGTTTGAGGCTATGACAAAGGCTTCACTTATCGAGCAGCTCAGCGTCTGCGACGACAGAAGAATTTTCTGCCTGTATGAAGCTCTTAAACGCGGCGTAACTGTTGAGCAGATCCATGAGATCACCATGATCGACGAGTGGTTCCTCTCAAAACTCAAAAACATTATTAACATTTCAAACGAAATAAAGAGTGGAAAGCTCACCGACGAGCTTTATATCCGCGCTAAGAAAACGGGTTTCCTCGACAAGACCATCGAGGAAATCAGCGGTCGGAAGATCGAAAATCCGCTTCTTCCCGTATATAAAATGGTTGATACCTGCGCGGCTGAATTTGAGGCTCAGACGCCTTACTTCTACTCCACATTCGATAACGAGAACGAGGCGGCGCAGTTTATCGCCAATAAAAACAGCGACAAAAAGACTATCATCGTTTTCGGTTCAGGTCCTATCCGTATCGGACAGGGTATCGAGTTCGACTACGCTTCCGTTCACTGTGTTTGGGCGCTCAAGCAGGCGGGTTTTGACGTTGTAATCGTAAACAACAACCCCGAAACCGTATCGACCGACTTTGACACCGCCGACAGACTTTATTTTGAGCCGCTTACAAACGAGGACGTTATGGGCATTATCAATACCGAAAAGCCCTACGGCGTTGTTGTTGCGTTCGGCGGTCAGACCGCTATCAAGCTCACCAAGTTTATGAGCGACAACGGCGTTAACATTCTCGGCACCGGCTATGACGCTATCGACATGGCTGAGGACAGAGAGCGCTTTGACGAGCTTCTGGAGAAGTACCACATCAAGCGTCCTC
>CAZVSQ010000101.1:0-6692 GCA_964629925.1 uncultured Ruminococcus sp.
TGCCTGAAAATCAAGTACGCCAAGAACCTCACCCTAAAGGTAAACAAAAGAGCAAAAACACGGCTGGGAGTATGCAAAAAATCAGGCGACTGCTACGAAATCGAAATAGCGGCTGTGCTTCTGGATGAAAGAACTCCCGAGGAATATCTAAAAAACACGCTTATGCATGAGCTGCTGCACACCTGCTACGGCTGCATGAAGCATACCGGAAGATGGAAAAAGCTTGCCGAGCAAGTCAACGCCGCCTACGGTTATGATGTAAAACGCACTGCCTCGCCGGATGAGGAGATACTGCCCGAAGCGCTTGCCGGTAAACCGAAATACAAGGTCGTATGCCCCGTATGCGGTACTGTATATGAAAGATACAGAAAATCGGCGCTTATCCAACACCCGGAGCGCTACCGCTGCGGCAGGTGCAAGGCAAAGCTGGGGTAAATAATCTATTTCAAAAAGAACGGACAGACTCAAAAAACTGAGCCTGTCCTTTTTAGTATGCGAATAATGTCACGGAAATATTTTAATGCACCGTTGCACCGAGATTTCCTAAAAACCGCTTTCTCCAAAGGCGCGCTTCCTGTCGCGTGGCGACTAAAATTCTGTCATCGGGTTGTATTTAACGCCGTTGTAGCGGCACTCAAAGTGGAGGTGCGGACCTGTTGAGTAGCCGGTTGAGCCTACGTAGCCGATAAGCTGTCCCTTGGTAACATAATCTCCGGGATTAACGTTAACGCTTGTAAGGTGAGCGTAGATAGTCTCTTTGCCGTTGCCGTGATCGATCCATACATAGTTGCCGTATCCGCCGCCGCAGCCGCAGCTTCCGCTCTTGCCCCAGTTATGGGTGCAGTAGGTGCAGGTGTACGCAACCGTACCGCTGTCAGCCGCTACAACAGGAGCGCCCAGAATACCGCCGCCGGCGATATCGATAGCGCCGTGGTTATATGTGGTTCTGTCCTCGTTCCAGAGCGACGAGAGGTAATAGAAGCCCGGGCAAGGCCATGTGTAACCGCTGCTTGCTGGTGTAGGCGTTACATAATCGTCGTCATACGACGGCTCGGGATCTGGCTCATCATCGTCATCGTCGTCAGCCGGCTGTGTTTCAACCGTGCTTGACTTTTTAGTAGTCGAGCTTGAGCTTGAGCTCTTCTTTGATGATGACTGCTTCTGCTGTTGGGCAGCCGCCTTTCTGGCAGCCTCTTCCTGCTCGGCAAAGTACTTGGCGATTTGAGCCTCAAGCTGAGAGCTTTCGCTGTTGCTGTTCAACAGCGCGGCTCTTGCCTGCTCGCTCTTGGCTGTAAGCTCGGAGAGCACAGCCTCGTTTTCTTGGATAAGCTTGTTGAGATCTTCGATATCCTTGTTGAGCGAAGCCTCCTGATCCTCTTTTTCGGCTTTGTCGCTTTCAAGAGCCTTCTTTTCCTTTTCAACGACCTCAAGCTGTTTGTTGATGTCGTCGATCAACTTTTTATCATAATCGGAAAGAGTCTTTACAAGCGAAATCTTGTCGATAAAATCACCGAAGTTCTTGGCTCCGAGAAGGATCTCAAGGTTGCTGGCGCTGCCTGCCATATAGATAATGCTCAGACGCTCGCCGAGAGCTTTTACCTGTCCGTCGATGTCGGCGTTATCCTTGTCGATTTCCTGCTGTTTGAGCGCGATATCCGACTCAAGGCTTGAAATCGCCTGTCTTGTAAGGATTACCTTTTCGTTGATTACGTTGATTTTGTTTACAAGAGCCTCGCCGTAAGCTTCCTTTTCGCTTATATCGGTCTCTGTTTCATTGAGGATATTCTGATACTCCTCGCTCTTTTTGCCGAGATTGTCGATTCTTTCCTGAAGAGATTCAACGTTCTCAGCGCCGGCGTTAAATACAACCGACGACGCGAGGGGCACCGAAACAATGCAAACGCTCAGTGCGGCGCACAATATCGCTTTAAATTTATTCATATCTCTGCTCCTTCCTTTTTTACCAGCCGAGAATTTCATTGCCTTCCTTTTTAAGATACTTGCGTATGGAAATAAATCCGCCGAAGAAACCTACAAGCACGCCCACAACAACAAAGCTGAGAACAAGCATGATAAGCACGCTTGTGAACGGGATAGCGGAAAGACCGAGGTCGATCCTCTCTACCATACCGCTTGCCGCGCGGTAAAGCAGCGCAAGCACGCCTGTGGCGATAGCCGCGGAAATAAATCCCAGAATCATTCCTTCTACCAAAAACGGCATTCGCACAAACATATTTGTGGCGCCGACGGATTTCATAATACTGATCTCAAACCTTCGTGAATACATTGTGGTGCGTATCGTATTCGCAATAATGAACAGCGAAATAACGATCAATGCGGCAACAATGCAAACGGCGACAATTGTAACAAGGTTGCTTACCTTTGTAAGCTTACGGGCAAAGTCGCGCCTGTCGGTCACCGACTGAACGCCGTCGAGCGTTTTTATTTTATCAACGGTCTGCTCGTATTTTTCTGTATCCTTAAACGAAACGATGTACTTGTCGTTTAGGGGATCCTCGTCCTTAATTCTGTCAAACAGCTGGTCGCCCAATGTGTTTTTAAACTGTTCAACAGCCTCATGCTTGGAAACGAACGTCACTTTTTCGACATTTTCGATTTCCTCGATTTGTTTGCCGATTTGTTTGGCTTCAATATCGTTTTTTTCCTTCAGAATGTAAACCGAGGTCTCGTTGTTCTTTTCAACCTCATCAACAATGTTGAGTACGTTAAGTGAGAACAGCGCCGCGGCGCCTGTCATAACCAGGCAGCTTACAAGCACGCAGACTGACGCGATACTCATTATTCTGTTGGCGTAAACGTTCTTAAAGCCCTCTTTTACAAGATAGCCAAAGCCTTTCATATCATTATCCTTTCGGGTGTGTTAGTCGGGTGTAATAACAACATTGTCGGGGTACTGCGGCGATTCGTTGTAGTCTTCTTCATCATCGTCGCTGCCGTCGTCCTCGGCATAATGCGCACCGACATAGGCGCTTTCAGCGTCGCTATCAACAGCAAAAAGGTTGATGTCGGTTTCTTCGTCTTCAACAGGTTCGGAAGTTATCTCTGGAAGCGGAGCTTCATAGCGAGACGGCTCGATTTCTTCCGCGGGAGCCTCTAAAGGCATATAGTCCTCAGCAGGATCTTCGTATTCAAGCACCTCGCTGTCATAGCTGTCAAGAATAGCGGACGCGGCAACAGCTCCGGCGGAATCACCGACAACTCTGCCCTTGTCGATGCTTATTACGCGCTGATTGAACTCGCGCACCAGCTCGTGCTCATGGGTAACGACCAAAACGGTTGTGCCCATTGAGTTAATACGCGTAAGCAGCTCGATGATCTCGTGCGAAAGCTCAGGGTCGATGTTACCTGTCGGCTCGTCGGCAACGATGATCTCGGGGTTGTTTACAAGCGCGCGAGCAAGACTTACACGCTGCTGCTCGCCGCCCGAAAGCTCTGAGGGCTTGTCCTTCATTTTTTCCTTAAGGCCAACCAGATCAAGCACATACGGAACGCGCTTTTTGACTGTCGCTGTGCTCTCACCTACCGCGCGCATTGCGAACGCCACGTTATCAAAGACATTCATCTTGTCGATAAGGCGGAAGTCCTGGAAAACGATTCCCATATGGCGGCGCAGATAAGGAACATCGCGTTTTTTAAGGCGCGAAAGCTTGTTGCCGTTGATGGTGATCTCGCCCGATGTAGGGATCTCCTCGCGCATAATCAGCTTTAGAAATGTACTTTTACCCGCACCCGAAGCGCCCACAATGAACACAAACTCGCCCTTGTCGATATGAAGGCTTACGTTGTGAAGCGCATGGGTACCGTTGGGGTAGGTTTTTGATACGTTTTCAAAATCAATCATAACTTCTAGAATATAGTTTTTAGCACTGTAATTAAACAGCTTTACATGAAAGAAAACTAAATTCTAAAACCTAATAAATATGCCAACGTCCTGAGCGCGTTTTTGGCGCGCTCAGGAACGAAAAACACTGTTAGAAATTAATATTTTGTAGGGCTTGCGTTGAGGTATTTCTTAACCATCAGCGCTACCTTAAATACGATCGCGTCTTCAAATTCGCGGAGGTCAAGGCCTGTGAGCTTTTTGATTTTCTCAAGGCGGTAAACAAGCGTATTACGATGTACGAACAGCTTGCGCGAGGTCTTGCTAACGTTAAGGTTGTTTTCAAAGAAGCGCTGGATGGTAAACAGGGTTTCCAGATCCAAGCTCTCGATAGAACCGCGCTTGAAAACCTCCTTAAGGAACATCTTGCATAGGGTTGTGGGCAGCTGATAAATCAGACGCGCTATACCGAGATTGTCATAGCTGACGATGGTGCGCTCGGTGTCGAATACCTTAGCGACCTCAAGAGCCGACTGAGCCTCTTTAAACGAACGCGCGAGATCCTTGATGCCGGTAACGGTCGTGCCGATACCTACAACGCAGTGGGTGTAGAACTCGCTTGAAAGGGTGTCGGAAATTGAGCTTGCAAGCTTTTCAAGGTCGCGTCCGTCGATGTCGGGCTTAACCTCTTTAACAAGAGCGATTTCCTCCTCGTTGATGTTGATGACAAAGTCCTTTGATTTGTCGGGGAACAGATTCTGTACGATGTCATAAGCGGAAACATCAGTACGGGAAACTATCTTGATCAGCAGACATACGCGCGAAACTTCGGAATTAAAATGAAGCTCTCTGGCTTTGAGGTAAATATCGCCGGGAAGAATGTTGTCCATAATAACATTCTTTATAAAGTTAGAGCGATCATACTTTTCATCATAGTACTGCTTAATGCTGGCAAAGCTTACCGACAAAAGCTGAGCGTACTTCTGAGCATATTCGTCAGTGCCCTGAACAAAAACAGCATAGTCATATTTGGCGCTGCTGCCAAAAGACTTGTAAGTAAAGCCGTTGATGACAAAAGGAGCGGTTGAGCTGAGAGTTTCGGAATTGATGCTCTCGTTGACCTCGCCGATTTTTCCGAGTTCCGAGCATGCGATCACTACGGAAGTTTCATCGATAACGCCGATCGTTCTGTCGATTGCATCCTTCATTTGATGCACGATACCCTGAAATAACCTATTTGACATAGTTCTTACCTCTTTTTCCTGCAATTTTGTTATAACAATGTATAAGATACATTTCTTCTCATATACATATTACACAAAATCGAGAAAAAAATCAACCTCTATAAACAAATTTTTTGAATTTTTTTAGATAATTTCACGATTGTTCGGTTAGTGTTTTTCAATTTTATAATATTGTAGCACATCAATGTGACAGAAATGTGACAGTTCTGTAACAGACTCAAACTTTCATCGTTTTTTAACTGCACATTTAAAAAGTATTGTATCCAAAAACAGCGTAAATGTCAAATCTAAACAAGCGACATCATGATTAACAGTCATGCGCTCTGCCAGACGTCAATTCGTACATCATAGTAAATGGTTCGTTGCCATGAGGAAGCTTTATCTACAACTTGCTTCTTCTGTGCCAACAGTTGTTATTATAGCATTCTATATTAGCTATGCTTACGCTTGGAATCAAAGGTCTTGAATTCTTCCTCGCAGATCTCATAGAGGTCTTTCATAACGGGAAAATCGGACGGCTTCTTCTGGGTATAGTCTGTCGCGTCTGTAATCCCAAATCTGGCGTAAAGCTTCATCAGCAGAATTTCGATGGTGTCGAGCTGCTGATCCGTGAAATCCTTGTAGGCACGAAAGAAGTCCTTGAGAAAAGCAATGTGTTGAGAGAGTCTTGTCACACGCTTGAATGCGTTTGGCGTGTTCTCATCGTTTTCATCATCGTTGCTCTCTCCCCAATCCTTTGGTTCGAGCGGGTTGATTTTGTATTGACCGTTCATGAAATCAATATAACAGCCGCCGAGAGAGGTGGTCAAATCCTCGTATTCCGCTTCGGGATCAAGGCAAATCAAGGCTTTACCGCTTTCACGGATATTGGTGAGAAGCAGTTTCAAAAGGAAGGATTTGCCCTGACCGGAGTTGCCGAGAATAAGGACGTTGGAATTGGTCTTATCCTCTGTTCTGCGGTCAAAGTCCACGAGGATATTCGTACCATACTTATCCCTTCCGATATAGAAGCCGTTGGGATCCGTCTTGCCTGAAAAATTGAATGGGTACATATTTGCTACCGAGCTTGCAGGATAAACGCGCTCATAGAGTGAGCCGAACATATTCGCGCCGAGAGGATTTACAGAGAGAAATCCTTCCTTCTGACGAAGGGTAAGCTTGTCAACCTTGATTTTGGAACGTGTCAGCTCCATATCAATTTCGGTTTGCAGTTCTCTGAGTTTTTTCTTGGATTTGGCTTTCAGCTCCATGAATACGGAACAGTGAAGCAGAATTTCCTTTGAACGCTGCATATTGGTAATCAGCGAAGTTACATCCTGCAAATTGCCTTGTGCCTCGATGGTGTCGGACACGTTGTTGCCTGTGGATTTCAGCTTATTCTTCCTCTCCGCGTTCTGCAGGATCTTCCTCTGCTCAAGCGGTTCAACAAGACGGTTGAAGATCCTCAGAGTTACGCCGTTGCGGTCTGCAAGCTGAGATAATATCGCCTGTTCCTCTGTGGTCGGAGCATACTCATGGATAACCCAGGCAGAGCGATAACTGTCGCCTATGATATAGTAGTTTGCCTTGAAACTGATTGTCGGAGGCAGGATCATATCAAAGAAATC
>CAZVSQ010000102.1:0-6419 GCA_964629925.1 uncultured Ruminococcus sp.
AATATGTATGACTTTACTATCCGCGAGTCCGACTTTGTAAAAATCGTTTTTGATGTGCCCGAGCTTACTCCGAACGATACCGAGATAACAAAGGTCGACTTATCGGTAGACGAGCTGTGGGTTTCCGAGCCTGACGCAAAAACGGGCTTATCGCTTTCCGACAAAGAGGTTTGCCTTGTAAAAAACGGAAAAGTGATGAATAATGCCCATACAAAGGACGTAAGCGTTTCAAAACAGACTCTTATCACGCCGTCGACTTTTCACGATTCAAACATCAACCCGTCTACAAAGGACGAAAAGACAACCACCACTATAAAGCCTACCGAAAAGCCGACCGCGGCAGCAACAACGGCGCCTTCACCGGATGATTCTCAAAAAAATAACAACGCAAAAATCAATACAGGCGAATGGTACATCGCGCTGATCATCCTTTTGATGCTGCTGATTTGCTCGATAGTTCTGTTCGTTCTGCGAAAGCGCGATATATATAATAACTGATCACCAAAAGCCCGGCTCACTGTGAACCGGGCTTAAACATTTCTTTCAAAAAAATCAAAAGGGCTGATAAACAGCCCTTTAAGATGTAAATCTATTAGTTTGCTCTGGTAACCTTACCTGAACGTAAGCAACGGGTGCAAGCATATACACGCTTCGGTGAGCCGTCAACGATCGCCTTTACACGCTGAACGTTGGGCTTCCAAGTTCTGTTGGAACGTCTGTGAGAGTGAGATACCTTGATGCCGAATTTTACATCCTTACCGCAGAATTCACATTTTGCCATGCGTCTGCACCTCCTTAGTCATTCAAATTATTTTCCTAACTTTGTTATAATACCAGAAAACCCGAAAAAAAGCAAGTGTTTTTTGAAAATTTCTCAACTTGTTTTAAAACTTCTTATTTTCCTTGTTTTTTTTGCGGTTTTGATATATAATATATACTATCTATAATTGTGTTCATAGGAGGATTATATGCTGCTGACATTATTAAACGGGCATTTTACAATGGAGCAGGTGTTTGCGCAGATCCTTGCCGTGCTTCTTGTTATCTTTCTTATTCTTCCGTTCCATGAGTGGGCGCACGCCTTTACGGCTTCTTGCCTTGGCGACAAGGGCATAAAAGCGCGCGGCAGATTGTCGCTTAACCCGATAAGCCATATCGATCCTATCGGCGCGGTAATGCTGCTGCTTATCGGCTTCGGCTGGGCAAAGCCCGTACCCGTTGATCCGCGCTATTTCAAGCACCCAAAGCTGGGAATGGCTATCACCGCGCTTATGGGACCAGTAGCCAATATGGTAGCTGCGCTTGCGGGCTATCTTGTTTACTACGCGTTCCTTTACAATTTACCCGATATGCTTATCTCTACAAACGGAATGACTTTCAGCTATACGCTCCTTTATTATTTCCTGTCATTCTATATTACGGTTAACCTCAGTCTGGCGGTGTTCAACCTTATTCCGATACCTCCGCTCGACGGTTCAAAGGTTCTGTTTGTCTTTTTACCCAACAAGGCGGTCAACTTTTTCTACCGCTATCAGAACGTTTTTTTCATAGTGCTTTTTGCCCTTATGTGGGGAGGCGCTCTTAACGGCGTTCTGAGCACCTGTACCGACTGGTTAAACGACGGAATAGCCTGGCTTGCGCGGCTCCCGTTCAAGCCCTTTGTAAGCTGAGGCGCCTATGGAAACGCAGCTGCAATACAAGCTTCCCGTTTTTGAGGGGCCGCTTGACTTGCTATTGACTTTGATATCAAAAAATAAAATCGACATATACGACATTCAGATCTCCGACCTGCTTGAGCAGTACATGGAGCAGATAAACCGCATGCAGGAAAAACAGATGGAAATTGCCTCCGAGTTTCTAACGATGGCGTCAAGGCTTGTGTACATCAAATCCGTAATGCTGCTGCCAAAGTACGAGGAAGAAGCCGAGGAGCTCAAAAAGGAGCTGTCAGGTCAGCTGCTTGAATACGCTGTGTGCAGAGAGATAGCCGCAAAGCTCGGCGGTATCTACGACTTCGACACCTTCTTCCGCGCGGCGTCGCCCGTTGAGTACGATATGACATATAACCGCAGCCATCCGAGCGAGGATATAGCAAAGGCTTATATCAGCGCGGTCGGCAGGGGAAAGCGGCGTCTGCCGCCGTCAGAGCAGGCTTTTTCGGGCATAGTCGCCCATAAAATAGTTTCGGTAAACAGCAAGATCATTCAGCTAATGCGCAGGCTTTGGCACGGCAAAAGGCTTGAATACCACGAGATTTTTGAGGTGTGCGAGGGCAAAAGCGACTTGGTGGCTACATTTTTGGCTACGCTGGAGCTTGTCAAGGGCAAGCGTATCCGAATAGAAGGTTCGGGAGAGAACGCCGTGGTGCGTATGATCGAAAGAGAGGGGGCAACTCCTGATGAATGAAGATAATTCTGTAAAAGAAATAAATATCCGCGCCGCTATCGAGGCAATACTCTTTGCCGCAGGCGGCTCGGTTGAGCGCGATAGGATCGCTCAGGCGCTTGAGATCTCCGCCGAGGAGGTCGACAGCGGCGTTGAGGCGCTTTTGAATGACTACGAAAGCACCGAAACGGGCATAACTATTATAAAGCTTAAAAACAGCTATCAAATGGTGTCGCGCAAGGAATACGCGCCGCAGATCCGCACCGTAATGGATTTGCGCAGGAATACTCCGCTTTCTCAGGCGGCGCTTGAGGTACTGGCGGCCGTGGCGTACAATCAGCCCGTTACAAAGGCGTTTGTGGAGCAGGTGCGTGGCGTTGACTGCAGCGGCGTTATCGGCAGCCTTACCTCAAAGGATCTGATAGAGGAAAAGGGCAGGCTTGAACTTCCGGGCAGACCGCTTTTATACGGCACTACCGAAAACTTTTTGCGCTGCTTTAATATCAGCAGCTTAGACGAGCTGCCTCCGCTTCCCGAGAGCGAGGATGAAAAGGAGCCGCAGGAAACCGAGCCCGAGGAATAAACGGCGCGGATATCATTGTGAGAGAAACGGGGGATGCATTTGACGTGGCTTTATATACTGCTCGGAATCATCCTGCTGATTTTTCTGATACTGTTGATTCCGATAGGCGTAAAGGTTTCATATAAGGGCGAGGTAAAGGCGGTTCTGAAGATAGGCTTCATTCCGATAACCGTTTATCCGCCTAAGCCCAAGAAAAAGAAAAAAGATAAGAAAAAGGACAAGGAAAAGGAATCCTAAGAAGATAAGAAAAAGAAGAAAAAGCCGGGTATAGTTAAAGAAAAAGGCATTCTTTGGCTTGTCGACACTATACGCGAGGCGGCTTCGCTTGCAAAAGGAGCGCTGAAAAGCTTTTTCAAGCACCTTGTCATAAAGCGCTTCAGCATAAGCATTTGCTACCACGGCGAGGACGCCGACGACACCGCCGTAAAATACGGTTACTTTTGCCTTGCGGTTTACCCCGCGGTGAGTATTCTTGTAAAGGCGGCAAAATGCAAAAAGTACGGCGTCGATATTTCGCCCGACTTTAACGAGGGCTCTCAGTCGCAGTACGCGGTGGATATTTACGCATATATCCGCCTGCTGTGGATTTTCGCTGTCGCCTTCCGCTACGGCTTCAAGGCGATCAAGCTTTTAATTCGTCTTAAAAACGGCAAAAAGCCGAAAGATACAGATAGTAAAGAAATCAATACTTTCAACAGAGGAGAGGTTAATATGGCACATCCCATCGATAACTTAATGAACATCACAATGGATAAAATCAAGGAAATGGTCGACGTAAACACCATCGTCGGCACACCAATCACAGCCGAGGACGGCACGCTCATCATTCCCGTTTCCAAGGTCAGCTACGGCTTTGCGTCGGGCGGCTCCGATCTGCCCACCAAAAACGAGAAAAAAGACCTTTTCGGCGGCGGCAGCGGCGCCGGAGTCACCATTCAGCCTATCGCGTTCCTCACCGTTTATAAGGGCAACGTGCGCCTTATCTCCGTAGGCGGCGGCGACGGACTTGATAAGATCATGGGCATGGTCCCCGATGTTGTCGATAAGGTAAAGGGCTTCTTTAAAAAGGACAAGAAAACCGAAATCGACGTAACCGACGACTTCTCCGAAATCACAGTTGACGACGTTGACATCTGATTGATTTAGCATATACGCTCACTCCGCGCATATAATGCACAGGGGTGCTTAAATGAAAAAGACAGTCGCGATTATCCTTTGCTTTGCTTTGATTTTTGTTTTTCCTGTCAGCGTTTCGGCGGCAGATATTCCGAAAACAGACGCCGGAGCCTTTGTGCTCTATTGCGTGGAGAACAAAAAGATAATTCTTTCAGAGAATGAAAACAAGCGTATGAAGCCCGCCAGCACCACAAAGCTTATGACCGCGCTTCTGACGCTTGAGGAAGCGGCAAAAAACGACCGCGTAATAACCTTCACCGATGAAATGACTGCCGAGGGCAGCTCAATGTACCTTGAGGTCGGCGAAAAGCTGAGGCTCAGCGACCTGGCAGCGGGCATGATGATGGTCTCGGGCAACGACGCGGCAAACGCGGCTGCTGTTTCGATTTCGGGAAGCTTTAAAAAGTTTTCAAACCTGATGAACGCGCGCGCAAAGCAAATCGGAATGGAGAACACCCATTTTGTCACGCCCAGCGGACTTGACGATGACGAGCACTACACCACGGCGGCTGATATGGCGCTGCTGATGGCTGTGGGACTGCGCAGCAAGGCTTTTTCAAGTCTTACCTCTCAGAAAAGCGCGGTTGTTTCGTTTGCAGAGCCGTCAGACAAAAAAATCACCTATGCCAATCACAACCGCCTGCTTAAGCTTTATCCCGACTGCATCGGCGGCAAAACAGGCTATACCACAGCCGCGGGCAGGTGCCTTGTATCGGCGGCGCGGCGCAACAACGTGACATTGGTGTGCGTTACGCTTGACGACAGGACTGACTGGAACGACCACATGGCGCTGTTTGATTACGGATTTTCACGCCTGAGCGGCTATCACAGCGGCGACGGCAGTCTGAAAATCGACGTTCCGTGTGTCGGAGGCGAGCAAAATAAAGTCGCGTTAACAGGTGAGAGCGACGTTGATATCGTCCTTGAAGGCGGCGACGATAAGATAGAGCGAAAGATATATCTCGACAGCTTTATTTACGCGCCGGTAAATAAGGGCGAAGCTTTGGGCAGGATAGACTATCTGCTCGGCGGCAAGGTGCTTAAAAGCGTTAAGCTGAAAGCCGCCGAAAATGTAGGGGAAAAGAGAGTCAAAAAAGGATTTTTTCAAAGAATAAAGGAATTTTTTACATATGGTTAAAAACGAACCCGTAAGACTTCAAAAATTTATATCACAGTGCGGCATTGCCTCGCGCAGAAAAGCCGAGGAGCTTATTGTGCAGGGCAAGGTTAAAATCAACGGAAAGACCGCCGTACTGGGCGACAAGGTAACGCCGAACGACAAGGTTTATGTCAGCGGCAAGCGCGTTGTCATGCCTAAAACGCATTACCGATATATCATGCTCAACAAGCCGCGCGGCTTTATTACCACAATGAACGACGAGCGCGGCAGAAAATGCGTTGCCGAGCTTGTTAAAAACGTGGGCGAGAGGGTATATCCCATAGGCAGGCTTGACAAGGACAGCGAGGGTCTGCTTATCTTCACCAACGACGGCGAGTTTGCAAATAAGGTTATGCATCCGCGCAACAGTGTTTATAAATTTTACCGAGTAACCGTGGGCCCCGATATTACCGAGGATCAGCTTGTAAAGCTTGAAACGGGCGTTGAGCTTGACGGCGTAAAAACCGCGCCCGCCATCGTTCATGTTGTTCACAAGGAGCCGGGCAGGGTTGTGCTTGAGATGATCCTTCACGAGGGCAAAAACCGCGAGATACGCCGTATGTGCGACGCCGTAGGGCTTGAAGTGGCTCGTCTGCGCCGCACCCAGATAGGCGGAGTGAAAATGGGTATGCTTAAACAGGGAGACTGGCGCGACCTTACCGAAAAGGAAGTAAAAAACCTGCTTGCCAATCCGCTTGTAAACGGAAGGCTGATTTGATTTATTATTATTGATTTTCAGGGGCGCACGGCTGTGCGTCCTTTTTATGCGGCAATATTTTATAAATTTGTATGCGGTAAATTTTTATAAATCCCCCTTGTGCTTTTTTCCGTTTTGCGGTATAATAATATAAGTTTAATATGCGGTAGTTTGGTCTTATCGCTTGCACAGGAGGATATACACATGGATACTGACAGAATTCAGGCGGCAAAGGCTGAAATCGCGGCAACGTCCGCGTATCAGACAGTCACCGGATTTTTTGATGAAGGCAGCTTCTGCGAGATCGACGCTTTTGCCAAATCGGGCGAGGGCTTTGCCGAGGTCGTCGCGGGCTTCGGCACCGTAGAGGGGCTGCCCGTTTACGCTTTCGCTCAAAACAGCGACGTCTGCGGCGGCGC
>CAZVSQ010000103.1:0-6259 GCA_964629925.1 uncultured Ruminococcus sp.
TCTCCAAAGGCGGATTTGGATGGAACGTCACGTTCCCCGCGCAGCTTCTTTATTTTATCGCGCAGGTATGCCGCATGCTCAAATTCAAGGAGCCTTGCCGCCGCCTTCATCTCTTTGGTGAGGCTTTCTATAAGCTGCTGGCGCTGAGCCTTGCTGAGCTTTTTGACGTTCTTGAACTCGCTGTCGGAATGAGTCGAGATCTCAAGTATCTCGCTTACCTTTTTGACTATAGTTTTGGGAACGATCCCGTGCTCCTCGTTGTATTTCTGCTGTATCTCGCGGCGGCGGTTCGTTTCTACGATCGTCTGCTGCATGGAGTCTGTTACGCTGTC
Source organism: uncultured Ruminococcus sp. (assembly GCA_964629925.1). GTDB lineage: Bacteria > Bacillota > Clostridia > Oscillospirales > Acutalibacteraceae > Ruminococcoides. The sequence continues at coordinate 333 of CAZVSQ010000103.1, forward strand.
GGCGTACATAATAACCATGCCCTCGCTGTTTCTGGCGGCGCGTCCGGTTATCTGGATAAGCGAGCGGGCGCTGCGCAGAAAGCCCTCCTTGTCGGCGTCGAGAACCGCCACAAGCGATACCTCGGGAATGTCAAGTCCTTCTCTGAGCAGGTTGATCCCCACAAGCACATCGAACTCGCCGAGCCGCAGGTCGCGGACGATCTCCATCCGCTCCACGGTGTCGATGTCGTGGTGCATATATCTTACGCGGATCCCCAGAGTCTCGAGGTACGAGGTCAAGTCCTCCGCCATCTTTTTTGTGAGTGTTGTAACAAGCACGCGCTGCTTTTTTGCGGCGCGGATATTGATTTCGGATACCAAGTCGTCAAGCTGCCCTTCCGTGGGGCGGACTGATATCTCCGGGTCGAGCAGTCCCGTCGGGCGGATGATCTGCTCGGCAATCACCTGACTTTTTTCAAGCTCCAAATCTCCCGGCGTGGCGCTTACAAACACCGCCTGATTAATGTGAGCGTAAAACTCGTCGAAGTTTAGCGGTCGGTTGTCATATGCCGAGGGCAGGCGGAAGCCGTAATCAATAAGGCTCTTTTTGCGCGCGCGGTCGCCCGCGTACATGCCTCTTACCTGAGGGAGCGTTACATGGCTCTCGTCCACAAAAAGCAGAAAGTCGTCGGGGAAATAATCAAGAAGCGTGTAGGGCGACGAGCCCGGAGCCCTGCCCGACAATATCCTTGAATAGTTTTCAATGCCGGAGCAAAAGCCTATCTCCTGCAGCATTTCCATATCGTAGCGCGTGCGCTGCTCTATTCGCTGAGCCTCAAGCAGCTTGCCGTTTTCGCGGAAATACTCGAGCCGCTCGTTAAGCTCGCGCTCGATCTCGTTAAGAGCGACCTGCATTTTATCTCTCGACACGATATAGTGCGAGGCGGGATATATTGCCGCATGCTTCAAAAGCGCCTTAAGCTCGCCCGTAAGCGGGTTTATCTCGGAAATGCGGTCTATTTCATCGCCGAAAAACTCAACGCGGATGATCGAATCGCCCGACGCGGCAGGGAAAATCTCGACCACATCTCCCCTTACGCGGAATTTGTTTCGGATAAAATTAACGTCGTTGCGCTCGTATTGCAGCTCAACAAGCTTTTTTACAAGCTCGTCGCGCGACTTTTGCATACCCGGGCGCAGCGAGATGACCATATTGCGGTAGTCGATAGGGTCGCCCAGGCTGTAAATGCAGGACACCGAGGCTACAATTATCACATCCCGCCGCTCCGATAAAGCGAGCGTGGCGCTGTGGCGCAGCTTGTCGATCTCGTCGTTTATGGAACTGTCCTTTTCGATATAGGTATCGGTCTGAGCGACATACGCCTCGGGCTGGTAGTAATCGTAGTAGCTTACGAAGTACTCGACGGCGTTCTCGGGAAAAATCTCCTTAAACTCGCTGCAAAGCTGAGCGGCAAGCGTTTTGTTGTGCGCCAAAACAAGCGTAGGCCGCTGAGTGCGCTCAATAACGTTTGCCATTGTGAACGTCTTGCCCGAGCCCGTAACGCCCAGCAGAGTTGTCTCCTTGTTGCCTGCGTTGATGCTGTTTACAAGCGTATCTATCGCCTGAGGCTGATCGCCGGTAGGCTTATATTTTGAATGAATCTTAAAATCCATAGTTATGAAGTTACAAAATATTTTTTGAATTTGGTATGGGAATGGATAGAAAAACTGTCCGTATCCGTAAAAATGATATGATCCGCAAGAATAACGCCTATGCTGAAAAGCGTTTTTGACAGTATAAGCGTGGTTTCAAGATCCGGGCGCGACGGCACACACAAATCGCTGGGATGGTTATGAGCTACATATGCGTATTTTGCGTTGTGGCGGAGCGCTAAATCAACTATTTTGCGGATGGGCATTTCGGTCGCGTTTATCGAGCCCTCGCACACGATATCGCACATTATCAGCCTGCAATCGGCTGAGCTGAGCACCAAAGCCACCTTTTCGACATTTGCTCCTATAAACTTTGAGCACAGCAAGTCGGCAGCGCTTTCCATATCTATAGTTTCCGCAGTGTGCTTTGACTCGGAGTACACCCTTGCCATCTCGGGGATCATTTTCAGAAACACCGCCGTAGACTCCGAAAGCCCGAAATCATTTTTAAGAGTATCAATGGGAGCGTCGCACACCTTGGCAATACTTCCGTAGCGGTCGAGCAGTCGATGAGCCATAAGGTTTGTATCTCTTCGCGGAACGGCGTAAAAGAGTATCATTTCAAGGATCTGGTGATCCTCAAGCCCTTTAAAGCCGTTTTCGACAAAGTATTTTTTCATCCGCTGACGGTGACCTTCGTGGACGTTTTTCTTTTTGCCGTCCATTATTACGCCTTTACACCGTATTGCTCGTAATAAGCGTCGATAGCCGCCTTAAGCTTATCGTCGATAATGACCTTACCCTTATACTCTTTGTTGTAAAGGTGCTCAACGACCTCCGCCATTGTAACTATGGCGGTCGTTTTAAGGCCGTATTTTTCTTCTATCTCGGAAAGAGCGCTCTTTTCGCCCTGGCCGCGCTCCATTCTGTCAACGGAAACAACAAGTCCGATAGGATCAACGTCGCCCTGAGCCTTGATGATAGGCAGAGTTTCCTCAATTGAGGTACCTGCCGTGGTAACGTCCTCAATGATAACTACCTTATCTCCGTCGGTAATGGGGCTGCCGAGCAGAATGCCCTTGTCGCCGTGGTCTTTGACCTCTTTGCGGTTGGAGCAATAGCGGATGTCGGTGTCGTATTTCTCGCTTATTGCTATAGTCGCCGCTACCGAGAGCGGAATGCCCTTGTAAGCGGGGCCGAACAGCACGTCAAAATCAAGCCCGAAAGCACTGTTTATCGCCTCGGCATAATACGCGCCTAAACGCCTGAGCTGAGCGCCCGTGCGGTAAAACCCCGTATTTACAAAAAACGGAGTTTTTCTGCCGCTTTTAGTTACAAAATCGCCGAATTTAAGCACCTGACAATCAACCATAAACTCAATAAATTCCTTTTTATAAGCCTCCATAATTAACCTCCGTCAAATATTTGTTTGCATATTTATACAGATTATATTTTAACACAAGATATTGTGTTTGTAAAGCCTTATTACCACATTTTATTCTTACAAATTATTAACCAAAAGGGCTTGGCGCATACAGCCGCCCCTGCAATTTAAGAAAAAGCAGGAGCATGGCTCAAAATCTCAATCTTGAGTTTTGAACCATGCTCCAGTTTATATACTATTGAATTTTAGATACGATATATCGCTTGTAATTTAAAAACTCCTCTGTAAGGTTGAAGTCGGAGCGCCTCGGCTTTGGCTCATTGATGATTATTTCATCGCTCAGTGTGCCCGGCTTTCCGCTGAGAAGATATATCCTGTCAGACAGCATAACAGCCTCGTCGATGTCGTGGGTTATAAATATGGTGGACAGCTTTATTTTATCCATAACGTCAAGGTACCAGCGGTGCATTTCGCCTTTGGTAATAGTATCAAGTGCGCTGAACGGCTCGTCGAGCAGAGCCGCGCTTCCGCCGAACATATATGTCCTCAAAAGCGCCGCGCGCTGCCGCATTCCGCCCGAAAGCTCGGCAGGGTATTTTTTCTGAGTCCCGTCAAGCCCGAACTGAGCAAAGTGCTCGCCCACGAGCCTGCGTGCCTCTCGCTTTTTTGCGCCCTTTATTATCAAGGGAAGTGCCACATTGTCCTCGACCGTACGGTACGGAAGAAGCATATCCTTTTGAAGCATATAGCTTATTTTGCCCGTCTGCCCCGTTATGTCCTCGTTTTCAAGGAACACGCTGCCGCATTGGGGCTTTAAAAGCCCGGCTATGACGTTAAACAAGGTCGTTTTGCCGCCGCCGCTAACGCCAAGCAGGCACACGATCTCGCCCTTGTTAAGGGAAAGGTTTATGTTTTCAAGCGTGTTTGTACTGTTGTCGTATGAAAAGCTTACGTTTTTAACCTCAAGCGCGTACATTTTTACTCCAGATAATCGTTTGTAAAGCCCGTATTTTCGGGGATCTCGGCTTCGTAAAGCTTGTTTTCGTTTATCCAGTTATAGTAGGCGTTCCACCTTGCGGGGTCAACATAGCCCCACTTTTCAACGTCTGACTTGTACTCCTTGGAAAGGTACTTCTGGCTTGCCTTTACAAGCTTTTCGTCAAGCTCGGGAGCCGCCTTTAGAAGGATGTCGGCAGCGTCGTCGGGATTATCGACAGCGAACTCGTAGCCTTTTTTAAGCGCGGAAAGGAAAGCCTTTGCTGCAGCGGGGTTCTCGCTCATCCAGTCGGTGTTTCCGACAACAACGGGTGTGTAGTAGTCAAATACGGGGTCGATATCCTTAAACGCGAAGTAGTCGGTTTCAAGTCCCGCAAGCTCGGTTGCAACGCCTGCCCAGCCGTAGAAAATCCAGATAGCGTCAACCTGCTCGCTCTGAAGCGCGGAAACCTCGTCGGTCACGGTAGAGGGAATCAGCTCAACCTTGTCAAAGTCGCCGCCGTCCTTTTCAACTACCGCTTTAAGGGTAGCCTTTTCAATCGGGAGATCCCAAGTGGCGTACTTTTTGCCTTCCATGCCCTTTGGGGTATCCATACCCTTGCCCTTAAGCGAGATGATACCCGAAGTGTTGTGTTGTACAAGCGCCGCAACGGACTCGATAGGCAGCTTGTTTTCGCCTGCTACATAAGGCAGCATGCTGTCCTGAAAGCTTACGCCGAACTGAGCCTTGCCCGAGCCTACAAGCACTTCGGCGCCGTCCTCGGGAGGCTGCACGATCTCAACGTCAAGACCTGCGTCGGAGAAATAGCCCTTTTCCTCGGCAACATAAAGACCGGTGTGGTTTGTGTTGGGAGTCCAGTCAAGGACAAAGGTGATTTTAGTCTTTTCACCGTTGACGGGCGTATCGGGGCTTGCGCTGCCCTTTGAAGCGTCGGACGACTTGCTTGATGTGTCGGATGATTTGCTGTCCTGCGAGCCGCAGCCTGCCGCGACAGACGCCGCAAGCGCGCACGCAAGCACGATTGATAATACTTTCTTTTTCATAATTAGCTCCTTAGTTTATTTACTCTGTCCCACGGCATGCATTTCTTTTGAATGAACCCCGTAAGCCAGATCAACAGCAGACTGATAACGGAAATCAAAATGATAACCGCAAACATTTTGTCGTAAGAAAATGCCTTTCTTACGCGCGTAAGATAACAGCCCAGCCCCTCGGTTCCGCCGAGCCATTCAGCGAGCACCGCGCCTACAACGGCATAGGACACCGAGATCTTAAGGCTGGAGAAGAAGTGCCCCAAAGCTCCCGGAACCTTTACATAGCGGAAAATCTGCAGCCGGTCAGCGCCCATTGAACGCATAAGGTTAATAGTATCCGCGTCAGCCGAGGCAAAGCCCTCAAGCAGACTGATAGATATCGGGAAGAACACTATCAGCACGATAAGCACTATTTTAGGCAGCATTTGATACCCGAGCCACAGCACCAAAAGCGGAGCGATTGCCACCGTGGGAATTGTCTGGCTGATGATTATCAGCGGATAGATTATCTTTCTTACGATGCTGAACCTGTCCATGATAACGGCGGACAAAAAGCCTATCACTATGCCGATAAACAGCCCGATAAACGTCTCGGTAAGCGTGACTCGGGCGTGCTTCATCATAAGCGGCCAGTCCTTGCAAAAGGCCTTCCATACGTCCTCGGGTGAAGGGAGCATAGCCTTCGGCACAGAACCCTGAGCGCAAATGAATACCCAAAGGCAGAAAACCAGAAACAACGCTATAACGGGCGGCAAAACATTGCCGATAACCGCCTGCGCGTTTTTGCCGCGCGTACCGGGCTTCTTTTTATTTGAACCCATAGTTTTGCCCCTTTTGCATCAGTCCTGATGGTGCTTTGTTACCTTTCTTTCGATGGTAA
>CAZVSQ010000104.1:0-6212 GCA_964629925.1 uncultured Ruminococcus sp.
TGCTCGTTTTGGCGCCATGTCATTGTGTCGCCTATTTTGTGCTCGGCGTTTTCATCGACATAATTGCTCACCCAGCTGAGCTTGTCGTAGGACTCCTGCATATAGGTCGTTACCCAAGTCATAACGGGAATATCGTTATCAATGTATTCCTTGCAAAGCTGCTCAAGCGTTTTGCCCTTGATAGGATAGGCGCGGCGGCTGTCGTTTTTTTGTTTGGAAAGAAATTGATTCATCGATTTAGCCATACCGGGACAGAAAATACCGGCACCCGTGAACAAATCACCGGCAAATGCCGAATTCATGTCCGGTCCGCAAAAGTTGCCCGCCTCATCATACGAGAAATCTCTGGTGATAAGATAATTGTCAATGAACCTGTGCTCGTCGATGTCGTAGCCCAAACCCTTAAGAAGCATGGTGCAGGCGTAGGTTTCACACCCCGCCTTGTAATAGTCCTGAACAACAATAGGAATGCCGTTAATTTTATGTCCAACAGGCGTTGTTGTCGCGGCAGTAGCCGCAGCGTCAGTTACAGGCTGACTATCAGAACTCGAAGCAGAGCTTGATTTAGGCATTGCTGCGGCGGAAAGAACTATTCCGATAAGGATAAGAACGGCGCATACGACCGTGGAGTTCCGCTTTACCTTTTGCGGAAGGGTTTTTACCGTAAGCGACAACACCCTGAAAAACTTTAAAAAACTATTCTCTTTTTTAGTTTTTTGATTATTGTTATTTTTCATAATTATTCACGGCTGCCTAAATATTCTGAGTATTCTTCCAAGCACATGTCAAACGAACGCATTTTCCCGGCGTCCTCTTTGCCTACATAGCGGTAAACATTGTCAAACGCCTGTCTGTGGGTTATATCCTCTTTGCCTTCGGGATAGCGGAGTATAAATCCATAGTTTATGCCTTCTCGCTCTAAAAAAGCTTTCGCGTGAGGATCCGACAAATCAAACTCAATAAGAAGTCCTGTTTGAGCCTCGCTGCAGCCCGCCTCCGGGACTATCATCTGAGCCGCAGCCTGAGCTCTTACGGGCGTATAATCGGGCTTTTTCATATAAGTCTCAAGGTTCTGATCGTAAAGCTTCTGTTGGTCTTCAAATGAAAAGTAACCATTTGTCACCTTAAGCGAAACACCCTTTTCGGCGGCGGCTTTGGTAAGCTGTTCAAGCGAGTCCGCAACGCCTTTATGGACCTTAACGCCGTTAAAGCTTACAAGAGATGGCTTATAATCCTCATCAAGGCGGTTAGCACGGTTAACGACTCTGAGCCTCTCGTCACTTCCGATTTCACTGCTGACGGAATCGGACGAAAGGTGTTTTGAGTTACAGGCGGAAACAACCGCGATAACCGCAGCGGCGATCAGAACAAGAGCTAATGAGCAAATGCCGATTACAACAGGCTTTTTGCTGCGACGGTACGGAACGATATAGCCCGTTTCGCTCTGCATAAGAGCCTGCCTGCGGCGGCGCTTTGACTCTTTGTACCTTTTTTTATCGTATGGGGAAAGTCCCATATGTCACCTGCTTTATTTTATGGCTTTTGTTTTGATTTCTTCATAGGCGATCTTAAGGAATTCCTCGATACTCATGGCGCCGAGGTCGCCTTCTTTTCTGTGGCGGACTGAGATAGTACCTGCCTCGATGTCCTTATCGCCTACGATGATCATATAGGGCACCTTTTCGATCTGCGCCTCGCGGATCTTATAGCCGATTTTCTCGCTTCTTGTATCGACCTCTACGCGCAGGCCTGCAGCGTCGAGAGCCTTTTTGACCTCATATGCGTAGTCAAGATGTCTGTCGGCAACGGCAAGGAGCTTGACCTGAGTGGGAGCGAGCCACAGCGGGAACGCGCCGGCGTATTTTTCGATAAGAAGTGCGAGAGTTCTCTCGTAGCAGCCGATCGAAGTGCGGTGAATAATGAATGGCTTTTTCTTCACACCGTCCCGGTCGACATACTCCATGCCGAACTTCTCGGCGATCATCGGGTCGATCTGGATAGTAATTAAGGTATCCTCTTTGCCGTAAACGTTCTTGATTTGAATATCGAGCTTGGGACCGTAGAACGCCGCCTCTCCGATACCGATTTTATACGGGATTTCAAGGTGGTCAAGGATCCTGCCCATCATGCCCTGTACCTCATCCCACTCCTCCTGAGTACCGATGTACTTTTCGCGGTCGTTGGGATCCCACTGCGAGAAGCGGTAGGAAACATCTTCATAAAGGCCTACGGTTTTAAGCATGAATGAAGCAAGCTCAACGCACTGCTTGAACTCGTCCTCGAGCTGTTCGGGAGTGCACATGAGGTGACCTTCCGAGATCGTGAACTGGCGAACGCGTATAAGACCGTGCATTTCGCCCGAAGCCTCATTTCTGAACAGTGTTGATGTTTCGTTGTATCTCAGCGGCAGGTCGCGGTAAGAGCGCTGCTTATTGAGATAAGCCTGATACTGGAACGGGCATGTCATCGGGCGGAGAGCGTAAACCTCATCGTCGTTGTCGGGGTCGCCGAGAACAAACATTCCGTCCTGATAGTGATCCCAGTGTCCGCTGATTTTATAGAGGTCGGACTTAGCCATAAACGGAGTTTTTGTAAGAAGCCAGCCGCGCTTCTGCTCCTCATCCTCAACAAAGCGCTGCAAAAGCTGGATCACGCGCGCGCCCTTTGGAAGAAGGATAGGCAAGCCCTGTCCGATATAATCTACTGTTGTAAAGAAACCCATCTCGCGGCCGATTTTGTTGTGGTCGCGCTTTCTTGCCTCCTCGAGCATCGCAAGGTGCTCCTCAAGCATTGAAGCCTTGGGGAACGCGATACCGTAAACACGGCAAAGCTGGGCGTTGTTTGCGTCGCCGCGCCAATAAGCGCCCGTGCAGTTTGTAAGCTCAATTGCCTTAACGGCGGCAACCGACATAAGGTGCGGACCCGCACAGAGGTCGGTAAACTCGCCCTGCTTATAAAAACTTATGTTCTCGCCCTTGTAGGTATGCTCCTTCGCGAGCTCGACTTTATAGGGCTCGCCCATTCCCTCCAAAAGCTCGACCGCCTTTTCGGGCTCAAGCTCAAAACGGGATATCTCAAGTCCCGACTTTACGATTTTTTTCATTTCAGCCTTGATTTTCTGCAGATCCTCGGCCGAGAAGGGCTTTTCAACGTCAAAGTCATAATAAAAGCCCGACTCGATAGCGGGGCCGATCGCGCACTTGGCGTTCGGATAAAGACGCTTTACCGCCTGAGCCAGCACATGAGACGCTGTATGCCAGAAAGCATGCTTACCGTCGGCATCGTCAAATGTAAGAAGCTCAACCTTGCTGTCGGCTTCTATAGGAGTGCGCAGGTCGACGACCTCGCCGTTTATTTTTGCGGCGCAAACGGCCTTATACAAGCCTGCGCCGATGGATTTTGCGATTTCAGCGGGCGTTACGCCGTATTCAAACTCCTTGACTGCGCCGCCTTTTAACTCAATGTTGATCATAATACTTCCCCTTTTCTTTAAATCTAAAAAGTCCCAACACCCCGAAGGGCATTGGGACGAATTTACTCGTGGTTCCACCCAAATTCAACGCATAAGCGTCCTTTGGAATCCTTAACGCGGAAAACGCCGTGCCATTTCCTGCACAGAGCTCAAGGGTGGTAACAGACTGCTTCGGATGCGGCGCTTTCAGCTTTTGCTCCGCTCTCTGAAAAACGATAAACAGAGTGTATTGTCCCTGTCATTGCCTAAAATATTAAAATTATATTAACACTTAAATAGTAAAATGTCAACCGTTATTTTTTATCTTCAAGTTCTTTTAAAAGTCTGTCTACGTCGCTCAGGTCTTGAACGTCAGCAGCCGACTCGGCGGCTTTTGCCTCTTCCTCGGCGCGGCGTGCAGCCGCTTGACGGCGAGCCTGCTCGGCGCGGCGCGCAGCCTCGGCGATCCGCGCTTCCTGAGCACGGCGTGCTTCTTCAGCCCTACGGGCTTCTTCGGCGCGGCGTGCTTCTTCAGCCTTACGGGCTTCTTCGGTGCGGCGTGCCTTCTCCTCTTCGGCGCGCTTTACTTCCTGACGGGCAAGAGCGTCGTTTGAAGATATTTCCTGCTGAGCAGCGGGATTCTTCCTCATCTCGGCGGCTTTTTTCAGCTCAAGAGCAAGATTGGTATTAACATTCGACACGCGCGGTTCGGCAGGTGCCGAAACATCCAGAGAGCCGTGCTTAAGGTTTTCGGAAAGCTCTGCGTCCACCGGATGCTTGATAACCTTTGCTGGTTCTTCTTTTTTGGTTTCTATTACAGGCTTTTTTTCGTTTACAGGCTTTTCGGCTTTTTTTGCCTGTGCCGCACGTTCGGCTCTGGCGGCTTTTTCAGCCTTTTTTGTGTCAAACGGGATTTGAGCTTTAGGAGCCTCGGCTTTGGGCTCCGCTTTTTCGACTTTAGCCGGTTTTACTGCTTTTTCTGCGGGTTTAGTTACAGGCTCAGTCTTTTTAACCGCCTTATTCTCAGCCTTGTCCTGCTTTTTTACCGACTTTTTCTTTGCCGGTCTGGGGATCATTATCTCGTCGCTGTCATTATACTGAAAACCCATAATATAATCATCCAAACCGGCTTTGGTCGCAAAATAATCGTCATCCGATTTGTCTTTTGAGTTATTGCCGACAGGAGCATCCGAAAATACCAAATACTCAAACTCTTCATTTACGGTTGCCGGATCGGCTCCGAAATCAGCCTGCATATTTGCTTTTAGCGCACTTTTTTTATCTGCGGGAACAGCTGAAGCAAACGCATAATCCGAGTCCGCGTCGCTGGCGTAGTTGGTATCGGATTCTAAAGCGGCGTCGTCTTTTCTGGTTCCGTAAAGCACGGTGAAATCATCATCCTCAAACTCGTCATCGTCGGGATCGCTTTCATCGGCAGTATCTTCTTCATTGGGGAGTCCGCTTATTATCTCGATATCATCTTTTGTATAGGTATTGAGGAAAAGCTCGAAAATAAATACCAGCGCATATGCCGCGCAGGCAATAAGCATAACGGCGTTAAGCGCAATGCTGTAGTTAAGCAGATCGCTCGATTCGACAGCACCGGATGAAATAACAAGATTCTGAGTCAGATCCGAAGTGATGACTCCGCTTTTTTGCGAGAGCGCTATCAGCTCGTAAATACCGAAGGTAAGCGAAATAGCCGCCATAGGCAGACCGTAGATAAACACGCCCTTTACCGGGTTTCTGCCCTTGATGCGTGAAACGACCATTGAGCTTGAGAAGAAGAACAGAGCAATAAAGATATAACAAATAACTCTTGTAAGATCCTTTGCCGAAACACTGGTCTTGGTTGCCTGCATAAACTCATTTACAAGCTCGGCGCAGCCCCAAAGCGACGGGAATACATAAAGCATCGATATAGACGAAACGACGCTTTTGCCTGCGAAATGGATCCTTGACATAAGAGCGAGCGAAATACACGCCGGAAGCGAGAAAGCCGCGCAAATCGTTGTAAGCAGCTTGTATTCCTGATTGGCGCCTGCCTGCCACGCGTCAACAGCCGTGGTAATGGAATACGCCATAACAGTCAAACCCGCAAGCACCGCAAAAATACCCGCAACGGCGTTTTTCTTAACCGGATAAACAGGCGCGGTTTTACGGTCAAAAAGGTTGATAATAATGCACACTGCAAACAGTCCCAGCGTAATGCCGAGAACCGTATATGTGACGGCTGTGTTGTCCATTCCCATAAAACGGCCGCTGCCGTCAGCTCCGACAAGACTCATCAGCTTAAAAAACATCATTGCCAAAAAAGCCGGTACAAAGGGAATAACGGAATACTTTACCTTCATATATCTCTTTTTCTCCTTAAATATGATTTAGGGGAATCCTCCCCAAATTGCGTACATATATTATTTTAAGACAATTACGCCTTATTGTCAAGAAAAATAATATAAGAGTGTTTAGAATGAAATATAAAATTTTCCTTACGAGCCTGTTTTTTGTGCTTATGGCGGTTTTGCCTATGGGATTTATATCAAATATCGGTGATACCGAGCCGAAAACGAATGCGGCTCCAAACAGCGATTATAAAAGGTATATATCAAAAGCCGCCGAATACAGTGACAGCAGCTTTCGCGGCGAGGCGCTGAAAGCTATAGCTATTATTGCCCGGACAAACTGCAAAAGCGGAGCCGAGCTGCCGTCGGAAGCAAACGATAATTCTGATTCGGAATTATGTAAGCGGCTTGAAAAGATT
>CAZVSQ010000105.1:0-6200 GCA_964629925.1 uncultured Ruminococcus sp.
CGCGCACCGCGCAGGTGTTGAAAAGAATGAAGTCGGCGTCATCGGGCGAATCGGTAAAGTCAAAGCCCGATTGTGCAAGCATTCCCTTGATTTTTTCACTGTCGGCAACATTTTGCTGACAGCCGTAGGTGCGAATAAAAGCCAGCGGCTTTTCGCCGCGCTTGCGTATCTCCATTATTTCGGCAATAAGATTCATGTATTCAAACTGCTTATCGCTTATGGATTCCGCCTTAATAGTATTAGCCAACAAATAAACACCTACTCACCCATTTTGATTAACTGAATAATTATAGCATATTTAAACGGGTATTTCAATATGTTTTTACACAATATTTCGGCTTTTTCAGCGAACAGCCGTTAAATATCCACCATATGTTGTGGGGATTTCTCCTACGATCACCGATTGAGCGATTTCATAATCAGAGGAAAAAGTGAGCGTATCGTCAAAGTCTACGGATGCGGTCACGATTTCAGAGGTGACGATCAAACGGATATGATGTATCGTCTGGTTTATCCCCGCCGATTCAAAGCTGCTTACGAGCTCAGCGGAAAAGCTGCCTGTAAGGCAATAGCTCAGCGGTACTTTCGGCCCGTAGTTTGCTATAAGGCTCAGCCCGGTAAAAGCGCCTAGCGGAATGTGCATAACGCTGTTACGTATTTTTTCGATCTCATTTTCCGCCGCGGTGACAATCTCTGTTTTAAATGAATTGATAGCAGCAGCGTTAGTTTCAATTGAGCTTACCCTGTTTTGCCTGTATCTGACAGTAGCAAAATCGCCGTATGAATAGACCTCGTTTTTCAGAACCTTCTCAACCGCACTGCCGACGCATTTTGTTGTTTCCTGACGGGCAAAGGCCGGAAAATAGTTTTTGCTGAAATTTGATATTTGTTTTTCAAAGCCTCTTACCGCAATAAAAACAAGCAGTAAAAAAACAGCAAGGCGAATCAAGCGCCTGTGCTTTTTATAAAAATGCTTTCGCTTAAGCTTTTGAGCAACCAAAAAAACACCCCTTGCTATTTTACACAAGGGGTGCTTGATGGTGAATTATTCTTTGCCTTCGCCGCAGTTCTCTTTATAATCGCAGGAATCGCAGTCAAAATCGCAGTCTTCCTCGTCGTCAAAGAGGTTTGAGAAATCGAATTCAAGTGTTTCGCCGCAGTTGGGGCAAGTGATCTCACCCTCGAGGAGAACGTCCTCCGAAACGTTGATCTTCTCGCCGCAGGAATCACAGGTTACTTCGTAAAAAGGATCCTCGTCGTCATCGTAGTCGTCAAAATCGTCATAATCTTCGTCATCGTCTCCGAATAACTCATCTTCAACATCTGCAAGATCCTGATCGATCTCGTCGACTTCTTCGCTGAGCTCATCGTAAAGCTCTTCCATGTCCTTTACCTCGTAAGCAACATCGTCAAGAAGGTCGATGATAGCGTTGATAACCTTTACCTCGGGCTTGCTTTCGTCAAGCGAAAGACCTTCGGCAAGACCTTTGATATAAGCAATTTTTTCGGTTAAATTCATAGTTTTCTCCTAATTAAGCTCTGCCCATATATTCGCCTGTGCGGGTATCGATCTGGATGACCTCGCCCTCGTCGATAAAGAGCGGGACTTTGATCTCTGCGCCTGTTTCAAGCGTTGCGGGCTTGGTAGCGTTTGTAGCTGTATCGCCCTTAAATCCGGGATCGGTTTTTGTAACGGTAAGCTCAACAAAGTTGGGCGGCTCAACACCGAATACGTTGCCCTTGTAGGACAGGATCTTGCAAACCATGTTCTCTTTAACAAACTTAAAGTTGTCGCCGAGGACTGTCTTGTTGATGGGGATCTGCTCCCATGTTTCGGTGTCCATGAAGTAGTAAAGATCGCCGTCCGAATAGCTGTACTCCATGTCCTTTCTTTCGATATAAGCTGTGGGATATTTGTCGTTGGGGTTGAAGGTCTTTTCAACCACGGCGCCTGTAATTACGTTTCTGATTTTAGTTCTGACAAACGCAGCACCCTTACCCGGTTTTACATGCTGAAATTCGATGATGGAAACTACCTGTCCATCCATTTCGAATTTAACGCCGTTTCTGAAATCACCTGCTGAAATCATTTTAATTACCTCCTATTTTATGAATACAACTCTGGGTTAGAATCATTATACCTAATATTGGGAAAAAATGCAAGTACTTTATAGAATTATCAATTCTTTGGGTAAATTTACAAAATTATGATAACCGTTTTCGGTTACGCAAACCATGTCCTCAATGCGCACGCCGAATTTATCGGGCAAGTAAATACCCGGTTCATCGGTGATGATCATTCCCGGTCGCAAAACAGTATCGCATTTTGAAGAAACATACGGCTGCTCGTGGATATCAAGCCCTACGCCGTGCCCTGTTGAATGACCGAAGAATTTTCCGTATCCGCTTAGCTCTATTATATCTCTTGCTGTTTTATCGACCACGCTGCATTTTACGTTCGGGCGGATTTCTTCAAGAGCGGAAAGCTGAGCCTTAAGCACGATTTCGTATATCTCACGCATTTCATCGGTTGCAAAACCGACAGCCACGGTTCGCGTGGTGTCGCTGTGATAGCCCTCATACACCGCGCCGAAATCACATGTAAAGAAATCGCCGGGCTTTACAGTATCGTCAGAGGGAACTCCGTGCGGAAGAGAAGTCTTTTTGCCTGTGATTGTGATCAGATCAAACGAAATATCCTCAGCCCCGCCGCGCTTCATCTCAAACTCCAGCCTTGCCGAAAGCTCTCGCTCGCTGACGCCCGGTTTAAGAAAATCGAGCATTTCAAGATACGCTTTTTCGGCGATTCTCTGCGCTTTCTCTATTTTATCGATTTCCGTTTTATCCTTGATGATGCGAATCTCATTTATCTTTTTATCGAGCGAGCCGTCTGCCGTTATTTCAATATTTTGCTCAGAAAAAACCTTTTTAAAGAACGAAAAACGGCTGACGCTGAGATTATCGGCTTCACCGATAACCGACTCAATATGTTCGGACTCAAACAGTTCAATCAAGCTCTCGGACAGTTTTTGAAAGCAGATCACCTTACAGCCGCGCGCCTTGTTTTGCGCCGCCTCAAAATAGCGGAAATCCACAAATAATGTGACACTGTTTTGAGTTAAAACAAGATACCCTTCACTGTGAAAAAATCCCGTAAAATACCCGATATTTACTTCGTTTGACAATAACAGCGCTTCTTTTTTGTCGGAAATAAGCGTTCTCAGTGCATTGATTCGTTTTTCGAATAATTCTTTCATTTCAGAATATCCTTTAACGCTGAAATTGCCAAAAAATAGCTCTGTTTGCCGAAGCCCGCTATCTGACCGACGCATACGGGAGCAATGACCGAGTGGTGACGGAACTCCTCACGGGCATGGATATTTGACATATGGACTTCGACATACGGGATATTTACCGAAGCGATAGCGTCACGCAGAGCATAGCTGTAATGAGTGAGCGCGCCGGCATTGATAACCGCGCCGTCGAACTCGGTTAGCGATTCATGGATCTTATCGATCAAATCGCCCTCGTGATTCGACTGGTAGACCTCTGCCTCAAAGCCGTTTTTCTCGGCACAAAGCAGTATTTCCTCGGAAATAGTATCGGCGGTCTCGGTGCCGTAAACTCCCTTTTCTCTTATTCCGACCATATTGAGGTTAGGCCCCAGCATAATAAGTATTCTTTTCAAAAAAATCACCCCATACAAAAAAGCGGACAGTTGCCCTGTCCGCCTGTTTGATCATCTGTATTTGCGTTTACGAGCCGCTTCAGATTTCTTTTTGCGCTTTACCGAAGGCTTTTCATAAGCTTCTCTTGTGCGAACTTCAGCAATATCGCCCGCGCGGGCACACTGCTTCTTGAAACGTCTTAAAGCGCTCTCAAGAGATTCATTCTCTTTTAATCTAATTTCTGCCATCTATCTTCCCTCCCATCTGCCATAAGGCATGGGTAATTTGCATAATTTGCAAGGCTATTATACAATATGTAGCGATTATTGTCAATAGAAATGTAGAAATTTAGAAGAATTTTATTTATTTGGGCTTTACAACAAGGTTTACAAGCTTTTTAGGAACAACAATTTCCTTAATAACAGTCATATTGTCAATTGCAGCCTGTACTTTTTCGTCGGATTTTGCCAAAGTAAGCATATCGTCCTTTGAAGCGTCGACAGGAACATTGAGCTTAGCCTTGATTTTGCCGTTGACCTGAACAACGATCTCAACGCTTTCCTCAACGCATTTCGATTCGTCGTAATCCGGCCACTGAGCCTGCGCCACGATTCCGTCGCCGAGCTTGTTAGCCTCGTAAACCTCCTCGGTAATATGCGGAGCAAACGGATTGAGCAGGATCGAGAAAATTCTGAGCTCTTCCCTGTTGACCGATTTTACGTTGGAAATATCGTTGATAAGCGCCATAAGCGCGGCGATAGCGGTGTTGAACTTAATGTTCTCTATATCGTCGCCGACCTTTTTGATCGTCTTGTGGAAGGCACTCTCAAGCTCGGGGCGGATGGTATCGCCGTCGATCAAAATATTCTGGAGGTTCCAGAAGCGCTCAAGGAATCTGCGGCAGCCGCGAATGCTCGCCTGGCTCCAGGGAGCTGCCTTTTCAAAGTCGCCGATAAACATCTCGTAAAGGCGCATGGTGTCGGCGCCGTACTCATTTACGATATCGTCGGGGTTAACGACGTTGCCGCGGGACTTACTCATCTTCTCGCCGTTCTCACCCAAGATCATGCCGTGAGAGGTGCGCTTTGCGTAAGGCTCGGGAGTGGGAACAACGCCGATGTCAAAGAGGAACTTGTGCCAGAAGCGGCTGTAGAGCAGGTGAAGCGTGGTGTGCTCCATTCCGCCGTTGTACCAGTCGACGGGCGACCAATAGTTGAGGGCTTCCTTTGAAGCGAGGGCTTCGTTGTTGTGGGGATCCATATAGCGCAGATAGTACCACGATGAACCTGCCCACTGCGGCATTGTATCGGTCTCGCGCATAGCGTCGCCACCGCACTTGGGGCACTTTGTTTTGATCCAGTCGGTCATATTGGCAAGCGGAGATTCGCCTGTATCGGTAGGCTCATATGATTCAACCATGGGAAGTCTGAGCGGCAGCTCGCTCTCGTTGATCGGAACATATCCGCACTTGTCGCAGTGAACTATCGGAATAGGCTCGCCCCAGTAACGCTGACGCGAGAATACCCAGTCGCGCAGCTTATAATTTACCTTTGAGTGACCTTTGCCCTCTTTGGTGAGCCAATCGATGATCTTTACCTTTGCCTCGTCAACGGTAAGTCCGTCGAGCATACCTGAGTTAACCATTACTCCTGTAGCGCAGTCGGTAAAGGCTTCTTCCATAACGTTGCCGCCCTTAACGACCTCAATTATGGGAAGGTCGAATTTCTTTGCGAACTCCCAGTCGCGGGTATCGTGAGCGGGAACAGCCATAATAGCTCCCGTACCATAAGAAACAAGAACGTAGTCGGAAATGAAAATCGGGATTTCCTTGTTGTTGACGGGATTTATGGCGTTTACGCCCATGAGCTTAACGCCTGTTTTATCCTTGGCGACCTCTGTTCGCTCAAAATCGGACTTCCTTGCGGCGGCAGCCTGATAAGCGCGGATCTCGTCCATATTTTCAAGCCTGTCCGCCCATTTTTCGATAAGCGGATGCTCGGGAGAGATAACCATATATGTAGCGCCGTAAAGTGTATCGGCTCTTGTGGTGTACACCGTCAGAGTATCGCCTGTTGTAGCGGTGAAGTCGACCTCGGCGCCCGTGCTTCTGCCGATCCAGTTTTTCTGCTGAGCTTTTACGCGCTCGGGATAATTTACCAAATCAAGGTCGTTGATAAGTCGGTCGGCGTATTCGGTGATTTTGAGCATCCACTGGGATTTTACCTTGTGAACTACCTCGCTGCCGCACCGCTCGCAAACGCCGTTTACAACTTCCTCGTTGGCGAGAACGCACTTACAAGAGGTGCACCAGTTAACGTTCATTTCTTTTTTATAAGCCAGATTATGCTTAAAGAGCTGAATAAAGATCCACTGAGTCCACTTGTAATAATCGGGATCCGTGGTATTGATCTCGCGGCTCCAGTCAAACGAGATACCGAGCGACTGGATTTGCTTTTTAAAACGCGCGATATTGTTCTTTGTAACGATTTCAGGGTGGACATGATTTTTAATAGCATAGTTTTCGGTAGGCAG
>CAZVSQ010000106.1:0-6169 GCA_964629925.1 uncultured Ruminococcus sp.
CTTGTGGATTTCGCTTGCGCGAAAACGTTTTACCCGCTCCTTGCGGAGCGGATAAAACGAGACGCGAGGCTCGCCCTTCGGGCTCGCCTCGCACCTTGATTCAACTATGCCTTGCAGAGTAGATTTAAAAGAGTTCGCAATAGTTTACAAAAGCGGCATGTTTAAGCGGTTTTTTCAACTTTTAGCAGTAAACAAAAGACTCTTTCAAAAAAAGTGTTTTGTTGATTGAGTTTTATTTGCACGCAAATAAAAAAGCGATATCCGGCAGCATCACGGTTCCTATTTTTGTGTTCCAAAGCATTACTTCTGCTACTGACATTCTTCATCGCCCCATTTCCATGCGGTATTTTTATTATCATTGATTTGTTTTCTCGACACTCTCTGCCGCTCTTTACCCAGCGTCAGATAACCCTCCGGATTCAAATCAAGCTCCGGAAGAAGCGTATTCAGGTTTTCAAGACTTCCCAAAACTCTTAGAATACGCAAAAGATTGCTCATTCGCAAGTCGCCTCCGTTCTCGGCAACAGAAAGTGTCCGGACGGAAATACCCGCCTTATATGCAAAATCTGCCTGTGAAATCTGCATATCGATTCTCCCGCGTTTAATGCGCAGCCCAAGTTCCTTTAATATCGCCGCATTGTTGTTTTCGGATTTAATCCTCATGCTATCACCTAATTTGAAGTATTCTGCTAATAATATAACATATTACGAGTTAATATGCAATATACTTCAAATAAAATTATTAAAAGTTTTAAAGAAATTACGTTATGGTACTGATATTCATTTCCACCTCTCAACCTCCTCAATAATTGTCTCAAATTCTGTTTAAAACAGATTCTTTTGAGAATTTTCGCAGAGCTGGCACCTTAACAAAAAAGAAGGCAAGGACAATCAACTATCCTTGTCTTCTTCAATTTGAAATTTACTACTTTCCCCTGTGGAATATTGATAAGCTCTTCCTGCCATAAACGCCAATATCATTGATTCAATATTTTGCGCATTATAATGTCTGTATTTTAGCACATACAGCAAGTTTTCGATAAAACTCGAAAATTCTTCACGCTTTGACGAAACAATTGCAACGTCGGAAGGTTTTTGAAACAATAATGTCTGAATAAACGAAGTCATTGCTTTTTCATTAATAAAAGAAAGCTCTTCCTTATCTGCAAGGCTTTCCGCGGTGTCATCGTTAAAATCTTTAATAACCTGAATCGGCTTTCTTCTGCAAACCCAATAAGCTATGTATGAATAAATTTTAACTTGATTAACAAAATTTATCTCTTCATGAAACTTTTTCAAGCGATAGATATCCGTAAAATAATCTGTTACAACCTGATTTAAAATTGGTGATGAAATAATAAGAATATCCGAATAATCCGACGCCTTAATAAATCCACATAAAGTATCATATAAAAAGCAGTATCGGTTTTTAATTTTGTTCTCTGTAAATGCCTCAATCAAAAACTTGTTATCAAGTTTACTCATTATTCAGCGCTCCTTTTTCGATCAGGTCCGCCATAAAGTAGCTTGCGGAAGAAATGTAATCTATGTATTTTTTTAGTGCAATCTGCTCTCCGCAGCCAGTGAAATTATTTCCGTGATTTGTGAGCGAATCGCGCTTTATCAACCCCTGCTCAATTGCAAAAGCATAACGGTCGGCTAATTTTTCTGCTGTTTGATGATTCATCTATTGGTCCTCCTTTATACAAAGTTTTTTCAATTGATTGACAACTTTCTCCAAATGCTCGGTAATGTCAATTACTTTTTGAATTTCATTTTCATTCAAATCAGGCTTACTTAATCCAATTACCGGTTTTTCATCTGAATGATTATTATAAATATCCGACATCAAGCTGCAAAAATCATTTGCAGCTGAAGAAGTTTCTCTCAAGTTTTTGGAAAGCCTTTCTAATATTTTATAATGCGAATGACCTTCTTTTTTATAAACATACTCATGGTTACATTCTGACCATCCATCGTCAAAAATAGTCCGTAATTGCAGTTCTATATAAAAGCCATCTCGGCTCAAAGTATAGTGAACACTGCGGTAACCGGAATCCTGCGGCTCCAAATGATAAATATCTGTGTAACCGTTAAGTTTATCCACTTCAAATTCAGGGTGCTTAAATACAGGATATTCGGCAATTATCGAAACGTCTTCGTGAGGGAGAATAAGACCTGACACATATTTTCTCGGTCTCGGAGCAAACAGCTGTTTTAACTGCGTATCAAAACTGCGGAACACCTCCGAACTGCGTACCGTAACCCTGACTCCAATCAGATCGGTTATTACATCTTTGTATGTTTCTCCGGAAATATTTCTATACTTTTCTCCAATCTCTTTATTTCTATAATACTTATATCTTCTTAAAACTATTTTTTGAATCAAACTGATGATATCCTTCGACCTTGTGTTTACAGAATATACATCATTAAAACGGCTGAAAACATCTGAAAGTTCTCTTCTGATTTTAATTAGTCGGTTATCGTCTTCTTTAATTATTTCATAATAATCATCATAAATACACTTACAAATATTGTATAAATGATTCTCTTCAAAACCGGAAAGGCAATCAAGATGATTTAAATATTCAATTTTAGCATTAATATGTTCCGTTGAAGTTAACTTGCTCCATAAAGCATCCCATTGTATAATATTTTGCATTACTTACCTAACCCTATTGTAAAAAAGCAAATATCACTTTAGCAAAAATATTTTCAATAATACACCTACCGTTGCTTTTTGTCAATAATTATCATAGTGATAATAAAAAAATAATCCAATTATAATTATATATTTTTTTTCAAAAAAATCAATTGATATTCTTAATAAATTAGCCTTTTCCTTTTGGCAAATTTTTACAAAGGCCATTTCTCAACCTCCTCCATCAGCGCTTCAAACGCCTCGGATTCTCTCATTTTTACCGTTACCGCGCCGTTTTCGCGGACTGTTATTTTGTCTATCAATTCCACGAGCATCGGGCGCGTCAGGGCTTGGGCGGTTTGGTATTTCATAAGGCTCCTTACTAAGCCGTTATCGGTGAGCGCTTCGCCTTCGAGGCGCGCCTTTTCGTTTTGCAGGTTTCTTATCATGCTGTCGAGCTTTTCGAGCTTTTCGCTCAGATTTGCCTTGATCTGCATGTACTCCTCCTGAGTGATCATGCCGTTTTTCCAGTCGGGATACAGGTCGGCGGCGATTTTAAGACAGCTTTCGCGCTCCGCTTTTTTTGCTTCAAGAGTGCGATTCACGGGCTCTGCTTCGTTTTTCGCGCCGCGCTTTGACGGCTTTTCATTCAGCCTTTCATACTGCCGCACGACCTCGGTCATGGTGTGAATATATGACAGTACCGCCGCCTCTAGTCTGTCGGTTCTTATTGTGTGGTTGGTGCAGGCGTCGGGACTTTTCTTCAGCCTGGTGGCGCATTTGTAGTAGCAATAGATCTTGCCGTTTTGACGGTTCACCTTTTTATTCATGGACTTGCCGCAGTCGGCGCAGAACAGAAATCCCGCGAACAGATCCGCTTCGCCTGTTTTTCTGCCGCTGTGTATTTTCCGTTCAAAAATCGACTGCGCCTTGTCAAAGGTCTCCCTGTCGATGATCGGCTCGTGGGTGTTTTCAACGATTATCCACTCGTCCTTCGGCACCGCCCGGCACTCGTGCACCTTGTAATTCACCGTGCGGTTCACGCCCTGCACCATATTGCCGATATACATTTGATTTTGCAGGATCCGCCGCACGGTTCTGTCGCACCACAGCCCGTCGTTATCAGCCCGCGAATTAAAATTGAATCCCTTTTGCCGCTTATATAGCGTCGGGTTCGGGATTTTAAGGCTGTTCAGCATTTTTGCGATACCGAGGACGCTTTTGCCGCCGATGAACTCATCAAAAATCATCCTCACGACCTCTGACACGTCGGTATCTATAATCAGCCTGTGGTAGTCGCCGGGGTCTTTTTTGTAGCCGTAGCACGCAAACGCGCCGATGAATTTTCCCTGTTTGCGGTGATTGTTAAGAGTGCCGCGGATGTTCACTGAGGTCGAGGCGGCGTAGCTCTCGTTAATGACGTTGGTAACTCCGATCGAAATGCAGCGCGTCGCGGCGTTCATGCCGTCGCCCGATGTGTCGATGCCGTTGTTTAGCGCGATGAACCGCACGCCCATACGGGCAAACTGGTTGTCGATAAGGTCGCCGCTGAGGGTGTAATTTCTGCCCAGGCGAGCAAGATCCTTGACGATAACGCAGTTGATTTTTTTGAGCCTGATGTCCTGCATAAGCCTTGTCCAGCCCGGACGGTCAAAGTCGGTGCCCGAGTAGCCGTCGTCCACATATGTATCGGCATGGGCTATGTCGGGATGTAGCTTTAGGTACTCCTTCAAAATCTCGCGCTGGTTGGCTATGGACGCGCTCTCGGTTTGGTTCTTCTCCAGATCCTCCTTAGATAGCCTGATATACAGCGCCGCCTGCCACATTTTGAGCGCTTGCTGCGGCTGCCCGAAATATTCCTCGTACTTTTTCACGCGAGGATCACTTCCTTCATCACGAGCTTTTCGGCACGCTCCTTTATGCGATCCATCTTTTCCGTCCAGAGAGCAATGTTTTGCTGCTTCAGCTCATCGGTCACGCCCTGCTTTTTTGCCATTCGCGTCACGGTCCGGCTGTACAGCCGCTCGGCGCGGACGTCAAGATCGGTGAGATACTTGTGCAGAGTTTGGGAGCAGAGCAGGGTGTAATACTTTTCTCTGTCGCTGCTGAGCAGGATTTTTCTGTATTTAGTTCCCCATTTGCCGTATGCGCCCTCGAGCGCGGTTTTTATCAATTGTTGCTGTGAACATGTATCCATTTGGCTTCCTCCTGTGAAACAAGACCTGTTTATGGTCTTATTATACCCACAGCAGGCGCCATTGCCGCACCCATGTTGTTGGCGTCGGTTATCTGCATATCAGTGATTTTTCCGACCGCAGCGGCTTTTATTTTTACTTCTCCTTCGCTTTGGCTCAGCACGCACGCGCCCGCTCCCGTCACCGTCCACTGCGCCGTGGGTGTGCGAACCTCGCCGTACTCCATGGGAAAACGGTACTGCCGCTCAGCAGCGCAAAAGTGCGACGAGGTCACGCACAAGGCGTTTTGCGCCGCGCCGCTTTCGGTAAAGACCGCGCCCGAAATGAGCGCCTGAGCCATTGTTGAGCACGCGCCGTACTGCCCCAGAAACGGTATCCCGTACACCTTCATGCCGAACGACGAGCCGACGCACTGATTGAGCAGGTCGCCCGCGAAAACATAGTCGATATCCGCGGAGTGCAGGCCGCTTTTTTCCAGTGCGTGCAGCGCCGCCTCCTGCTGCAAACGGCTTTCGGCTTCCTCGAAAGTTTCGGCTCCGCAGCGGCTGTCGTAAATTATCTTGTCAAATAACGCTCCCAGCGGTCCTTCTGATTCCTTTTTGCCCGCAACCGAAGCAAAGCCCCTGATTTTCGGCATATTTTCAAAAATGAGCGTTCCCGCTCCCAATCTTTTTACCATACAAAAAACCTCCGCTATAAGTATAAGCGAAGGCTTTTGTTTTATACATTCAGTTATGATTCGGCGTTGTTGTGATTCTCGGTCTGAGTTTCCGCCTGCGTTGTCGCCTCGGCTGTGGTTTCGGGAACCGAGCTTTGCGTGTCATCGTTCGATGATTGCGCGCTTGTCTGAGTCTGGGTAGGTATAACTACGGGCTCGGTTAGGTCGTCTACATCACTGTCGACCGCGCCCGCGTCGTTGTCGGCGGGATAGAACACCTTGCCGTTTTTAAGGTCGTAGTATGAGGACGGAAGCTCCTTTTCGCCTGTTTTTTTGCCGTCCTTGTAATATACGCGGTAGGCGTTTACATAGTACTTTGAGCCCTTTGTTTCGCCCAGCTCGTTTCTGACCTTGATTTCATCGTAATCAGGGTTCTTTACGCCCCAGAACGTAGCGTAAAGCGTGTAATTCACAAGCTTGCACTCGAGGAACACCTGATAATCCGAGATATTCTCAAGCTTTAAGTCGATGTTGGGATAGTCTATCGTAGCGTCAAGTCCGGTGGGAACGTAAACCGAAGCCCACTCGTGAGGAGCGCGCTCGTAAATGCTGAGTCCCGAGCGGATAGCCGCGTTGTAGATGGTCGAGCTGGCTTGGCAGATTCCGCCGCCG
>CAZVSQ010000107.1:0-5664 GCA_964629925.1 uncultured Ruminococcus sp.
CGGCAAAAACCACTCTGCCCGTAATCGGTATCCCCTGCAAGTCCTCTCAGCTTGACGGCATGGACGCGCTGCTTGCAACCGTTATGATGCCTACCGGTATTCCGGTTGCGACAGTCGCAATAAACGGAGCTGCTAACGCGGCTATTCTCGCTGTTGAAATGCTGGCTATTTCCGACGATGACCTCGCGGCAAAGCTTGAAAATATGAAGGCTGACATGGAAAAGGGCGTTGCCGAAAAGGACGAGGCGATGCAGGCTAAGGTGGCTGAGCTTTAATGACGAAGTATGTAGACATCAACCCCGCCCTCGATAAGGCGATGGACGAGTGCGGTGTGTTCGGAATATATAAAAACAACGACGACCAAAACGTTGTTTCCATCACCCACGACGCGCTTTACAGCCTGCAGCACAGGGGACATGTAAGCGCGGGTATCACCGTAAACGACAATCAGAAGTTCGTGACCGTCAAGGAGCTCGGCATGGTTCATGATGTTTTCCGCGGCAAGACGCTTGACAAGCTGCCCAACGGAAAAATAGCCGTAGGCCATGTGCGCTACACAATGAACGCAGCCCTTGACCGCGCGGCAAATCAGCCGCTGGTGCTCAGGTACAAGGAGGGCTCGCTCGCTATTTCAAGCAACGGCTCTATCACCAACTTTCCCGAGATACGCCGGGAGCTTGAGCGC
Organism: uncultured Ruminococcus sp.; assembly: GCA_964629925.1. Classification (GTDB taxonomy): domain Bacteria; phylum Bacillota; class Clostridia; order Oscillospirales; family Acutalibacteraceae; genus Ruminococcoides. The sequence goes on from CAZVSQ010000107.1 coordinate 686, forward strand.
GGAGGCTCTATCTTCCAGTCAAACGCCAACGCCGAGCTTATGGGTTACGTTATCGCAACGGAGCGTATCCATACCGACGACCTCGAAACCGCCGTTCTGAACGCCATGAAGCGCCTAAAGGGAGCGTATTCAACGGTTATATGTGCGCCCACGCGGCTTATCGGCGTGCGCGATATATACGGCTTCCGTCCGCTTTGTATCGGCAAGCTGAAGGACAGCTACATAATAACCTCGGAGAGCTGTGTTATCGACTCACTCGGAGGCGAGCTTATCCGCGACGTTGAGCCGGGCGAGATGATAGTTATTGACGAGGGCGGCTTCCACAGCTATTTTGTCGATAAAAAGGCTGAAAAGACCTCGCTGTGCGTTTTTGAGTACGTTTATGTGGCGCGCCCCGACAGTGTTATCGACGGCATGAGCGTCTATACCGCAAGGCTTAAGGCGGGCGAAATGCTCTTTAAGGAGTACCCCATAGAAGCTGACATGGTGTGCGGTGTGCCCGATTCGGGAATAATAGCCGCCGAGGGCTACGCGCGCGCTTCCGGCATTCCCTACGGAATGGGCTTTATGAAAAACAAATTCCTCGGCAGGAACTCGGCAACGGGCATGGACAAAAAGAAGCGCCTGCTCCACACCAAGCTGACTGCCCTTAAGGCGAATGTAGAGGGCAAGCGCATCGTAGTTATCGACGACTCAATAGTCAGAGGGCAGACCTCTAAGCATATCGTAAACCTGCTCCGCTCAGCCGGCGCAAAGGAGATTCATATGCTTATCAGCTCGCCGCCTTTTGTGTTCCCGTGCTATTTCGGGCTTGACATAGGAATAAGCGAGAACTTCATAGCAAACAGCATGACGGTTGAGGAAATAAGGCAGGAGATCGGCGCGGACACCCTGGGTTATCTCAGCATTGAAAGCCTCAGAAAAACCGCTGAGGAAGCCGATATAGGACTCTGTGACGGCTGCTTTACAAAGCAGTTCAGCGCCGAAGTCCCCACCACATTCTTTGTGGATAAGTACGCTAAGAAAATTAAAAATAAATAACGGAGGATCATTATGGAAAGCTTTTCTGAGAGTTACAAGGCGGCAGGCGTTGACATCACCGCGGGTTACAAGAGCGTTGAGCTTATGAAAAAGCACGTCGCGCGCACCAATATCCCCGGCGTTGTTTCGGGCATAGGCGGCTTCGGCGGCCTGTTCGCTCCCGACTTCAAGGGCATGGAGGAGCCTGTCTTAATAAGCGGCACCGACGGCGTAGGCACAAAAATCAAGCTCGCGTTCCTGCTTGACAAGCACAACACCATCGGCATTGATTCCGTAGCAATGTGCGTAAACGACGTTATCTGCTGCGGCGCAAAGCCTCTGTTTTTCCTTGACTATATCGCTATCGGTAAAAATATCCCCGAAAAGGTAGCCTCCATTGTTGAGGGTATCGCCGAGGGCTGCGTGCAGTCGGGCTGCGCGCTTATAGGCGGCGAGACCGCCGAGCACCCCGGCATGATGCCGGAGGACGAGTATGACGTTGCCGGCTTCTGCGTAGGCATAGCGGACAAGCCCAAGATGATCGACGGCTCAAAGCTCAAGGCGGGCGACGTTCTGATAGGCTTGCGCTCATCGGGCGTTCACTCAAACGGCTTCTCGCTTGTAAGAAAGATTTTTGACATAAACGAAACCACTGTCAACAACACCTATCCCGAGCTTGACAAGCCGCTCGGCGAGGCTCTGCTCACTCCCACCAAAATCTACGTAAAGCCTATCTTGGCGCTCATGGAGCAGGTCGAGGTAAAGGCCGTATCGCACATCACCGGCGGCGGCTTTTACGAGAATATCCCAAGAATGCTCACAGACGGGCTTTCGGCTAAGATCACCAAGAGCGCAATTCCCGTGCTGCCCATATTCAAGCTCATGCAGCGCGTTGGAAACATCAGCGAGCACGACATGTTCAACACCTTCAATATGGGCGTAGGCATGGTAGCCGCCGTTTCAAAGGACGACGCCGGCAAGGCTCTTGCGGTGCTTAAGGAGAACGGTGAGGACGCTGTTATCCTGGGCGAGGTGATCGAGGGCAGCGAAGGAGTTGTGTTCGCGTAATGAAAAATATTGTTGTGCTGGTGTCGGGCGGCGGAACTAATCTTCAGGCGCTTATCGACGCACAAAACAGGGGAGAGCTTAAAAACGGCAAAATCACCTGCGTAATCTCCTCAAACCCCAACGCCTACGCGCTCACTCGGGCAGAGAACAACGGCATTGAAACCGCCGTTATCCGCCGTAAGGATTATGATGAATTCGATAAATACGACGAGGCGCTCACCGAGCTTTTAAAGAGCAAAAACGCCGATTTAGTTGTGCTTGCGGGCTTTATGACGATACTCGGCAAGGGCGTTATCAGAGCGTTTGAAAACCGCATCATCAACATCCACCCTGCGCTTATACCGTCCTTCTGCGGCGAGGGCTACTACGGCCTGCGCGTGCACGAGGAGGCGCTTAAAAAGGGCGTTAAGGTTACGGGCGCTACCGCTCATTTCGTAAATGAAGTCTGCGACGGCGGTCCCATAATCATACAAAAGGCTGTTGAGGTCAAAGACGGCGACACACCCGAAATTCTCCAGAAAAGAGTTATGGAGCAGGCGGAATGGAAAATCCTTCCCGGAGCCGTGGCGCTTTTCTGTGAAGATAAAATCAAAGTAACCGGCAATAAAACAGTAATTCAAGATTAGGAGGAAAATATGAAAGCGGTATCACTTACAAAGGAAATCGCCTCGACCACATACCCCGGCAGAGGCATTGTGCTCGGCAGAACAGCCGACGGCACAAAGGCGGTCATCGCCTACTTTATCATGGGCAGAAGCGAAAACAGCCGCAACCGCGTTTTTGTGGAAACAGCGGACGGAATCAAGACCGAGGCGTTCGACCCCTCAAAGCTTACGGATCCCTCGCTTATTATTTACGCTCCCGTGCGCGTGCTCGGCAACAAGACTATAGTCACCAACGGCGACCAGACCGACACCGTTTATGACCTTATGAATCAGCAGCTCACCTTTGAGCAGGCGCTGCGCACCCGCGAGTTTGAGCCCGACGCTCCAAACTACACACCGAGGATTTCGGGCATTGTAAAGTGCTCCGACGGCAAGATGAACTACGCCATGTCTATCCTTAAGAGCGCCGACGGCAACCCCGACTGCTGCGAGCGCTACACCTTCTCATATGACGCTCCTTTGGCAGGTCTCGGCCGCTTTATCCACACCTACATGGGCGACGGCAGCCCGCTCCCCAGCTTTGAGGGCGAGCCCACGCTTGTTGAGATCGGCAACGACGATATCGACGCCTTCGCTCAGAATGTTTGGGAAGCGTTAAACGAGGACAACAAAGTCTCGCTGTTTGTCCGTTATATCGACGTAGCAACAGGCGAGGCAGACAGCAGGATCATCAATAAGAATAAATAAATAGGTAAAAATGTTTGGGTTTCGGATTTGTAATGCATCGGGTTTTATATCAAACCTTTCCATTACATTCGTAGTGGCGCACCCGTGTGTGCGCCTCAAAAAAAGTTTCTGCTAAATCAGGGCGAACACATGGGTTCGCCCCTACACCGCGGAAACAAACGTTACTATTGAAAAAATCTGAAATAAAAAAACTTTACTCAAAACTTAATTATTTAACAACTAAAAGAAAGGGACGATACCCATGAATGAACTCGCTCTTAAATACGGCTGCAACCCCAACCAAAAGCCCTCTCGCATTTTTATGCAGGACGGCAAGGAGCTGCCTGTTGAGGTGCTCAACGGCAAGCCCGGCTACATCAACTTTCTTGACGCGTTCAACTCATATCAGCTTGTACGCGAGCTGAAAGCGGCTACGGGGCTTCCTGCGGCTGCAAGCTTTAAGCATGTAAGCCCGGCAGGCGCCGCGGTTGCCACCGAGCTTTCCGACACACTCAAAAAGATTTATTTTGTAGACGACCTTGAGCTTTCGCCCATAGCCTCAGCCTACGCAATGGCGCGCGGCGCCGACAGAATGTCGTCATACGGCGACTGGGTCGCGCTTTCCGACACCTGCGACGTGCAGACCGCAATGCTGCTCCGGCGCGAGGTTTCCGACGGGATCATCGCTCCGGATTATACCCCCGAAGCTCTCGAGATCCTCAAGACCAAGAGAAAGGGCACATACAACGTAGTTAAAATCGATCCCGACTATGTTCCCGCTCCCATCGAGCACAAGGACGTTTTCGGAGTCACCTTTGAGCAGGGCAGAAACGAGCTGAAAATCGACGAAGCTATGCTCATGCAGAATATTCCCACAAAGAATAAAGAATTTACCGAAGAAGCAAAGCGCGACCTTCTTATCGCTCTTATCACCCTCAAATACACCCAGTCAAACTCAGTCTGCTACGCCAAGGGCGGCCAGGCTATCGGCGTGGGCGCAGGTCAGCAGTCAAGGATCCACTGCACACGCCTTGCCGGAAATAAAGCCGACATCTGGTATCTCCGCCAGCATCCGAAGGTAATGAACCTTCCGTTTGTTGACAACATCCGCCGTCCCGACCGCGACAATACCATCGACGTTTACATCTCCGACGATTACGAGGACGTACTCGCCGACGGCGTTTGGGAGCAGTTCTTCAAGACAAAGCCCGAGCCCCTCACCAAAGAGGAAAAGAAGGAGTGGCTTGCCACATTCAGCGGAGTTTCGCTCGGAAGCGACGCGTTCTTCCCGTTCGGCGACAACATCGAGCGCGCAAAGCGTTCGGGCGTTGAGTTTGTGGCTCAGCCCGGCGGCTCTATCCGCGACGACAACGTTATCGACACCTGCGACAAGTACAACATGACAATGTGCTTCACGGGAATCCGTCTGTTCCATCACTAATTTTAGAGTTTAGAGTTGAGTTTGGAGTTTAGAAAAAAATAAATCGGAGCGAAGCGACCCTTAACTCCAAACTCCACTCTCAACACTCCACTCTCATAAAGCGAGGTAAACTATGAAAA
>CAZVSQ010000107.1:5674-6138 GCA_964629925.1 uncultured Ruminococcus sp.
CAATGTGCTTCACTGGGATCCGTCTGTTCCACCACTGATCGTTGCCACGATGGGGCAACTCCGCCTTTGGAAACAAAGCATAAACCGAGATGTTTCTGCAACGGCGGGTCAAATAATGGTGAAACAAGTTTGAATTGAGGTAAACTATGAAAATTTTAATGATCGGCTCAGGCGGCAGAGAGCACGCGCTCATCAAAAAGCTGCTCGAGAGCCCTAAATGCGAAAAGCTCTATTGCGCTCCCGGCAACGGCGGTATCTCACGCGACGCCGAGGTCGTAAATATAGGCGTTATGGACAAGGAGAACATGGTGAGATTCGCGCAGGATAACGCTATTGACCTTGTGTTCGTAGCTCCCGACGATCCGCTTGCCGACGGCATGGTCGACGCGTTTCAGGCTGCGGGTATCCGCGCCTTCGGCCCCAACGCCAACGCCGCTATTATCGAGGCTTCAAAGGTTTTCTCC
>CAZVSQ010000108.1:0-6062 GCA_964629925.1 uncultured Ruminococcus sp.
GTAATAGGGACCGTGCTCTGCATTTTTGATTTGCTTGTACAGCTTATCTGCATGATCGTTGTTGCGATAAGCTCGGGAATATCCGCGATAATAAAACTATTTTAAAAGGAATGATTCCAATGAAAAACCCAATCGTCACCATTGAAATGGAAAACGGAAAGCTCATAAAGGCTGAGCTTTATCCCGAAACCGCGCCCAATACCGTGGCTAATTTCTTAAGCCTTGCGGGCAGCGGCTTCTACAACGGACTTACCTTTCACCGCGTTATCTACGGTTTTATGATCCAGGGCGGCTGCCCCGACGGAACCGGAATGGGCGGCCCGGGCTATCACATCAAGGGCGAGTTTTCGGCAAACGGCTTTAAAAACGACCTCAAACACACCGAGGGCGTGCTTTCTATGGCGCGCGCGATGATGCCCGATTCCGCCGGCTCGCAGTTCTTTATCATGCACAAGACATCGCCTCACCTCGACGGCCAGTACGCCGCGTTCGGCAAGGTCATCGAGGGCATGGACGTTGTAAACGAGATAGCCGAGTGCGACACCGATTTTGCCGACAGACCTCTCGACCCTCAGGTAATAAAGAGCATGACGGCCGAGACCTTCGGTGAGAGCTATCCCGAGCCCGAAAAGGCGTAAAATCCGTATACTATTTATATAGTGTTTTTTTGAAGCAGTTAAAAACAAAAGGAAGGTACATTTTATGAACGTTTTACTTGCAGGCGGCGCGGGATATATAGGCAGCCACACCTGCGTGGAGCTTATCGAAGCGGGGCACAGCGTTATAGTTGCCGACAACTTTTCCAACTCTTGCCCCGAGGCCATAAGGCGCGTCGAAAAAATTACGGGCGCTCAGATACCGCTTTATGAAGCCGATGTTTGCAGCGCGGCGGCGGTAGAGAAGATTTTTTCCGAAAACAAAATCGACGCCGTTATCCACTTTGCCGGTCTTAAAGCGGTGGGCGAGAGCTGTGAAAAGCCCCTGCTCTATTACCGCAACAACATCGACTCGACCTTGACTCTGCTTGAAACCATGCAGAAGTTTGGCGTCAACAACTTTATTTTCAGCTCGTCCGCTACGGTTTACGGAACTCCCAAAACCGTTCCGCTGGTGGAAACGATGCCCACGGGCAGCCCCACCAACCCTTACGGCTGGACAAAGCTGATGATGGAGCAGATCTTGACCGACACCGCGAACGCCAACCCCGATATGTCGATCGTTATTTTGCGCTACTTCAACCCGATAGGCGCTCACAAGAGCGGACTTATCGGCGAGGATCCCAACGGTATCCCCAATAACCTCATGCCGTACATCACCCAGGTCGCGGCAGGCAGGCTTCCTCAGCTGGGCGTGTTCGGCGACGACTATCCCACACACGACGGCACGGGCGTGCGCGACTACATCCATGTTGTAGACCTCGCCAAAGGCCACGTCAAGGCTATCGACTATTCGGGAGAGCACAAGGGCGTTGAGATCGTTAACCTCGGCACGGGCACCGGCTACAGCGTGCTTGACATCGTTAAGGCTTTTGAAAAGGTAAACAACATTAAAATCCCTTATGCCATCAAGCCGCGCCGCTCCGGCGATGTTGCCGAATGCTACGCAAACGCCGAAAAGGCTGAGCGCGTGCTCGGCTGGAAGGCTGAGAAGAATTTGGAAGAAATGTGCTATGATTCATGGAATTGGCAGTCAAATAATGTGAATGGTTACAAATAGTAATATCTTTTATTGTGAATTGTGACAAATTGCGATTCAAATCCTTGTTAAAATAAACGAAATAATTGATTTTCGTAAAAAAGTGATTTCCATTTTAGAATTTTTATTGACTTTTGGATAGCACTTGTATTATAATAGTATTGCTTATAGAAGCATTATCATTAAAGGAGGAAAAAAAGAAATGTACAAAAAAGCACTTAGCCTTCTGCTCGCGTTAATGCTTATCGTTACTTCGTTATCAGTTGCAATTATTTCAGTTGCAGCGACCGAAGACGGCGATTCTGCAGGCGTTACGGTTAAAGCTACTTCAAATCTCTTTGCTACAAAAGAGCAGTCCTTCTCGCAAGAGGACCTCGCAGCTAAAGATAATTTGGTAACAGTAACCTACTTTATTCAGTCTGCAGAGGGAATGGTCAACTGTGACTGGGAACTGACATATGACAGCTCCGTCCTCCAGTTTGACGAAGCTAATAACCAGGCAGGCGGCAAGCTCAACGTTATGCCCAGCGTTTCCGACGCTATGGTGAATACCAACGCCGGTGAAGGCAGAATCGTTGGCAACTGCACAAACCTCAAATCCTATGATCTGGCTGATGATAACGGCGACAAAACAGCTTTTGTTACCGCTACATTCAAGGTGATCGGTTCAGGTGACACAACTGTCAACCTCGACGTTAAGGATTTAAAAGTAACAAGTTCAAAAGGCGAAGATTCTACAACTGACAAGGAAACTCAGCTCGTAGACAACGGCGTTGTTGCTTCCGACGCTCCCGATTACACAGCTCAGGCTGAGGTTTACGGCGGCACATATGACGACGATTATGTAGAGCCCACAACAACCGAACCCGCTGAAACAACAACAGAGCCCCAAGAAACAACAACAGAGCCCCAGTCTACAACCGAGCCCGTTGTTGAGGATACCTTCGTAGTAGCCGGTACTCCCGCTGACATCTTCGGAACAGCTTGGGACGGCACAAACGAAGACAACAAGATGACCGCTAATGAAGACGGCACCTTCACCAGGGATTACACTGTTGACAAGGCATTCGACGTAGTTCAGCTCAAGGCTGTTAAGAACGGCGCAGACTGGTTCGGCGACGAGACAGGCAACAATGTTACCTTTGCTCTTACAGACGCAGGTACATTCACAGTAACCGCAACTCCTACCGAGGACGGATATGTTGTATCCGTAAGCGGCGACAACGTAGCTGATGTTCATTTTGAGGTTGGAACTGTATTCGCTGTTGGTAACGGCGAAGGCGCATGGCTCAACGGCGCAGCTTGGGATCCCGCTTCAGCTTCCAACGAGATGACAGAAGTTGCAGAGGGCGTATGGGAAATTGAGTTTGCTAATGTTCCCGACGGCTTCGAGCGTCAGATCAAGTTTGCTATCGACGGCGCATGGACACACAACTTCGGCGGTGCTTTCGCTGAGAGCGGCGAAGTAACAGACGCTGTTTACAACGGCGACAACATCACCTTCGATACAGACGATGTATGCACAGTTAAGGCTCAGCTCGACCTCAGAGAGTTCGACTTCCTTTCTAAGGCAGGCGCTAAGTTTACAATCACAATCAATTATGATGAGCCCGTAGAGACAACCGTACCCGAAACAACCGTACCCGAGCCCGTAGGCTACGGTCGTACAGTAGTCGCTTCTTCCAACTTCTTCCCCGAGACCAAGGCTTACTATGACGATGTAAACAAGTATGCTGATGAGGACGGCAACGTATTCATCACTGTTGATTACAAGATGGCTGCTGACGGCAAGTTCCTCATCAACCTCGACGTTGACGAGCTCACTTGGGATACTTCAGTTCTCGAATTCAAAGAAGCTTACAACAAGTACGGCGAAGGCCGCAGAGCTGTATTCACCATCTTCCCGTTCGCTTATGAGCAGGGACTTGGCGCAGGCATGGTCAACACATTTGATGATTCAAACTGCGGCAGAATCGTAGGTAACTACACCTCTGTTAAGCCCGCAGCTTACGCAACTGAAGAAGACGGTTCGCCCATCACTGTTGTAAGAGCTGTATTTAAGCTCCTTGATAAGGACGCTAAGCTCACAACCGTTAACCTCAACATGGATACAATTTCACTTTGCGATGACGATGTTGCAGAGCCCTATTCACAGTACACACCCATCACCGGCGGCGTTATTGATGACGATGCGTACGCTCTCGGAACATATAACACAATCTTCACTCCCGCAGGCGAAGAGCCTCCCGTTCCTACAACAACAAAGCCCGAGCCCACCACAACCGAGCCCGAGCCCGCTAAGAATCTGACAGTTACCGGTTCCTCCAACTACTGCGCTTCAGTTGACGCACAGACAGTTAAGGTTGGCGACAGCGTAACAGTTACATTCAAGGCTCCCGAAACCAGAAATATCGTTGATATCCAGTGGGGCATGGACTATGATAAGGATAAGCTCGAGCTTACCGGTATCAGCACATTTGACAAGGGTCCGATGCTCATCAACACAAACGCTGAGTCCTACAATGTAATGGGCAGCCTTACTGACATCGAGAATCCCTATGCTGTAACAGAAGGCGATGACTTCATTACATTCGTATTCAATGCTACAGCTGATGGCGAGACTGATGTTAAGCTTACAATCATCGATATGACTGTAAGAGAAGATGACGGCGACGTTATCATCTTCGAGAACACCGTTGACAAGCGCACTCCTGTGCCCACCACAACTGTTCCCGAGACAACAGCTCCCGAGACTACAGCTCCCGAGACCACAGCTCCCGAGACCACAGCTCCCGAGACCACAGCTCCCGAGACCACAGCTCCCGAGACAACCGCTCCCGAGACCACAGCTCCCGAGACCACAGCTCCCGAGACAACCGCTCCGGTTACAACTGAGCCCGGCACAGCTTCAACCGACGTTACCTCGGCTACAGGCACCACAGCAGCTACAAATCCTGCTACAGGCGACAGCAGCCCCGACAATCCCGGTAACAACGGTAACAACGGTGCAGTACAGACAGGCGCCGCTTCCATGGCACTTATCATCCTGCTCGTACTCGTATCCGCAACCGCAGGCATCTATTTTGCTCGTAAAAGAGTTAAATAATCATTGCTTAAAGCTAAATAATCAATTTGCACACTCCGGTTTTCGGAGGGTGCTTTTTTAGCGCAAGAGTGCCCGATAAATTCACATTATAATTTCATAATTGTTACTTAAATTTCATTAAATCGTCACACAACTGTGTTGAATTATTTTTTAATATATTATATAATAATTTTATATAAACTACAAAGGAATGACGTTATGAAGAACTTTGGAATTAAATTTACATCAGTGTTTTTTGCAATAGCTCTTATTGTTTTATCGGTCTCTCCGGTTTTTGCCGATGACGGCGACGCCAAAAAATCCGACTCGGTACTGACGATCAATCAGGAGGGCAAGGTGGAGGTCGGTAAAACCGTTACTTTCACCTTGTACTTAAGTGACGCCGATCCGGTTGAGGGCTTTCAGCTTGAGCTTTTTTACGATAAAGATCATCTGAAGTATAAAAAGGGCAGCCTGAATTTTGAAAAGTTTGACAGCGTCTTTTACAATGAAGGGATCGAAGGCAGACTCTTAATGAACTATACTTCTATAACAAATCTGCCTTCCTTTGAAGACAAAGCAAAGTTTGTCAGCGCGGACTTTGAGGTGCTTAAAGACGGCGATACCACTATCTCTTATTTCTTTACCGAGCTTTACGGCAAAGATATGCAGGATTTTGTGAGGTATAAATTCACTTATGATCTTTCGGTTGACGGAAGCAACGTATTGTCCGACGCCGTTCCGATTGTTAACGAAGATCCGGAGGTTATCTCTAAATTTCAGGGCGACTTCATCAACTATGCCGACGGAATGGGCGATGACAACTCACCGAAGAATAAAGAACATGTCAGAGTCGGCTCGGGCGTAAAGACAAATGTTGTAGATGTAAACAAAAACAACAGCGGTGATGAAAAAGGCGGTTCGGGCAACGGTATCTTAAAGATAGTTATTATAGCTGCATTCGCTCTTTTGATTGCGGGCGCAATCGTTTTTGCCGTTATCAGCGTCCGTAAAAACAACAAGTCTGACGAGTAGTTGACACAATGATACAAACAATTGATTAAAAATTTGTCATAATTAACAAAACAATCTTTCTCAAACTTCTTGATTTTTGCGTTTAATTGTTATATAATGTTTATAACCGATTACTCGGAATATAATTGGAGGAATTTAAGATGAAAAAAGCATTAAGTATCATCCTTGCCGGTACTATGGCTGCTTCAACCATGGCTATCGGCGCTCTCAGCGTTTCGGCAGATGATGAAGGCTTAGTTCCCGGTAG
>CAZVSQ010000109.1:0-5952 GCA_964629925.1 uncultured Ruminococcus sp.
AGTGTCGGCAAGGCCGCCTTTTACGGCGTTAAGCGCCGCTCTGATAATACCCATAATAATATCTCCTTTTTAAATGGATTTAACGGGGCAAAAACATAATTACCCGTATTATATTTATCATAAACTTTTTTTACAAAAAAAGCAAGCGTTTTCATTGATTATTTATAGATTTTCCAACAGCCTTCCACACTCAGCCACTTTCAACTAAAACGGCCGGGCAAAGACGTACCGTTCAATACAATCTTTATGCCCGACCGCAATTACGCATTACATTTTAATGATTCTTATTCTTCTTCCGCCTTAGCCGCTTCGATTACCTTCTGGGCAACGTTAGCGGGGCAGTCCTCGTAGCGGACAAAGGTAAACTCATATGAGCCGCGTCCCTGGGTGATCTGGCGGATAAAGGTGGCAAAGTCAGCCATCTCTGCCATGGGGACCTCAGCCTCAACGACCTGCATGCCCTTGCCTGCGGGGTTCATGCCCATAACTCTGCCGCGGCGCTTGTTTACCTCGCCCATTACGTCGCCCATGTTGCCGTCCGGCACGGTAGCCTTAAGGCTGCCGATAGGCTCAAGCAGGGTGGGCATAGCGTTGGGGATACCGTTCTTATACGCGAGCGAAGCCGCTGTTTTAAATGACATTTCGGAGGAGTCTACGGGGTGATAAGAACCGTCGTACAGAGTAGCCTTGATTCCTACCGTGGGATAGCCCGCGAGAACGCCCTTCTTGATAGCGTCGCGCAGACCTTTTTCAACAGCCGGGAAGAAATTCTTCGGTACGGCGCCGCCTACAACGCGCTCTGCGAACTCGAGGCTGTCGGTATCAAACGGCTCAAACTCGATCCAAACGTCGCCGAACTGGCCGTGGCCGCCGGACTGCTTCTTGTAGCGTCCCTGAGCGCTTACCTTTTTGCGGATAGTCTCGCGGTAAGCGATCTTCGGCTTCTGGAGCTTAGCTTCGATGTTATATTTGCTCTTAAGGCGCGAGATAACAACGTCGAGGTGCTGTTCGCCCTGGCCTGAAATGATCATTTCGTGGGTTTCGTGGTTGCTTTCGAACTTGATCGTGGGATCCTCGTCGCTCAGCTTTGCAACAGCCTGGGCTACCTTATCCTCGTCACCCTTTTTGGCGGGATAAATAGCCATTGAATAGCTCGATACGGGATAGTCGATACCGTCGAGGATAACCTTTCTCAGCGGTGAACAGAGGGTGTCGCCCGTCTTGGTGGAAACGAGCTTGGGAATAGCGCCGATGTCGCCCGCGCCGATATAGTCGGTATCTGCCTGCTTTTTGCCCGTCATGGTAAGCACCTTGCTGATGCGCTCGGGAGCGCCTGTGCGCATGTTGATCACGGGAACGTCGGGAGCGATCTTGCCCGAAACTACCTTAACATATGAAAGTCTGCCGATAAACGGGTCGGCAACGGTCTTGAATACGATAGCGGCTGCTGCGCCGTTTACGTTCACGCTTACCTCTACGGGCTCGCCGTCAAGGTCAACGCCGACTTCCTCAGCCTTTACGGCGGCGGAGGGAGCAAGCCAGGTAAGGCTGTTCAGGAACTGGTCGATAGCAAAGGTGCTCTGGGCGTCGCCGCAGAATACGGGGCAGATAGAGCCGTCCTTAACGCCCTGTGAAACGCCTGTAACGATCTCTTCGGGAGTGAACTCCTCTTCCATAAAGAACTTCTCCATCAGCTCCTCGCTGGTCTCGGCAACGGCTTCTCTGATAGCCTCTCTGAGTCCGTCGAGCCTGTTGCCCATATCGGGCAGAGCGGTGGGCTTTACAGCGCCGTTAGCGCCGTACTCATAAGCCTTGTAGTCGAACAGGTTGACGTAGGTGTTAGCCTGGCCGTCAACGATATAAGGAACAACAACAGGGCACACAGAAGGTCCGAAGGTGGACTTAAGGTTTTCAAATACGCGGTAGAAACGCGCGTCCTCATCGCACAGACCGTTTACGAAGAATACCTTTGTAAGGCCTGCCTTATCGGCAGCTTCAACAGCCTTTTCGGTACCGACGTTTACGCCGTCCTTGCCGGATACAACGATGACCGCTGTGTCGGCGGCGCGCATACCCTCGGCTACACCGCCCGCAAAGTCAAAAAGACCGGGGGTGTCGATGATATTGATTTTTGTTCCCTTCCACTCTATGGGCGCAACTGCTGTCATAATAGAAGTCTGGCGCTTGATCTCCTCGCTGTCAAAGTCGAGGGTAGTGTTGCCGTCCGCAACCTTTCCCAGTCTGTCGCTTACCTTGGCAAGATAAAGCATAGACTCGGCTACCGAGGTCTTGCCGCAGCCGCTGTGCCCGGCAAGCGCAATGTTAAGAATCTTTTTCGCGTCGTATTGTTTCAAAGAAAAAACTCCCTTCAAATGATTTCAAACTTCTAATTGGATATCTATTCAGAAATTTTATAAAATATCACCATAACAGTATAACATATTTGTACACAATTAACAATGCGTTTAAGAAAAAAACAAAAAATCCGCTCTTTGCACAACCAAAGGCGGATTAATTTGTGTATTTTGCTTTTTTTATTATTCTTTCATATTTTATTGCACAAAATTTTTGCGTTCTTTTTGTGCAAGTTTATGACTGCTCGTCGGCTAAAACAGATAGCCCGTAATAAATCGGTTCTCCTTGAGCACATCGGGAGAAAACGGAATGGCGTTATTGTTGTTGCAGAAGCGGTTGAGTGAAGTAAGCGTGCCGCCGTCATTAAAAACCGCGTAAAAATGTATTCCGTGCAGGCGCTTGGCGTTCCAGGTGCAGACAATAGCGCAATTGCAGCCGCAAAGGCGCTCTTTAAATTCGGCAAGATCGGAAATCCTTGCATATTCAACGCCGTTTGCGGAAAAATATCTTCCGAGCGAGCGCGGCTTTGTGCCGAACACTCCGAACAGCCACGGCATTCCGAGCTTTTCGGCAGAACTGATGATTTCCGTCATTGCCCGAGGCTTTCCGAGACGTTTCATAACGTTGAATACCGCAACTAAAGCGCAGCCTACGTCTTCAACTTTTTTGCCGAGCCTGCCGTATTTAAGAGCCGCCGCCTGTTTGTCGTCCTGGCGGTACAGATAATCGTTTATGGGCTTGTATGATTCTATATTAGAAATATTATGTTTCATAGCCTTATTTTTCATGCACTCTTTTTCCGCTAATATGTTCAATTTCAAGCTGCAGCAGCAACGCGCGTTTTATATCTTTACGAAGCTCCTCATCGACTTCAACTTCCGAAGGATAGTATTTCAATCCGAGCCTGCGCAGTTTATCCGCCCTTTCGCGCTCATCATCAACAATTGTGACCTTTCCGAAAACAACAACGCTGTCAAAGAAAAATGACCAGCCGTCGTCCGAAAGCTCTCCCTGACTAAGCACGCAGAAAGAAGCCTTTGGGTTGCCGAGGACAGCGTCGACTTTATGCCCCTCGACCGCGCTGTGGAAAAACAGCTTGTTGTCGGCGTAAACGAAGTCGAGCGGTACGGTGTACGGATAGCCGCCGTCGCCCAGCACGGCTAAAACGCCTCTTGGCTCTGTTTGCAGGATTTCAGCGCATTTTTCCGCCGAAAGCTCCTGCTTAAACCGACGCATTTTTCTGAACATACAATCAACACATCCTTACTATTGTATAGAGTAATAATAACTCAAAAAAACAAAAAAGTAAACCCTGCAAGCGCGCCGGTCGCGTGACGGCAGCGTGACGCTGCACCCAGTACGCGGCAGCGTGACGGCAGCGTGACGCTGCACCCAGTACGCGAATCAGACGTTTGTAATCAACAAAACTTCCCGACCCGCGAGAAATGATGCGCCGTTGCTGAAACGTAACTGTTATTACAAGTTTTCCAAAGGCGGCACCGGATGGAACGTCACGTTCCCGCGAGATCGGACACGCCGTTGCAGAAACGTAACTGCTATAACAAGTTTTCCAAAGGCGGCACCGGATGGAACGTCACGTTCCCGCGCTTCCTGCCGCGTGGCGGTGCTTGCTTTTTTGATGCAAATGATGTATAATACTAAAAATTGACAAAACGAGGAGAATCTACATGCTGGAACTGAGAAACCTATCCTTTTCGGTTGATGACGGCGGTGTACAGAAGGAGATAATCCACGACCTGAGCATCACGATCGGCAACGGCAAATTTGTTGTAATTACAGGTCCAAACGGCAGCGGCAAATCAACTCTCGCCCGCCTTATTATGGGCATTGAAAAGCCCACCTCGGGCAAAATCTTCTTTGAGGGGCAGGACATCACCGATACGGGCATTACAGAGCGCGCAAAATTGGGCGTGAGCTTTGCGTTTCAGCAGCCCGTGCGCTTTAAGGGTATCCGCGTTATCGACCTTTTAAGGCTTGCCTCGGGAAAGGAAATTAACATCACCGACGCGTGTAGTTACCTCTCGGAGGTAGGACTGTGCGCGCGCGACTATATAAACCGCGAGATCAACTCCTCGCTTTCGGGCGGCGAGCTTAAACGAATTGAAATAGCCACGCTCCTGGCGCGTCGGACAAGGCTCAGCGTATTTGACGAGCCCGAGGCGGGAATCGACCTTTGGAGCTTCCAGAACCTTATCCGCATTTTTGAGAACATGCGCAAAAACATCAAGGACAGCTCGATAGTTATCATCTCTCACCAGGAGCGGATTCTGAATATCGCCGACGAAATAGTGCTTTTGGTCGACGGAATAATAAAAAAGACAGGCTCCGCGGCTGATATTCTGCCCGAGCTTATCGGAACTACCGCGGCGGTCGACGCCTGCGACAAGCTGAAATAAGGAGGCGGTTTTATGTTGGATTTGAACATTGACGATATCGGCAAGCAGCTTCTGGGCGAGATAGCCGACATTCACGACACGCCCGAGGGCGCTTATAACTTCCGCGTCAACTCGCAGCTTGCGGGCAGACACACCACCGACAACATCGACATAATGACAAAGGACGGGCTGCCGGGAATCGACATCTTCATAAAGCCCAACACCAAGGGCGAGAGCGTGCATATTCCCGTTGTAGTGAGCACCTCGGGAATCAAAGAAACCGTCTACAACGACTTTTTCGTGGGCGACAACTGCGACGTTGTAATTGTTGCGGGCTGCGGAATCGACAACTGCGGCGAGCACGACGCCCAACACGACGGAATACACCGCTTTTATGTAGGCAAAAATTCTAAAATCAGATACGTTGAAAAGCATTACGGCAGCGGCGACGGCAGCGGCAAGCGAATTTTGAACCCCGTAACCGAAGTTTACATGGAAGAAAACAGCACCATGGAAATGGAAATGGAGCAGATCAAGGGCGTTGACTCCACCGAGCGCTCCACCATTGCCGAGCTGAAAGCGGGCGCAAAGCTTGTTGTAAAGGAGCGCCTTATGACGCACGGCGAGCAGTTTGCCAAGAGCGACTACAAGGTAACGCTCAACGGCGAGGACTCCACCGCCGACGTGGTATCGCGTTCGGTGGCGCGCGACAATTCCTCGCAGACCTTCAACGCCTGCGTTATCGGAAACGCGCCGTGCAGCGGTCACACCGAGTGCGACTCGATCATCATGGGCAACGGCAAGATACTTGCTATTCCCTCGCTTGAGGCTAATAACGTTGACGCGATGCTGTTCCACGAGGCGGCTATCGGCAAAATAGCCGGCGACCAGCTTATTAAGCTGATGTCATTGGGACTTACCGAGGCCGAGGCTGAGGAGCAGATCATCAACGGGTTCTTAAGATAATTCGGAGTTCGGAATGCGGAATTGAAATGTCCGCAACAATTGTTCTGTTATATAAACATTGCAAATCAAAAAACTCGAAATCATACCATTAAAAAAACGGGACGTGTCAAAAAGCACGTCCCTGATTTTTTATTGTTTTTTGAAATCGATAATTCCGAATTCCGAATTAAATGGATTATCCCTTAACAGCGCCTGCCGCAACACCCTTGATGATGTATTTCTGGCAGATGAGATA
>CAZVSQ010000110.1:0-4840 GCA_964629925.1 uncultured Ruminococcus sp.
TCAACAGCCTTTACGATCGCCGCGAGGAAAAGCTGGAACTGATAATTTGTCTCGGTGTGTTTTCCGGGGCTGAGCAGGTTTTCGCCGGTGTTGGTGGAAATCGACCAGTTATTGTGCTTGCCCGAGCCGTTCACGCCCTTGAAGGGCTTTTCATGCAGCAGGCAGACAAGATTATGCCTTTCGGCGACCTTCTGCATGATCTCCATTGTCAGCTCATTGTGGTCGGTAGCGATGTTGGAGGTCGAGAAGATCGGCGCAAGCTCATGCTGCGCGGGAGCGACCTCGTTGTGTTTGGTCTTGGCTAAAATGCCGAGCTTCCAAAGCTCCTCGTCAAGCTCCTTCATATACGCCGCGACTCTTGTTTTGATAGAGCCGAAGTAGTGATCCTCAAGCTCCTGACCTTTCGGAGCCATTGCGCCGAAGAGCGTTCTTCCGCAGAGCTTTAAGTCAACGCGCTGATCGTACAGGTCCTTGTCTACCAAAAAATATTCCTGCTCGGGACCGACGGTTGTGGCTACTCTTGTAACATTTGTTTTGCCGAGTAAATGCAGAACCTTGACCGCTTCATTGCTCAGGCGTTCCATTGAGCGGAGCAGCGGAGTCTTTTTGTCGAGAACCTCTCCCGTATAGGAGCAGAACGCCGTGGGAATATATAATGAACCGTCGCGCACGAACGCGGGCGAGGTGGGATCCCATGTTGTATAGCCTCGCGCTTCAAAGGTGGCGCGGATACCGCCGCTGGGGAATGAGGAAGCGTCGGGCTCGCCCTTGATAAGCTCCTTGCCCGAAAACTCCATAATAACGCCGTCGCCGCAGGGCTGAATAAAGCTGTCGTGCTTCTCGGCAGTAACGCCTGTCATGGGCTGGAACCAGTGGGTAAAGTGGGTGCAGCCCAGCTCGATCGCCCAATCCTTCATCGCGTTGGCAACTACGTTAGCAACGCCCTCGTCAAGGGGCTCGCCGTTTTCAACGGTCTTTTTAAGTGCCTTGTAGGTAGCCTTTGGAAGGCGCTCCTGCATAACCTTGTCGTTGAATACCATGCTGCCGAACATTTCGGGAACCTTTGTCATATTGATCTCTCCATTCTTCCTTTTTGGCAAAAGCAAAAGGCACCGATGGCTTTTGTGCCATCAGCGCCCTTGCTGTGTCATTGCCGTTATTATAGCGCCTTGTTAAATGATTGTCAAGTAGTTTTGCAATAATTTTTCTGTTTCTTGCAAAATTAACAATAAAACAAGTCGGAAACCATAAATATTTGATGTGCTTTTGAATGAAAGCTAAAGAAAAGCTGCAAATTTGCTATTGACATACGGAATACGCTGTAATATAATGGTAACCGTAATTGATTTTGCAGGAAGCGAGTACGTTGCTTGCAAAATATGAAAGGATTGATTTTATGTTCCACGCAGATCAAGACCGCGTACAAAGAGAAGCGCCGGTAAAAAACTCTCTGTATTCACCCGCTTTTGAACATGACAACTGCGGTATCGGAGCGGTAGTAAATATCAAGGGTTTTAAGTCGCACGCCACGGTTAAGAACGCGCTGACTATAGTTGAAACGCTCGAGCACCGCGCAGGCAAGGACGCCGAGGGAAAAACCGGCGACGGCGTTGGTATTCTTCTTCAGATTTCGCATAATTTCTTTTCTAAAGTTGCAAAATCGCTTGATATTCCCATTCGCGGCGAGCGTGACTATGCTGTGGGCATGTTTTTCTTTCCTCAAAATGAGCTTAGACGCAACCAGGCTCGCAAAATGTTTGAGATAATCGCCGAAAAGGAAGGCTTAAAGATCCTCGGCTGGCGCGAGGTTCCGTCAAACCCGTCGGTACTCGGCGCAAAGGCCTTGGAATGTATGCCGCATATCATGCAGTGCTTTATCGACCGCCCCGAGGGTGTAAAGCGCGGAATCGACTTTGACCGCAGGCTTTATGTGGCGAGAAGATTTTTTGAGCAGAGCAATGAGGACACATATGTGGTGTCGCTTTCCGGCCGCACCATTGTATATAAAGGCATGTTTTTGGTGGGCGATCTGCGCCGTTTCTTCACCGATTTGCAGGACGAAGATTACGAATCCGCCATCGCGCTGGTCCATTCGCGCTTTTCCACCAACACCTGTCCCAGCTGGCAAAAGGCGCACCCGAACCGCATGATGGTGCACAACGGCGAAATCAACACCATTCGCGGCAACGCCGACAAAATGCTCGCGCGTGAGGAAACAATGCAGAGCGAACACCTGATGGGCGACTTCGATAAGGTGCTGCCCGTGGTCAATCCCGACGGCAGCGATTCCGCGCGCCTTGATAACACCCTCGAATTTTTGGTAATGAGCGGAATGGATCTGCCGCTTGCCGTAATGATAACAATACCCGAACCGTGGGACAACAACCACGCAATGCCGCAGAAGGAGCGCGACTTTTACCAGTACTACGCCACGATGATGGAGCCGTGGGACGGCCCCGCGTCGATCTTGTTTTCCGACGGTGACGTTATGGGGGCGGTGCTCGACCGCAACGGACTCAGACCTTCAAGGTATTACATCACCGACGACGACAATTTGATTTTGTCATCAGAAGTTGGCGCTTTACCCGTGCCTGCCGAGAAAATAATTAAAAAGGAACGCCTGCACCCGGGTAAAATGCTGCTTGTCGATACTGTTCAGGGCAGGCTCATCGACGACGAGGAAATCAAGCTGCGCTACGCCTCGCGCCGACCCTACGGCGAGTGGCTGGACGCGAATCTGACGCGCTTAAAATACTTAAAAGTCCCCAACACAAAGGTAGAGGAACATCCGCGCGCCGAAAAGCGCAGGCTTCAAAAGGCGTTCGGCTATACCTATGAGGATGTAATGACGTCCATTCTGCCGATGGCGCAAAGCGGCGCCGAGCCGATTGCCGCAATGGGCTGCGACAAGCCTTTAGCGGTGCTCAGTAAGCAGCCTTTGCCGCTATTTGATTACTTCAAGCAGGTGTTCGCGCAGGTAACAAATCCGCCGATCGACGCTATCCGCGAGGAGATCGTCACCTCAACCACCATATACATCGGAAAAGACGGCAACCTGCTTGAGGAAAAGCCCGACAATTGCAGGGTTATCAAGGTAGTAAACCCGATCCTTACCTCAACAGGACTTTTAAAGCTGAAAAAGATGAAGCTCTCGGGCTTTAAGGTCGCCGTTATCCCGATGCTTTACTATAAAAATACGCGGCTTTCAAAGGCTATCAAACGGCTGTTTGTCGAGGCTGACAAAGCGTGCGCGGACGGCGCGAATATTCTTATCCTCTCCGACAGAGGCGTTGACGAGAACCGTCTTGCAATACCTTCGCTGCTTGCGGTTTCGGCGCTGCACCAGCATTTGGTCGCAACCAAGAAGAGAACCGCGCTCTCAATCGTGCTTGAAAGCGGCGAGCCGCGCGAGGTCCATCACTTCGCAACGCTTCTTGCTTACGGCGCGAGCGCGATAAACCCGTATCTTGTTCACGAAACTATCCATGAGCTTATCCATGACGATCTGCTCGACAAGGACTACTACGCGGCGGTCAACGATTACAACGACGCGGTGCTCCACGGCATTGTCAAAATCGCGTCAAAAATGGGAATTTCCACCCTGCAATCCTACCAGGGCTCCAAGATTTTTGAGGCTATCGGTCTGGGCAAGGAGCTTGTTGACGAGTACTTCACGGGTACTGTCAGCCGCATCGGCGGCATAACGCTTGAGGACGTTGAAAACACCGTCGATTCGCTGCACACCGCCGCCTTTGATCCGCTGGGACTGGGCACCGACAGCGCCCTGCCCTCACGCGGAGGTCACAAGAGCCGCAGCGGAAAAGAGGAGCATCTCTATAATCCTCAGACGATCCACGCGCTTCAATACGCGACTAAATTCAACAACTACGACCGCTACAAGGAATACTCCAAAATGCTGACAGAGGAAATGGATCCCGTCAGCGTGCGCGGTCTGCTCGACTTTAATTATGCCGATAATCCTATCCCGCTCGATGAGGTCGAGAGCGTTGACAGTATTGTAAAGAGATTTAAGAGCGGTGCGATGAGCTACGGCTCGATTTCGCAGGAAGCCCACGAAGCTTTGGCTATTGCCATGAATAAGCTCGGCGGCAAGTCAAATTCGGGCGAGGGCGGCGAAAGCCCTGAGAGGATCGCTACAAAGGGCGCAGCTGAGAATCGCTGTTCGGCTATCAAGCAGGTCGCGTCCGGCCGCTTCGGCGTAACCTCTGCTTACCTCAATTCAGCGGATGAGCTGCAAATCAAAATGGCTCAGGGCGCAAAGCCCGGCGAGGGCGGTCATCTGCCCGGAAACAAGGTCTATCCGTGGATAGCTAAAACAAGGCACTCCACTCCCGGTGTGTCGCTCATTTCACCGCCGCCGCATCACGACATTTACTCAATCGAGGACTTGGCGCAGCTGATTTACGACCTGAAGAACGCCAACAAAAAGGCGCGGATCTCCGTCAAGCTCGTTTCGGAAGCGGGCGTGGGAACAGTAGCCGCGGGCGTTGCCAAGGCAGGCGCCGAGGTCATCCTGATTTCCGGTTATGACGGCGGAACAGGCGCGGCTCCCAGAAGCTCCATTTATAACGCAGGTCTGCCTTGGGAGCTGGGACTTGCCGAGGCGCACCAGACCTTGATATTAAACGGCTTGCGCGACAAGGTGGTTATCGAAACCGACGGCAAACTGATGACGGGCAGAGATGTTGCTATCGCCGCTATTCTCGGCGCGGAGGAGTTCGGCTTTGCCACCGCTCCTCTCGTTACCCTCGGCTGTGCTATGATGCGCGTCTGCAACCTCGACTCCTGTCCCTTCGGCGTGGCGACTCAGAACCCCGAG
>CAZVSQ010000110.1:4850-5908 GCA_964629925.1 uncultured Ruminococcus sp.
GAAAACGTTTCATTGGCAAGCCCGAATATGTGATGACCTTTATGCTGTTTATCGCTCAGGAGCTCAGAGAATACATGTCAAAGCTCGGCGTGCGCACGGTAGACGAGCTTGTCGGCAGAACCGATCTTCTCAGGCGCAACGATAAGGAGAGCAAGATCGATCTGTCGCTCCTGCTCAATACCGATTTCGCGGAAGAGAAAATCTCATATACAAACAAAAACAAGTTCGATTTCAAGCTTGGCGAAACCCTTGATGAAAAGGTCATTGAAAAGAAGCTCAAAAAGGCTAAAGCAATTGAAATCGACATCAAGAACACCGACCGTTCTCTCGGTACCGCTTTCGGTTCCGAGATAACGAAAAAGTACGGCGATACCCTTTCCGACGACACTTACAGAATCGTCTGCAACGGCTCCGGCGGCCAGAGCTTCGGCGCGTTTATTCCCAACGGCTTGACAATGGAGCTGCGCGGAGACTCAAACGACTACTTCGGCAAGGGCTTATCCGGCGGAAAGCTGATCGTTTACCCACCGAAAGGCTCAAAGTTTAAAGCCGAAGAAAATATCATCATCGGCAACGTCGCTCTCTACGGTGCGACATCCGGCAAAGCCTTCATCAACGGCGTGGCGGGCGAGCGGTTCTGTGTGCGCAATTCGGGCGCGACGGCAGTCGTTGAGGGCGTGGGCGAGCACGGCTGCGAGTACATGACAGGCGGCACGGTCGTCATTCTCGGCAGAACAGGCAAAAACTTTGCCGCGGGAATGTCCGGCGGCGTTGCGTACGTGCTTGACGAGCACCACCATCTGTATAAAAGGCTCAACAAAGAGCTTGTCGAGAGCGGAGAAGTCACAGAGCAGCGCGATATCGACGAGTTAAAGGCGCTCATTTCGGAGCATGTTGCCGCGACAAACAGCGAAAAGGGCAAAAGAGTTTTGAACAATTTTGAAGAATATCTGCCGCTTTTCAAAAAGGTCATCCCGCACGATTACAAGCTTATCACCGAAGCGATCGAGCAAAACGAGCGCAGCGGCATGGATCATGAAACATCCAAAATCGAAGCC
>CAZVSQ010000111.1:0-5826 GCA_964629925.1 uncultured Ruminococcus sp.
AAATAATTCCGCATTCCGCATTCCGAGTTCCGAATTAAATCAAGTTCCAGAATTCCACTTTATTTTTACATTCAGGCGAATAGAGTTGATTTATTTATGCTAATGATTGAACGGCGGATACCCTCAAGCGACGGTATCCACAAGCTTTATTGCAGAGTTTATATGCCCGAAAACGAGCCTAAGGGGCTGCTTCACGTCGCGCACGGCATGACTGAGCACATAAGCCGCTATGACGGCTTCATGCGAAAAATGGCCGAGGAGGGCTTTATCTGCTACGGATACGACCACCTCGGGCACGGCTACACCGCCAATGACGAAAGCGAGCTTGGGTATCTTGGCAGCTGGAAGCTGCTTGTTGAGGACTTGCAGAATGTATCTCGCCTGATGAAACGCGAACACCCTTTTCTCCCCTGCTATCTGCTCGGTCACAGCATGGGCTCGTTTATAGCGCGCTGCGCCGCCACTCCGCGGATCTGGAAAAAGGTTGTTCTTTTGGGCACGAGCGGCCCCACTCCCGCGGCAAAGGCGGGGCTTGCGGTTGTACGCGCCAAGATAAAAAAGGACGGCGAACGCGCAATATCTCCCGAAATTGAAAAGATGGTTTTCGTCAGCTACCGCAGCCATTTTAAAGACGAGGACGACGTAATTGCGTGGGTAAGCTCTGACAAAAAGGTGCGCGACACCTTCCGTCAGGACAAATTCTGCACCTTCCACTTTACATTAAACGGCTTTTACACCCTGCTTAAGCTCCTTACGCTCTGCAACGGCAAAACGTGGTTCAAAAAAGTCGGGAGCACCCTGCCTATCCTTTTGCTGTCGGGCAGCGACGACCCTGTGGGCAACTACGGCAAGGGCGTGACAAAGGTGTACAAAAACCTTAAGGCTAACGGCAAGAACGTTAAAATGAAGCTGTACGGCGGCTGCCGCCACGAGCTTCTTAACGATTTCAGGAAAGATGAAGTAACGGCGGATATTTTGGATTTTATAAGAGGATAGAGCATAAACGTAGGGCATGCAACAAAATGACGTTGCCTGCCCCTGTTTTATTTATAATTCTTTTTTACCGAGCAAACCGATATTTCCGAGTCTTATGCTGCCCCAAAGGCGGTTCCAGCGGCGCTTGTTCGTTTCGGAATATTTGTGCCTAAACGTTAAGCCTGCCGCGTCCTCGATATCATCATATGCGACATTCTCGTTTTTTCTGTTAAAGAAAATATAGCGTGTTGCGTATCTGCCTGTTGAAATTTTCGAGATATCCAAAGTAAACTTTTCGCTGTGTGTTTCGCCCTTTTTTCCGCTGTAGAAGTCCTCGATAACATATGACGTAATAGGTATCCTGCGCGCGTCCTGAACCTCTATCCTGAGTGAAAGCGAAGGGATATCCTCCAGATTCTCCCAGCTTAGCTCAAGCTTTAAAGGCTCGCTATCATAAAACATATTGGTCGTTCTTCCGATATACTTAACGCTTTTTAAGTTCAGGTCACGGCGCTTTACGGGATTTTTGTATTCGTCGCCGACGTATTCGTAGGAGAAGAATTCGTCGTTTTCTCCGCCCATATACAGCTTTATCGCCTCGTCAACGTCGCCGTCATAGACCTTTTTGCCGTGGTCAAGCACGATGCAGCGGTTGCACAAGTCCTGGATAGTTCCCATATTGTGCGACACATAAAGCACCGTGCGGTTCTCGTCGACCGCAAGCTCGCGCATTTTGCTTATGCACTTCTTCTGGAACTTCATGTCGCCTACGGCAAGCACCTCGTCCATTATCATTATTTCGGCGTCAAGGTGAGAGGCAACGGCAAAAGCAAGCTTGACGAACATTCCCGACGAATAGCGCTTTACGGGTGTGTCGATAAACTTTTCGCACTCGGAAAACTCGATTATCTTATCGATTTTTTTATCGACCTCGGCGCGCGTCATTCCCAGAATAGCGCCGTTGAGGTAGATGTTTTCCCTGCCCGTAAGCTCGGCGTGAAAGCCCGTGCCGACCTCAAGCATACTGGCTATCCTTCCTCTGTAGGCAATGCTGCCGTCGGTAGGCGCGGTTATGCGCGACAAAAGCTTTAAGAGCGTTGATTTTCCCGCGCCGTTAGCGCCTATTATTCCAACGCGCTCTCCGCGGTAGATCTCAAGGTTTATATCGTCAAGCGCCAGAAAGTACTCGCCCTTTTCATATTCCTTTGAGCCAATGCGCCGGTTGGGATCCTCTTTGCCGCGCTTTTTTGCAACCCAGCTTTGAACATCATGGCGCAAGGTGCCGGTTCCGATAACGCCCAGCTTATATTCCTTTTGTAAATGTTCGGTTTTAATCACACAGTTTTTGTCCATCATCATACCGTATCAATAAAGTTCTTTTCTACCTTGTTAAACACCAGCAAGCCCGCTAAAACTATAAGCGCGGTAACCGCGATACTTACAAGCCAATACTTCCATTCAAAGGTACCGCAGCCGAGAAAAGCGTGGCGGTAGCTTTCAATGACAGGAGCCACGGGATTGAGCATAAATATTTTGCGGAGATGTCCCGGGATATTTGAAACGGGATACACCACCGGCGTAATATACATCCATAGCGAAACCCCGAAGCTGACAAGGATGTTTAGGTCGCGGTACTTGGCTGTGATCGACGAAATAATAAGCCCCACACCCATGCCCAGCAGAGCGGTCTGCAATATCATAAGCGGCACAAAGCAGAGCATAATATTTGCCTGGACTGCGGGATTTGTAATTGAATAATAGATCACAAGACCTATGAACACGGTCATCTGGATCATGTAATTTATAAAGTAATATATGGTCTCGGAAATAGGCGTTGCAAGCCTTGGAAAATACACCTTTCCGAACAGCCGCGAGTTTGTCAAAAACGTTGTTGAGCACTTGTTAAGGCAGTTTGAAAAGAAGCCCCACAGCACATTTCCCGACATATAAAACAAAAACTGAGGCATTCCGTCGGTTGAGATACCCGCTATAACGCCGAAAATAACCGTAAAAACAGTTGTTGAAAGCAAAGGGTTTATAACTATCCACAGCGGTCCCAGTATCGTCTGCTTGTACGAGGTAGTTATATTGCGCTTTACAAACAAAAAAATAAGGTCGCGGTAATACCAAAGCTCTTTTATGCTTATATTGAACCATTTGTTTTTTGCCTGAATATATGTTATTCTTTCGCTGTCCATTTTTTCACTTCCGAATAATAATTCCGCATTAGATTCTAACACAATTGAAGGCAAGTGTCAATAAATGTTATAATTATCCTTGACTTTATCCTTCATATAGTGATAAAATAAATCGAAAACGGGAAACGGTCTCCCGCAATACATTTCAAGCCATGGAGGTATAAGAAAATGAATACAAAAAAGAGGCTCATCTGCCTTGTACTCGCGCTTGCAACGGCGCTTTCCTGCGCAGTGCTTGCAGGCTGCGGAACAAAGAGCGAGGTCAAGGGCATAAACACCAACACTTCAAAATCAACTACATCGGCTACCGAGGCGGTAACTCAGGCTGTGGCGACTACCTCGGCTTCGTCGAGCGACTACAACTACACCCCCGATACCGACGACAAAAAGGATTACAAGCCCATTGAGCTTGAAGGCTACAAAAAGCCCTATACAGGCAGCTCAAGGACCGTTGAGATCGACGTAAAGGATTACGGCAAAATAAAGCTTGTGCTCGACCCCACTTACGCGCCTATCTCAGTCCAGAACTTCCTCAACCTTATCAACGAGGGCTTTTATGACGGACTTACCTTCCACAGGATAATGAAGGGCTTTATGATTCAGGGCGGCGATCCTCAGGGCACAGGCATGGGCGGAAGCGACCAAACTATAAAGGGCGAGTTTTTATCAAACGGCGTTGAGAACCCGATGAGCCACAAGCGCGGCGTCATCTCAATGGCTCGCTCACAAGCACTCGACAGCGCAAGCTCGCAGTTCTTTATCGTTCATCAGGACAGCACCTTCCTCGACGGCAAATACGCCGCCTTCGGCATGGTGACGGAGGGCATGGAGGTCGTTGACGAAATAGCGACAAAGGCTCAGCCCACCGACAGCAACGGCACTATCCCCGCCGCGAATCAGCCGGTCATCACCTCTATCAAGATAGTTGAGTAATATCTAACATAAAATATCAGGCAGACAGCGCTGAAACACAACAGCGATGTCTGCCTTTTTTAATCTCTAAAATCAAATAATTCATTCCGCTATTTTTAATTCATGCTTTAATGCGTTTTGAAGCACCTGAGAAAAGTTTATATTCGCTTTTTCCGCTTCGTAGCATAGCCAGCTTGGGAGCGTACAGTTTTTCTTGACAGTCTTTATGTCATTCTTTCGTCTGTACTCCGCAAAATCAACGTCAACAAGCGTAACTATCTCGCTTCCGCTGACCGAGATTTGATGAATATCGCTCGGAGCGGGTATAGGCTTGCCGTCGTCCTCATAATCTATTCCCATTATGCCTATAGCGTCACGCGCCATTTCGATCGCTTCCGTAATATCTTTTCCCTGAGTATTTATATTAAAATCGGGAATAAATACCAGATAGCCAAACTCATCGGGAATCAAAGTGATAGGATATGTGTTTTTCATATTGATACCTCCAAAGTAGATACTTTAAATAATATAGCTGTTATTTCAAACGCTGCCTTTTTATTATTGCTTTTGCAAGGTTTTCGTTTATTTCCTTGTGCCTTGGAATCGGCTCGACAGATACTCCGTTTGTATAAATATCATGCCCTCCGCCGCTGCGTTTTAAATACCATCCGTTTTGTTCAAGCTTTTGTATCAGGTCTTTTCTTTTCAACGCTGCCACCCCTTTATGATTTTATTATACGCCTTTAATACGCATAAGTCAATATAATCAAGAGGTTTTTATTTGACACGCAATAAATATTGGTATACAATACACTTATAATACATCAAAGGGGTTTTTATATGCTTCTAAAAAGAATTATCAGTATCGCGGCGGCGGCTATTGCCGCGGCAGCTATGCTCATATCGCTTACCGCCTGCGGAAAGGAAAACGTCGTTAACACCGATGAGGGCAAAAAGCTGACGGCGCACGCCTGGCAGACCAACTACACGGGGCATTCCGAGGTCACCTTTGAAACCGACGGCACGCTCAAGGTCAAAACGAACAGCACGGGCGAGGAAGTCGAAGTGCCCGGAAAGTGGAGCATTGACGGCACAACGCTTACCACCACCATTGAAAAGCAGCTTGAAAACGGCGAGCTTGTCGATAAGGAAAGCACCGTAACCTATGTTTACTCGGACTATATGAAGGACGAAATAATAGACGGCGGCGACGAGTCGATAAAAGAGGCAAGAGAAAAGTACGAGAAGGGCACTCAGTGGTATGTGTCGGACAAGTACCTGTACTTTGCCGGCTCGGTGTGGATCCCAAAAGAATAAAACATCGGCAGGATAAAGCGCGTGCTTTACCCTGCTGTTTTTATTCCGATATAGTATTATAACCCGTATCCGCCGTCATCACCTGCGGCGTATTTTTTTACCGTTTCAATAAACAGCCCTGCAACAGGATTGGAAATTGTCTTTGACCATGCCATTACATAGGCTATGCCTGTATCCGCGTCGGCAATCGGTATCGATATAGCCTTGCTGCCCGCCACAAGTCCGGCAAGCGACTGCGGTACAATCGAAATTCCCATACATGACAGTACGGCCGTGTACACCTCCATAAGCTCGTCGAACACTCCGTCGACCGTAGGCGTTATATGAAAGGTGCGAAGCATGTCCAGAATTTCCATATACAGGATAGGCGCGGCTGATTCCGATAGCAAAACAAGCTTTCTGTTTGAAAGCGCACCCGGGCTGA
>CAZVSQ010000112.1:0-5785 GCA_964629925.1 uncultured Ruminococcus sp.
TGCTGAATTTTCCGCTAACATCTGTATTAAAGCGTTTTAATGGAAATTAGTATAAAAACCCCGCAGCGCTTATAACGCCGCGGGGTAATAACCAAAAGCCGATTGCTTATCAGCCGTCAAAGCGGTGTCTGCCGCTGAGGTCGAACGCCTCAATGCACTTTGTTGTGCAGCTTTCGGCGCAGGCTCAGCAGTCGGTGCACTTTTCATAGTCGATAACAGCCACGTTGTCCGTCACCTTTACAGCGCCTGAGGGGCATACCTTCTCGCACTTTTTGCAGCCTATGCAGCCCGCCGAGCAGACCTTGCGCGTAACTGCGCCCTTGTCGCGGTTGCTGCACAGCACTACGGTCTTTTTAACGTCGGGAACAAGCGAAATAAGGTGATTGGGGCATACCTTTGCGCAGATACCGCAGCCTATGCAGCCGCAGTATTTAACCTGAGCGACGCCGTTTACGATCTGAATGGCGTTTTGCGGACACGCGTTGAGGCAATCGCCCAAGCCAAGACACCCAAATGTGCAGCTGCCCTTGCCGCCGTACATCATCTTAGCCGCGGCGCAGCTTTCAATGCCGCTGTACTCAACCTTGTCCTTGGTATGCTCGCAGTCGCCCGAGCAGTGTACTACCGCCACCTGCTCAACAACGTCCGCGGCCTCAACGCCCAAAATTTCGCTTAGCTGCTTTGCCACTGAATCGGCTCCGGGAATACACAGATTAGCGGGAACCGAGCTGTCCTCGCACAAAGCCTTTGCGTAGCCGTCGCAGCCCGCGTAACCGCACGCGCCGCAGTTGGCGCCCGGCAGACAGTCGCGCACGGCAGGAAAGCGCTCGTCCTCCTTGACCGCCATTATCTTTGAGGCGACCACCAGAACGGCGGCGCACACAATGCCGATGACCGCAACAGGGATCACCGCAATCAAAATATCATTCATATAGCGCACCTCCGTTATGCCGGGAACATGTTTTCAACAACGCCGCCGAAGCCCAAAAACGACAGCGAGGTGATCGACGCGGCAATCAAGGTTACGGGCAGCCCCTTGAAGCTTTCGGGAATATCGGCTCCCTCGATTTTGGAGCGCACGCCCGAGAACATCACCATTGCAAGGAAGAAGCCGAGGCCGCTTCCGAGCGAGTTTACCATCGACTGCAAAAAGTCGTAGTCCTCGGTGATGTTGAGAATTGTAACGCCCAGCACCGCACAGTTGGTGGTGATAAGCGGAAGATACACGCCCAGCGACTTGTGAAGCGAGGGAATGTAGCGCTTTAATACGATTTCAACAAGCTGTACCAGCGCCGCTATTACAAGAATAAACACGATGGTCTGCAAATATCCCAAATCATTGGGCACAAGCAGAAAATGCTGAATAGGCCATGTAGCCGCCGTAGCCATAAGCATTACGAATATAACCGCAAGGCTCATGCCGGTTGCCGAGTCGAGCTTTTTTGAAACGCCCAAAAACGGACAGATTCCCAGAAAGCGCGACAGTACGTAGTTGTTAACAAATACCGCCGAGAGCAAAATCACAATAAACTGAGTCATTCTGCCACCTCCGCGGCGTCACAGCCGCCCTTGCCCGCTCTGCCGCAAGCCGCCGCCTGAGGACAGTTTTGGCAGCCGAAGTCCTTTTTCTTCGGCTTATTCTTGGCAAATTTATTCATAGCGGCAATAAGGATTCCGAATACAAAGAAGCCGCCCGGAGCCATTGTCAGAATGGAGATCTTATTGTCGGCGAGCACGGGTATCTCCATGCCCAAAAACGTGCCGTTGCCGAACACCTCGCGGATAGTAGCCATCAGTGTAAGCGCCAGCGTAAAGCCCGCGCCCATGCCGACCGCGTCGACCGCCGAGCTTAAAACGGTGTTCTTGTTGGCGAACATCTCGGCTCTGCCCAGGATAATACAGTTAACAACAATAAGCGGCAGGAAAATGCCCAGCGATTTGTCAAGCGCCGGAGCGAACGCCTTAACGAGCATTTGCACCATTGTAACAAAGCCCGCGATAAGCACTATGTAGCAGGGGATGCGCACGGTGTCGGGAATAACCTTGCGCAGCGCCGAAATAACTATATTGGAGCACAGAAGAACTATAGTTGCCGCCGCGCCCATGCCAAGCGCGTTGCTTACGCTGGTAGAGGTAGCAAGCGTGGGGCAGGTTCCCAGAACAAGCACCAAAACAGGGTTCTCTTTTATAAGTCCCTTTGAAAAGTTTTGCAGCTGATTCACTTACTTCGCCTCCTTAGTAACAGCGCCGTACGCTTCAAACGCGGTGTCAATTGCCTTTTTGTATGCCTTTGAGGAGATCGTTGCGCCCGTTACGGCGTCAACGGTATCGCAGTTATCTTTTGTTTTGCCCTCATACTGTTTGCGGTAGGAGCTTGAGTTATCGACGACCTTTGAGCCGATTCCGCTTGTTTCGCTGTGCTTGAGAGTCTGGACGCTCTCGATGCTGCCGTCGGATTTGATTCCGCAGATGAGGTTGATGTCGCCGCCGTAGCCCTTTGTTGTGAGCGAGAACACATAGCCCGTGCCGTTTGTTGCCTTTACAGCCTTGGTGACGCCAGCGGGCAGGCTTACACCCGTTACTTCCTCAAAGCCGTCAGCCTCTTTCAGAACCTCGTGCTGCGCCTTTGCCTCGGCCTCGGCCTCAGCCTCGGCGATAATGGGCGAGGTAACGGAGTTTATATACGCCAGCAGCGCGGTAACTACCAGACAGATAGCAGCAAGCACCGCGATAGGCTTTACGATGTCTTTCATCACTCGTCCACCTCCCCTACAAGCGGCTTGGAGCGCGTCAGCTTGTCGATATACGGAGTCAGGATATTCATAATCAGCAGCGAAAAGCTTACGCCCTCGGGGAAGTTGCCCCAGAACCTGATAAGTATTGTAATAAGCCCGCAGCCCACGCCGAAAATAAGCTTGCCCCATTTTGTGGCGGGAGTTGAGGAATAGTCGGTCGCCATAAAGAACGCCGCGATCATAAGACCGCCCGAAAGCACCTGAGCCAAAACGTCCTTGCCGCAGACAAGCGACATGAGCGCCACGGTGCCGATAAACGCAACGGGAGTGTGCCATGTTATCACACGGCGGATCATAAGGTACACGCCGCCCAGAATAAGCGCCAGCGCGCAGGTCTCGCCCAGGCAGCCGCCCGTGTTGCCCAAAAACATGTCGAGATATGACGGCAGCCCGTCGGTCTGTCCCTTAGCCATCATAGCAAGCGGAGTGGCGCTTGTTGTGGCGTCGGGCAGCATATCGAACGCCTTGGGAACAGCCCAGCTCGTCATAGTGCCCGAAAACGCCGTCATCAGGATAATTCTCGCGGTGGCGGCAGGGTTGGCAAAGTTCTGTCCGATACCGCCGAAGAGCTGCTTTACAACAACGATAGCGATAACGCTGCCGAGCGCCGCCTGCCAAAGCGGTATCGTGACGGGCAGGTTGAGCGCTAAAATAATGCCCGTGACCACAGCCGAAAGGTCGTCGACCGTGCTGTCCTTTTTGCAGAGCTTTTGAAAGCCCCACTCAGACACAACGCACACCGCCACACAGTCGGCGATCACCGCCAGACTGCGCAGCCCGAAGAAGATGACCGAGGCGATCATCGCGGGAGCGAGCGCGATTATAACGTCGAGCATTATAGTGCGCGTGGTGCGCGGCTTATGAAAATGCGGCGACACCGTTGAAATCATTTTGCTCATTTCGCGCCCTCCTTTTCGGCTTTCTGCTTATTCAGATAATCGCGCAGCACTGCCTTTGCAAGCTTGTTTGTCTGCACCAAATGCCGCTTTGCGGGGCATACATACGAACAGCAGCCGCATTCCATGCACAAATCGACGCACAGTGTTTTTAAGTCCTCTGGCTCGTTCTTCTTGTACGCGCGCGCTATCTCGCGCGGGTCGAGCTTAAGCGGACAATTTGTAAGGCACGCGCCGCAGTTTATGCAGGGAGTGGTTTTGGGAGGCCGCGCCTCCTTTTCGTCCATAGCGATTATCGCGTTGGTGTTTTTAAGTATCGGCGCGCTCAGGTCTGGCACGGCTATACCCATCATGGGGCCGCCGTAGAGCACCTTTGCCGGGTCGCCCTTGCAGCCGCCTGCCGCCTCAAGCACATCGGCAATAGGCGTGCCTATGGGAACAATAAGGTTCTTTGGCTCCTTTACAGCCGAGCCGTCAACGGTAACGCATTTTTCAACAAGCGGCATGCCCGTTTTGATATAACGCGCTATAAACGCAAGGGTCGTTACGTTTATTACAACAGCTCCCGCGTCAAGCGGCAGACCGCCCTTGGGTATAAGCCTGCCCAAGGTGTTATATACAAGCACCTTTTCGCCGCCCTGAGGGTACACCGACGGAAGCACATGAACCTCCGCTCCCTCGGTTTTTTCGGCATACCCGCGCACTTTTTCGATAGCCTCGGGCTTGTTTGCCTCAACGCCTATAATAAAGCGCTTTACATCAAGATATTTTTTGAGCAGCTCAATGCCCTCAAAAATCTCGTCTGTTCTGTCAAGCATGGTGCGCGTGTCCGAGGTGATGTACGGCTCGCACTCGGCGGCGTTGATAACTACCGCGTCAAGCACACTTTTGTCATTGTTGATGCTGAACTTTACAAAGGTCGGGAAGCCCGCGCCGCCCAAGCCTACCGAGCCGCTGCTGCGAACCGCCTCGACAAAGCTTGTAAGGTCGTGAACATCCGGCGGCTGCACGGTTTCGCTGACCGTCTGCAAGCCGTCGCTCTCAATAACCACCACCGACGTTTTAGCGCCCATGGCAGTCGTCATTTCATCGATTTTTTGTACCTTGCCCGAAACACTTGAATGAACCGGTGATGAGATATATCCGTCCGCTTCCGCGATAAGCTGGCCTACCTTTACCTCGTCGCCGCGCTTGACAACGGGCTTTGCCGGGCGCCCAATATGCATCGACATCGGGATAGTGACCAGCTTTGGCGCGGGAATGCGAACCGGAGCAAGTCCCGCGGTGTGTTTCTTGTGAGGTACCTTGATACCTTTTATTTTCATAACGTTCCCCCAAATCAAGAATCGTCGGTTATACGCCAAACGGCGCATATATATAGATTGTACCACATTCCGCTCCGATAGCCAATGTGCACATTCAACATATTCTATATCATCTTTTTGTGCAAATGCTCAATTGACCTTGAAAAGATGTGTTATCCTTTGATAATATCGCCGGGCTTTGTTGCCGCCTCGTCGTCGTGCACGCTTCAATGCGTGCCGGCGCACGTTTATGTAACGCTGAAAAACGGCTTATCTATGCGGTTTGCGCGTTACGCACGCATGGCACGCACATCTATTGTTCTTTTTATATATATATTATTTTTTGTTTTTCGCTTCATACAAACAATAAACTTTTCTGTATATGGATTTATTATCCGTGCAAAGCGTGCAATGCGTGCTAATGGCTTATTTATGAGGTTTTTTAGACTTTTTAATTCGTGCGCAAAGCGTGCCTAAAGCGTGCGGCAGCGTGACGCGAAAGACAAGACGCGCAAGCGTGACGCTTGACCCAATACGCGCAAGCGTGACGCTTGACCCAATACGCGAATCAGATGTTTGTGCGACAGAAAACTTCCAAACCCGCGAGATTGGACATGCCGTTGCAGAAACGTATTTGGGCAACCACAAGGGTTGCCCCTACGAATGTACCGGAAATGTTTGTTGCGCCGTTATACCGACTTTAAAATTTAACCGATTTATCCAAAGGCGCGCCGGATGAAACGACACGTTTCCGGTTATTCTTTTAGTTTGTTCAGCTTTTCTATCTGTT
>CAZVSQ010000113.1:0-5726 GCA_964629925.1 uncultured Ruminococcus sp.
CCTCGCTTGCCTGCTGCTTTTTCAGGAAATAGTCGTTTTGCGGCTTTTCCTTTTTTGCGGTTGTCTGTTTGTCCTGAGCAGCCTCATCCTTTGTGCGCTCAAGATAATAGTCGTAGTTTCCGAGATACTCTTTAACGCCGTCGGGCTTTAGCACAAGCACTCGGTCGGCAAGCTTATTGATAAAATATCGGTCGTGGCTGATTATAAGCATGGTTCCGCGGTAGTCGAGCAGGGTATTTTCAAGCTCCTCGCGTGAGGCGGCGTCAAGGTGGTTCGTCGGCTCGTCAAGCAGAAGAAGATTGCTGCCCTTCAGCATTAGCTTAAGCAGTGAAACGCGCGCGCGTTCGCCGCCGCTCATTTTATTGAGCGGTTTGAAAACCTCCTCGCCTTTAAAAAGGAAGGACGCCAGAGCCGAGCGCACCTCGGTTTGAGTAAGGTTCGGAAAAGTGTCCCATACCTCGTCGATAGCGGTTTTGTCAAGGTCAAGGTTCTGCTGCATCTGGTCAAAATATCCGGGCATAACGTTTGCGCCGTATTCAAATTCGCCTCTGTCCTGAGGCAGCTTCGCGGTCAAAATCCTGAAAAGCGTTGTCTTTCCGCAGCCGTTTTCGCCCAGAATAAACACGCGCTCGCCCTTGCGGATATGTATATCAACATCCTTGAACAGGTGCTTTTCGCCGAAGGATTTAGCGATACCGCGGCACATAAGCACGTCGTTGCCGCTTTCGCACTTGGGCTCAAAGCGCATGCGCATTGTTTCAAGCTCGCTTTCGGGCGCTACAAGCTGAGCCTTTATCCGGTCGGCTTCCTTCTGACGGCTTGCGGCGGTAATAAAGTTTCGCTCGCGTCCCCAGCGCTTTTGCTGTTCAACGATCCCCTCAATGCGCCTGATCTCCTTCATGTCGTTCTCGTATTTGTTTTTCAGCGAGTCGTTATAAGCTTTTTTCTTTTTGACGAACTCCGAGTAAGCGCCCTTGTAGCACATTGTCTTTTGATGCTCAAGCTCCAGCGTTTTGTTGGTAACGTTGTCAAGAAAGTAGCGGTCGTGGCTGATTATTATCATAGCGCCCTTGAAGTCGCGCAGGAAATCCTCGAGCCAGTTTACGGACTGAATATCAAGGTGGTTTGTAGGCTCGTCAAGTAAAAGCAGGTTGCTGCGCGAGAGCAGCAGCTTTGCAAGGCACAGCTTGCTGCGCTGACCTCCGCTAAGGCTGCCTACGGGCATAGAGAAGTCGTCCTCGGTAAAGCCCAGACCGAGCAGAGCGGCGCGCGTGCGGCTTTTGTAGGTAAGACCGCCGAGGCGCTCGTGCTCCTCGATAAGGCGCATTTGCTCCTCGATAAGCGCGTCGATGTTATCGGGATGACGGGCTATTCTTTGATTCAATACGGAAAGCTCTGTCTCCATTTTTGAAAGATAGTCAAAGACGCTGAGCAGCTCATGATAAACGTCAACGGCGGGATCGCTGCAGGCGTGCTGTTCCATATATCCCACGCGCGTATTCTTTTCAAAAGCGACCGTGCCCTCGGTAGGGGACAGCTCGCCGTTAAGAACCCTGAACAGCGTGGTTTTTCCGACGCCGTTCGCCCCGATAAAGCCCAGTTTGTCGCGCGATTCAACGTCAAACGAAACTCCGCTGAAAAGAACGCGCTCAACAAAAGTAACACCGAGATTCCTTACTGACAGCGCAGGCATGACGACCCCTCCTTTCGGTAAAATCAACTCCTAATATTTTATCGCATAGCGACGGAAAACGCAAGTGTTTTGATAAAATCTTATTTATTGAAAAGCAGAATGAAATTAAAAACATGCCAAAGGTTTAAAAGCGAGTAGGCGATAATACCGAAATCAAGCGTGACAGTGGCTATCAGGCTGTTTTTTATATCCGCCAAACGGAAAAGCACGGCGCACAAAATCGTAAGTGCCAAAGGCAAAATACCCTTGATTATCAGAATTGAAAAAAAGCTTCCGAGTATGCCGCTCATCACGGGATTTGCCTCAACAAACTTTCCGGTAGCCAGCAAAGCTTCGGTGCAAAGCCAGTCCGTAAGGTTAAGCGAATAAAGAAAAAACAGCTTTTGAGTATAAGAATAACGCCCGGTAAGGCTTGCGGAAGATTTTTGTTTTTGATACTTCATAATAATGCACCTCATGGAAATATAGGCTGTTTTTATTATGCGGCAGCATTGAATCTTTATTAAGAAAAGTTGAAAAAAGTGTTGACAAAATTCTCAGATTATGATATATTATATAGGCACTTGAAAAACGCTGGTGTAGCTCAGTTGGTAGAGCAGCTGATTTGTAATCAGCAGGTCGGGGGTTCAAGTCCGTCCACCAGCTCCACCAAAGCCTACTGTCTAGGCAGTAGGCTTTGCTAATGAAAGATGATATGGGAGAATTCCCGAGTGGCCAAAGGGGGCAGACTGTAAATCTGTTGCGTCATGCTTCGGTGGTTCGAATCCACCTTCTCCCACCATCAAAAAAGGAACATCATCCGATGTTCCTTTTTTGATTATGCAAACCAAAACGGAGAAGGTGGATTCGAAGGCGAGCGATCAGAAAACAGTCCGGTGGACTGTTTTACGCGAGAGCGCAGATGAACCTATGGCTGTGCACGCACCGCAGTAAGCGAGGCAGGGCGTTGCGGAACAGTTTAGCACAACCTTCTCCCACCAAAGAAAATCCTGTCACGATAGTGGCAGGATTTTCATCATTCATTTTTCAGTCTTCAGTCTTCAGTATTCAATTGTATCTTAAGGCTTCATTCATTAAACTCAAATAATCCGTTTTTTGATTCGTTAGATTTGATTCTAAAAAAGGCAGTTAAAAAACCATGAATTTTAAAATTATAATGAACCTTTTTGCCTCTCAAACGCTCTAATGAATAGAAAACCGAAAGGAGAGTCATTATGAAAACAGAAGATTTACAAAACGCATATCCAAGCCCGCCCGAGGATTTTCACAATGCCGTATTGTCCTCACTTTACAAGCTCGATACAAAAGCGCCTGTGCGGTACAAAAAACGCCGTGTTATGAGAGTTGCCGCAGTGTGCGCGATTGTCGCGGCTTTTGGCAGCTTTACCGCGGTCGCTGCCGCAACAAATTTCTTTGGGCTGTTTTCTGAGCCTGTAGGAAAATTCGGTCTGCATGTCGGTGTAACCGAGGGAGCGACCGAACCGTTGAAACATGTTAAAATGAAATTCGGGTATATGACCGAGGGCTTTGAGGCGCTTCCGCACATGTCCTCAGACGTGAGTAAGTTCCAGAACATTAACGAGGAAAACGGAGAATGCTTTTCCTTTTCCGTAGTTCCCGCCAAGGATTTTGATTACACCGAAACCTACATCATTGACAGCGAGGAAACAACTGTAAACGGTCATAAGCTTATTATTACCACCCGTCAAATGACAGAAGGCGGCGAGGTCGACTACGGCGCTGCAATGTACTTTGAGGATTGGGGCTATGTTGTAGGCGGCGGTGCTTACGGCGGCGCGGATAAAAACGAACTGCTGAAAATCATGCAGAACCTCAGTCTTGTGGAGGACACGGACTACGTTCCCGAAACGACCTCCGCCGATATGGTTCGAAGCGACCTGGATGAAAAGCGACTTGAATATGACCTGACAAGCAGCACCGACTTCACCATGCACAAACCGGGAGAATCCTTTAAATGGGGTCGTGAAGAGGACTCTGATGATTTCACAGTTAAGGTTACTTCAATAATTGAGAAAACTTCCACTGATGGTATTCCGGAGAATTATTGGAAATGGTCGCCGGAATATTCCTTAAGCTATTCCGAATTTTTTGATGAAAGCGGCAAGCTTATTACTCCTTATACACGGCATGATATCAGCGAAAACGACGGAATAAATACGCAGAATAAGGAGTGGGATACCGAAGATGACAGACACTTCTTTGTTGTTACAATTGAACTTACACAGAATACGGACAAGCCCTTTGCCGGTTTTGATATGATGGGAGATTGTATTCCGGAGATTCTGATCCGGAACGAGGACGGTTCCTATCGCCCCAACAGCAGCGAGGAAAAAAGCAATCTCTATCAAAGAGTTCTTTACGGCAACAGCGATATCGTATTATCTAATCCGGGCGACGATATGAATATCCTTAATATGAGCAAAGGTGAAACCCGCACGCTGACATACGGAATAGTTGTTGATGACGATGTACTTGATAACGCTTATCTGCGTTTCGAATCAAGAGGCAACGACGTTGTTGATGATAATGCGGAAACCATAACACTTAGTTTTTATGATGACTGCGTTAAAATAAAGGAATGAGGCACGATATGACAAGAGAAACATTTACCGACCTTGTTCTTGACAGCGAACCGACGTTGTACCGCGTGGCGATGTCCATGCTCAGAAATGAAAAAGACTGCGAGGACGCCGTGCAAACGGCTATCCTCACAGCCTTTGAAAAGCTTGGAACCTTGAAGCAGGAGCGATACTTCAAAACATGGCTGGTGCGTATCCTGATAAATGTCTGCAACAAGCAGCTTAAGTCAGCTGCTAAAACAACTGAGCTGCACGATACCGATATTTCGTCAGACAGCGCCGAAGTATCAACCGAAATCCGCATGGCGATCGAGAGCCTGCCTGTTAAGATCAGGCAGGTTGTCGTGCTCTGTTACATAGAGCAATTCTCCGTCAAGGAGATAAAGCAAGTCCTGAAAATACCCGAAGGCACCGTCAAAAGCCGCCTGAGCAAAGGTCGGGAGCTGTTGAAAGACTACTTAACAGAGTAGAAATAATGGGTTGCCGCAAATCGAAAGATTTTGCGACACCCATTTTTGCTTTATATCTTATTTTTTCGGGACAATAACGCTGAAAAACATCTTATTTATACACATCTCCACGGTTGCCGACTTCAACAACCTGCACCAACAGAATATCGTTATTTACGGAATAAATCACCCTGTAATCTCCGACTCTTAACCGAAAAAAGCCGTCGTATCCTTTCATTGCTTTAATATCACCAACAAACGGTAATTTATAGATCGCTTTGAAAAGACGCAATTGCTGCGGCTTCGGCTGTTTGGAAATAAACTTTACCGCCCGCTTATCGATCTCAATCCTGTACTGCATTTATATCGACCCCGCACGTTTTAGCAGCCTCTTCAAAGGATACAAAATCACCTTTATCTTCGCTGTTTTTATAATCCTCAAGCAACTGATTGCAAAATGCGTCATCGGTGGATTCATCGGCATTGATACCCTGCAAGTATGCTACAACATAACCGAGCTTGTATTCCGAAAGATTATCAATCAACTGTAATGCCAATTCTCTGTTACTCATGAAAAACACCTCCAATTTCGTGCTAATCATAGTATATCACAAATACGATTTATGTCAACATTGGCAAGCTGATTTGTAATCAGCAGGTCGGGGGTTCAAGTACATCCACCGGCTCCAACAAAAGAATATGGCAGCAATCTCGAGTGGCCAAAGAAAAACGGGCGAAGGCGTACGACCCTCGTCCGCTTAATATTATGTGAAATATTGATGAAATATGAGAATATATGTGCACATCGAACAAGAAATTTGTTGATTTTTGATATGTATGTCTATTGTTAAAGCAAATAAAACATAGAATAATTATAATGAGTAAATGTATAGTTTGATTATGATAATTGCTAAAGGGGTGCGCCGATACGGTGCAGATAATACAGTTTGGTGAAAGTCCGAACCCGACAAAGCTTAGCAAGCA
>CAZVSQ010000114.1:0-1590 GCA_964629925.1 uncultured Ruminococcus sp.
ACTCGAACCAGTGACCTCCTGCGTGTGAAGCAGGCGCTCTAACCAGCTGAGCTAATCCTCCGTTTAAATTTTGGAAGAAGTCCGCAGGTAATCTGCGGACTTCTTTGGTGGGGACTGCTGGACTCGAACCAGTGACCTCTTGCATGTCAAGCAAGCGCTCTAACCAGCTGGGCTAAGCCCCCGTATATGGTCGGAGTGAAGAGACTCGAACTCCCGACATCCTGCTCCCAAAGCAGGCGCGCTACCAACTGCGCTACACCCCGGTTTTATCGCGTTATCCGCGACTTGATTATTATATATCAATTACAGTCAAAAGTCAAGCATAACCCGTGCATTATCACCGTTGCCGTATTGAATTATTCTTTTGCGTATGATATTATAAAATCAGACTTTTTCTGGAGGTTAGCATGGACGTTCAAAAAATACGCGAATACTCGCTTACACAATTAAAAAGCATTCCATTATCCTTTACAGGATATTTCAAAAGCAGCTTTTCCGCTGTTGAAAAGGCTAAAAAGGAGCGCAATTACTTTCTTGCCGTTTTCTGGTTCGCGATTTTTGTGCTGTCGGCTTTTGTGCTTATGCTCGGCTTTTTGTACAGCGCGGAAAAAGACTTTACCGTTCAATATACAAAAGCAAATCTTTTTAAGTATGTAAAGCTGTTTGAACCCGGCGCGGCGTTTGTTTTGGGCTTTATTACAGCGGCGGTTTTTGCGTTCACCTATGTTTTCATACGCTTTTGCTGCGTAAAACTGTTTATGAGAAAAACAAAGGCGAAAACCGTGCTCGCCGATTCGGTAATAGAATTCGGGCTCAACTCAATTCTGTTCAGCCTGTTCTTTCTTTTGGGCGGCGCGCTCTGCCTGATAAGCGGCTTTTTGTATTTCCCCGTTCTTTTGATTTTCAGCCTTTTGTTTAACATAATTCTGCTCGGCGGAATTATCGGCGCGGTTCCGAAGGAACGCAGAAGCGCTGTATTTTATATCATTACTGCGCTGTTCTCGCTGCTCGGCTTCCTGTTTGTCGCCGCGGCATTTGCCGTACTGCTGCTATACATAGCCGCCTCGTTGATTTCGGGCACGGCTGAAAGGATAAATGAGATAAAAAGCAATCTGCACAGCTTACTCGATCATCTCACCGATAAGTTTTTTGCCGTTATCAACAGGTTTTAGCCTTCTGTGCGCTCTCTTACTTTGTTGCGCAAAAACCTTATAAACAGGCTCATCGCAAATGAGATCGCAATAATGAACGGCATTATAAGGTACCATCTTCCGCCGCTGTTGAACGCGTAAAAGTCCATCCAGTTATTCAGAATCACGACCTGCGCAAAATACACCGCGCCGTAAATAATTACGGGCAGTATTCCGATAACTGCGTCGGACAGGCTCAGCTTTGTATGCTGCTCCAAAAACACAAACGACACAAATGACAGCACCGGAGCAAGAACATGCATATGCAGCCCTGTTCCGCCCCATTCCATAGCTATTCCGTAAATGGGGATCAGCAGGCAGAGCACGGTGAAGAACGTCAGCATAAGCCCTACAACGCCAGCATATTTAAGCAGCGTAAAAGCGCGCGCCACGGTTGTCC
>CAZVSQ010000114.1:1600-5705 GCA_964629925.1 uncultured Ruminococcus sp.
GTTGTCCGCTTGCCCCGAAGAATTTTTATGTCGCAGATCATAACAAGCGCAGAGGCTATCGCCGTAAGAATATTTGAGTCGGTGGTAAAAAACATAAAGGTATGGTAGCTGTGTTCAAGTATCTCGCTCTTTATAAAAAGCGACGTGATAACTATTGTCGTTGTCGCCAAAAACACCCCTGCGTTGATGATGAGCGAAAGAATAGCTCGTGTTCTGACTGTCATATAATGCACCTTCAAATTTGTCATATTTTTAATCATTTTAACTAACCTGCGGAGAATTGTCAACAGATGACTAAAAACGAAAGCGGTGAAAACATGATACAAAACGAAATCATCTCAATGCTTTTTGAGAAGCAGGATATCCCATACCGGGATTTTCAAAGCAAGCTTATCCCGACGGTCGACCGGGACAGCGTTATCGGCGTGCGCACTCCCGAGCTTCGCGCCCTTGCAAAGGAGCTTGCAAAGCGAAGCGATGTGAACAGCTTTTTAAGCGCTCTTCCTCACCGTTATTTTGACGAGAATCAGCTTCACGCCTTTATTATTTCACTTACAAAGGATTTTGAACTCTGCGTAAAGCAGGTCTGTGAGTTTCTTCCTTACATTGACAACTGGGCGACCTGCGACCAGCTTTCGCCAAAGGTTTTCAAAAAGCACAAAACGGAGCTGCTGCCGCTTATTAACAGTTGGATCGGAAGCGGCAAAACCTACACCGTGCGCTTCGGCGTGGGAATGCTTATGGAGCACTTCCTTGACGAAGCCTTTGATAAGGAGTATCCGCAAATCGCAGCGCAGATCCGCTCAGACGAATACTATGTAAACATGATGAGGGCGTGGTATTTCGCCACGGCGCTCGCAAAGCAGTACGAAGCGGTGGTTCCGTTTATCGAAAGCGGCGTGCTTGACGATTTTACGCACAACAAGGCGATCCAAAAAGCGGTTGAAAGCTGCCGCATAACGCCCGAGCAAAAGGCGTATCTTAAAACGTTGAAGAAAAAAAAGACTGACTGTCGGCAGCGTGACGCTTGACCCATGACGCGAATCATACATTTGCAATTGACAAACCCTTTGTTCCCGCGAGATATAATGCGCCGTTATACCGAGCTATCCTTACAAACCGATTTTTCCAAAGGCGGTCGCGTGACGCGACGAACAGTACACGAATCATACAATTTATATATGAGAAAGCTTTTGTTCCCGCGAGTTTAGACACGCCGTTGCAGAAACTTTTATATTACATCTTGTTCTCCAAAGGCGGCTTTGGATGGAACGTCACGTTTCATTCTATCAAGGGCAGCTTATAGCCCAGCTCACGGGCGGTGTTTATGTATTCGCGGCAGTCATACTGCTCGGCGTCCGCCTTTTTGCGGAAGCCCCAGCCGTAGAGAACGGCGGCAAAGTCAACGCCTGCCTCCTGTGCCGCCTCGGCGTCAACGTAGCTGTCGCCAACAAACAGGGCGTCGGAAGGCTCCACCTCCAAATCGGCGCAGACCTTTAACAGCATATCCGTCTTGGTCATATCGCGCTCGACGTTTGTCGCGCATACCGTGTCGAACAGGTCGCCTATATAATTATAAACGCCCAGCATATTGTTGATGAATTTTTCGTTTTTCTGAGTAACGATAGCAAGCTT
Source organism: uncultured Ruminococcus sp. (assembly GCA_964629925.1). Lineage (GTDB taxonomy): Bacteria > Bacillota > Clostridia > Oscillospirales > Acutalibacteraceae > Ruminococcoides. The sequence continues at coordinate 3,236 of CAZVSQ010000114.1, forward strand.
GAATCCGCTTTCTTTAAGCTTTTTGAGCGAGTCGTCGATACCGTCGTAAATGAGGATCATCTCCTCGCCTTTGATCGAATACAGCTTGCTGTACTGGTTCATTGCGTACTCTATCTCATCCTCTTTCATGCCGTACAGCTTCATAAACCCCTGCTCAAGCGAAACGCCGATAACGCCGTAAAGCTCTTCATGCGAAACGGGAGTATAACCCATTGAAAGAGCGGTGGTGTTCATGCAGTAAAGGATACCCGGAGCGGTGTCGGCGATTGTTCCGTCGAATCCGATTATTATAAGTTTTTTCATATTATCACAGCCTGTCTGCACTTGATACCTTAAGTATAACATAAAAAAAGAGAATTACAATAGTTTTTCGATTGACAATTATATCACAAAGGGTTAAAATTATATTTATTAATTAACTTGTGAAAGGCTGTTTTATGGGCAATTCAAAAAACAAACAAAAAACCGTTAAACCGCTTCACGAACGGTACACGCTTACAAACATAATATGCAACTATTATCTTGTGATCGTGTTTACGTTATTTCCGCTGTATGTAAACACAACCTTTACCGACACATTTCCGTTCATCAGCTTTGCGCACGGGTTCAGTTCGATACGCCACCAAAAATACTACTTCTTTTTGGTGATAACGGCTCTGGCGGTGATAGCCGAGATAATGCTGCTTGTCACAAAGTCCTCTAAGGACGCAAAAAAGCCCGATCCATCGGCGCGGACGCTTTTGAACATGATGAGCTTCACCGACTGGGCGGTAATAGCGTTTATTCTTACATGCGCTGTTTCGACCGCGTTTTCGGAGCATATCGACATGGCAGTCACGGGCGAAACGAGCATAATCGGCAATCTGCACGGGCGCAACAACGGGCTGATACTCATGCTGTTTTACGCTGCGGTTTATTTCCTCATTACGCGGTGCTTCCGCTTTAAGGAGTATGTTTTCATTGCGATGACTGCGGCAAGCGGGATCATTTACCTTCTTGCGGTGCTGAACGGCTTTTACCTTGACCCTCTCGGAATACTTGAAACGTTCAAGGGCAGCTCCGACCAGAGCGACATACGCTTCTATAACGAGTTTATGACGACCATCGGAAACAAAAACATGTTCTCAAGCGTAATATGCGTAACGCTTCCTGTTATTATTTCCATGTTTGTGTACACCAAAAAGCTATGGTGCAGGGCGGTGTACCTTTCGATTACCGTGCTCGGTTCAATGGCGGCGGTAATCTGTGACAGCGATTCGGTCGTGCTCGGCTTAGGCGCGTTTATAATGGTATTTACAACGGCGTATTCGCGTGATCCGATAAAGCTGCGCAAATTCCTGCTGGCGATCACCGTTATGTTCCTGAGCGTAAAGCTGCTTTGGCTTATCTCGCTTTTAAGCGGCGAACACTACAAGGAACTGAGCGCTGTCCCGTATAAGATAATGCTTTCAAACGCCACATTCTATGTGATCGCTGCTCTGGCCGTAATTACAGCGGCGCTGTATATTGTAACGCTAAAGACAAAAATCAGCCGCTTTCCTTTGGCTGTGCCGATCGCGCTCGGTTCGCTTTTCGGCATAGCGGTGCTTGCCGGGCTTGGCACTATCATTTACTTTACCTTCATTAACACCACTGCCGATTTGGGAGAAATGGAGCGCGTTCTGCGGTATTCCGACGCGTGGGGCACTCACAGAGGCTTCATGTGGAACAAGTCGCTTGAGGCGTTTGGGGGCTTTAACGTTTTCAATAAGCTTTTCGGCACGGGTCCCGAAACGCTGTTCTATACCTTCTCACCGTATTTTGGGGAGCTTGCGGAACGCTTCGGCGACGGTTCAACGGACGCGGCGCATAACGAGTATATCAACTACCTGCTCAACATCGGTATTTTGGGGCTTTTGTCCTACCTTACCTTTGTGGGAAGCGCAATTGTCAGCGCCTTCCGCGCTGCAAAAAAGAACCCGATAGCACTTGTTTTCGCCTCGGCAGTTGTGGCTTATTTGGCTCAGGCGGTCGTAAACATCGCCCTGCCTATAGCAACTCCGCTGTTCATTGTATTTGTTTCACTTTGCGAGACGGCTAAAAGGCAAACCATTGCTCAAGCAAATAAATAGATAAAGGAGAATGAATATGAAAAATAAAGTTAAAGATTCCTCAAAGCTTTTCCTGATCGCCTGCATCTTTATGATCCTTTGCGGCGCGTTTTCCGCCGTGGGCGGCGTAAAAACCGTGCTGTTTGCCTACGGCGACACAAACCGCTATATACGGCTGCTCTCCCTGCTGCAGACCTTTTCGGTGGTCAGCCTGCTTTGCGCTATCGTACAAATCGCCGCGGGCTTTTTCGGGCTGCGCAATTGGGACGACGCCTCGTCCTGCCTAATGATCTGCGCGATCAATCTTCCGATTTGCGCCGCTGCGTACCTGATCGTTATCCTGACATCGGGGCTCTCGATAACCGTATTCCTGCCTTTGA
>CAZVSQ010000115.1:0-864 GCA_964629925.1 uncultured Ruminococcus sp.
ATCTCGGCCACGCGCAACAGCGGCATCTTGTTGGTGTAGTAGGAATCACCGCCCGCTGCAAATACCGTTGAGCAGAAAATAAGAATATCGCCGAACAGAGTTGACAGAGCGAATCCGCCGCACCCGTTAATTACAAGAACGCCGCCGAAGCCCAAAGCGCAGCCGAGAAGCTTTAACAGCGTGAGCCTGTCATTTTTAAAGAAAAGCGGAGCGGCAAGAACGGTGATAAACGACGCGCAGGCGGTGATTATCGAGGTGTTTGCGCCTGTTGTATAGCCTATCCCGCAGTAGGTGAAAAGATATTGCCCTGTCGTCTGCACGGTTCCGAGCAGTAAAATGGGAAAAAGCTCGCCCTTTTGCGGAAGCGCAAGCCGGCTGCTTTTTGCGCATAAAAAGCATATCACCAAAATACCCGCAAGCGAAAAGCGAAGCCCCGCGAAAAGGAGCATGCTGCCTATATCGCCGCTCTCTACGGAAAAGGCGCTGTAGCCCAGCTTTATAAAAGGAAACGCCGTGCCCCAAAGCAGGGTGCAGAAAACCGCCGCGGCACAGGCTGCTGTTTTATTGTCCTTCAAAGATATTTTCATATCAGACGATCCTTAACTTATTCTTTTAAAAGTATAGCATGTTTTGAAAATATGTTCAATAATATAGCAATATTTGCCTTGTAAAATAACAATCGGTATGATATACTGTTCTTAATCCAATATGAAAAGAGGTAACTTCATGAAAAAAGTTCTTTGCGCGGTTTTAGCGTCATTAACGGCTCTTGCAATGTGCGCCTGCAACGGCGGCAGCGCAAGCAAAACAACCGATCCGACTCAGGCAAATCCTCCCCAGGGCAGCAGCACAAGTAAGGTGAGC
>CAZVSQ010000115.1:874-5583 GCA_964629925.1 uncultured Ruminococcus sp.
CCTGATATCATTTGACGACAATACTGTGGCTCCCACCGAAGCCACAACAGGGGTTGAGGAAAAAACCGCTGAGGATTATGTAATTACAAAAATCGAAAAAAGCCTTCCGGGCACTAATAAATTCCTTATTACGGGCGAGGAGTACAACGGCGAGGACAACATGCCGAACCGCATTCCGCAGCTCACTCTTTTAGGCGACGACGCTCAGAACGCCAACACTGAAATAATGAGCAATTACTCAAAGTTCCTTGAGGATAACGAGGAAGCGGTGGCTGGCGGACATCCGCTCGGCAGGATCGACTACGTTGCGTTCCTCAACGGCAAGGTGCTCAGTCTCGCGCTTGAATCGCGCAGCACCGACACGCCGAACAGCTATTTCAGTGTGTATAACTTTGACGTCACCACAGGCAAGGCTCTTTCAAAATCCGAGGTCCTGTCTGTTGCCAACGCCTCCGCTCAGGATATTGAGGGAATGGTAAAGGACAAAATCAACGTTATATTTAACGATATGGCTTCAAAAGCAACGGGCAACTATGTGCAGGTAGTTGAGGACGCAAGAAATTCAAGCCTTTCGGAAGAAAACCTCTCCAAGGTAGAGTATTACTACAACGCCGACGGCGATTTGACAGCCGCGTTCCGCTACACGGGCGTTGCCGGAGCCGCCGATTACGGCGAGATCTCGGTTCTCGACGCCGCAATGGACTTTACGGCAAGGTAAATAAACGAAATCCCTGTTCACACGAGCAGGGATTTTTCATTTATTATCCTATTTTTTTCAGCGCCGCGTTTACAGGCAGGGCAATAAGCGAAGCGGCGGCGCACTTGATCAGGTCAACGGGAATGAACGCGGCGGCAACAAGCTTGAACGCCGCGGCGAAATCATATCCCGAAAAGTTCATAAACCCGATTATACCCGGAAGATAAATGCAGGGAATACCGACTAAAACCGCCGCAAGTATATAGCGCACAAGCGTCAGCTTGCCTTCGCCTTTGCCTTTGAGCAGGCTCACAAAAAAAGCCGCGATAATAAAACCGATAATAAATCCGCCCGTAGGTCCGGCAATTACACCCAAGCCGCTTTGGTAGCCCGCAAAAACCGGCAGACCTATCAAGCCTATTACCGTATAAACCACCTGAGCCGCCAAAGCCTGCAGAGGCTTTAGAATCAACGCGATAAGTATTACCGCAAATACCTGCAGGGTAAACGCTATATTGAAAGCCGTCGGTATCGACAGTGGAGAGAGCACGCACAAAAGCGCCGCGCATACCGCCGTTTGAGTGACGGATATCGTCGTTTTACGGATATTGATTTTCGATTTATTCATATTGTCAACCTTCCTTTTACTTTATGTTGACATTATATATCGTCAAAAACTATTTGTCAACCGCACTGGTGAAAAAGGTTGACTATAAAAACGTTGAAATAAAAAACGATTCGTGCTATAATAAGCGGGAAAGAGGGAATAATATGAAAAAATGTGACTACTGCGCCAAGGAAATAACGTATTTTGAGCAGTTTTGCTGCGAGGAATGCGAGCAAAGATACAAAAAGTATTATGATGACAGCGAGCGCCACTCAAAAAAATTTATGGTATTAAACACCATTTTTGTTTTCGGTATCCCGATAGGGCTGTTTTTCGGAGCGTTCAATAAGCTTGTAGGCATTCCGATGGCAGCGGCTTGCTGCGTGCTGTTGGGAATAATGCTTATTCTGCTCCCTATGCCCACCGAGGGAATGATAAAAAAGCGCAAGCTTAAAAACGCGATAAAGGTCAGCAGGATCTTCGGAGGCGTTGTTATCGGACTTGGGCTTCTTATTGTCGGCATGATTTTTATTTTGCCGTAAATTTTGAATAAAACCGGGATTTGCGTCAATACTATTACTATCATTCTATAAGGAGGAGTTGGAATGTTAGATAAAATCGCATTGACGCTTTTGATTATCGGCGGGCTTAACTGGGGCAGCATCGGAATTTTCCAGTTCGATTTGGTCGGCTTTATCGGCGGCGGACAGACCGGAGTTATCAGCAGGATCATCTATATCGTAGTTGCTCTGGCTGCTATCTGGTGTATTTCGCTTTTGTTCCGCGACACCCACGATACTGTAGTCCGCGACAGACATCCGCATTCGGAGGAAGGATAATAAGGCATATATATTAAAAATTTGGTCGGCTTTTCAGCCGGCCTTTTTCTTTGTTAAAAATATATAAATATAAGCTTGTTTTTTTACCGTAAAATGTGATATTATAAAGTATAAATGAACGGAGGGAAGATCTATGGACGCGATAATGAGGTTTTTTGACTCGATAGATGAAGTGATGTATTACCCGATACTGATAATTGTACTTGCGGCTGCCGGACTGTTTTTTACATTCAGAACGCGCGGTGTTCAGATAAGGCTTTTCGGCACGGCGTGCAAGCTGATAGTTGAAAAGCCCTCGTCAAAGCAAAAGGTCTCTTCGTTCCAGGCGCTTATGGTTTCAACCGCGTCGCGAGTAGGAACCGGCAATATCGTCGGCGTATCTACCGCTATTTGCTTGGGAGGCCCCGGAGCCTGCTTCTGGATGTGGCTTATGTGCATAATCGGAGCGTCGTCCGCGTTTATCGAGAGCACCCTCGCGCAGATATTCAAGCAAAAGGACAAGGACGGCAATTATTTCGGCGGCCCTGCTTACTATATTGAAAAGGCGCTTAAGCTGCCGGTCGTAGCCGCAATTTTCTGCGTTTTTCTTATCGCTACATACGCGTTCGGGTTTAATCTGCTTTGTTCATATAATCTTCAAAGCACGTTCCAGGCATATGATTTTTATGATACTCAGTGGACGCCCGTTATTGTCGGCGCGGTGCTCGCCGTAGCCGTAGGGTTCTGCGTAATGGGCGGCGGCAAGCGTATCGTCCGTCTTACCGAAAAGGTAGTGCCCGTTATGGGAATAGCTTATGTGCTTGTATCTCTTATCATTATCTTCGCTCACACCTCAAATATCCCCGATACCTTCGCGGTTATTTTTGAGGACGCGTTCAACTTCCGCGCGATCTTCGGCGGATTTACCGGCTCGTGCCTTGTTTACGGAATCAAGCGCGGCTTGTACTCCAACGAGGCGGGCGTAGGCTCGGCTCCAAACGCCTCGGCTTCTGCGGATGTGACCCACCCCGTAAAGCAGGGCTTGGTTCAGACGATCTCCGTATATATCGACACAATGCTCCTCTGCACGGCCACCGCGCTTATGTGCATCAGCTCGGGCGTCGCAAGAATTGCCGATGACAATTACGCCGGCGCTCCGTATGTTCAAAAGGTAGTGTCAACCGTTTTGGGCGATTTCGGCCCCGTTTTCATCACCGTGGCTATGGTGCTGTTTGCGTTCACAACGCTTATCGGAAACCTGTATTATGTTGATAACGCGCTTGCGTATCTCAACCACAAAAAGACGCCGTCAAAGGTATTTATGCGCATATTTTACTCGTTCTGTGTGCTTATAATCTTTTTAGGCGCTCTTGTCCCAATGGACTTTGCGTGGACAATGGCGGATATCACAATGGGCGGCATGACGCTTATCAATATCCCGTGCTGTCTTATCCTTTCGGGAATCGCCATCAAAGCGCTAAAAGATTTTGAGTCGCAGAAAAAGCGCAGGCTTAACCCGACGTTCAGGGCGCGCAACATCGGGCTTGACGAAAGCAAAATGAGCTGCTGGACGGAATCCGACGACTGACGGATGACAAACAGCGGCAAAAGGACATTTATATGAAATATTTTATTGATTTTGAGGCTACGCAGTTTTCGGGCGAGATCATCTCCATAGGCTGCGTCGACGAAAACGACAGGCGGTTCTATACGCTTGTTCAGCCCGAAAGCCCCGAAAGAATCACGGAGTTTATCCTTAATTTAACCGGAATAAGCCGTGAGGAGCTTTTGCGTGCTCCCACGGCTGACGAGGCGTTTACACGGCTGCTCGAATGGCTCGACAAAACCTCTGTCGTCAGCTTTTACTGCTACGGAGACAGCGACGCGCATTTTCTGGAGCGTACCCTGCAGCATTTGCACACCTTCGAGGCTCAAATGGGGCTCAGCGTTGTGCGAGCCGCGCTTATTGACTTCTCGGTCGATGTTAGAAAGCACTTTTCGCTCAAGCACAGCATCGCATTGAAAAAGGTAGTCAGCTATTATCGCGGAGAAAGCGTTGAGCAGAACCACAATTCGCTTACCGACGCATTGTTTTTAAAAGAGATATACGAAAAATCTCAAAATGAGGTCGTAACCGAGTGTCCGTTCCCCGAGTATCAGAGCGGAGCGAAGCTTCCTAAGCTGAAAAGGCGGATATGCGCGGTCAAGGGCAGCGAAAAAATGGAGTTTTCTTCATTCAGCAAAGCGGCAGACTGGGTGATGAGCGAGTTTTTGTCGATGGGGGATAAGGTCAACGATAAAACAAAGTCAAAGGTGTGCAGCAGAATAATGGTTGCCTCTGAAAAAGACAGACCGTACTGCGGCTTTTCATGGAGCATAGGAACTCGGCATTTGGAATAAAGAAGAAAAAATAAAGGACACCCCAAAAGGTATCCTTTATTTATGGCGTCCCAGAAGGGATTCGAACCCCCGGCCTTTCGCTTAGGAGGCGAACGCTCTATCCTACTGAGCTACTGAGACATTTCATTTTATTATTTTATCGCAAATAAGATGCTTTGTCAAGCGCAAAGAATCGCAAAATAAAAAA
>CAZVSQ010000116.1:0-5583 GCA_964629925.1 uncultured Ruminococcus sp.
TGTGATTTTTGTAAACTAAAAAACTGGTATGACAAAAAGAGCAAGGATATTATTACACCAGCGAAAGTTCAGTTTATGAAAATTACTCAGATAGCTATAATGCTATTATTGACGGAAGAACTTTGACGCTTACAGCAACACCCGCAAGCTCCTATAAGCTGATGGATGTTAAGGCGTTTGTCGTTGATGAGAACAGACTAAAAACTGTTAACCAGATGACTGATATCACCACCGATTCCGAGGGTAATGTGACCGGCAGCTATACCGAGGTTCCCAATCTTGTATTTGAGCCGGTTGAAGGTCAGGAAAATACATATACAATCGAGCTTCCCGGCGGTGTTGATGATGACGACGATACAGGAAAAATCACAACCAAGTCGTTTATCATCTACGTTCAGTTCGGTACGGACGCTACATTTGCTCCCGTAAAATTTACACTTGACCAACCGCTCTCAACCGATTATCTGATCCCCGGCGTTCAGCTTTGGGGCGCCATCAAGGATAACAGCAACGGTTATGTTCAGGCTATACTTGAGGATAGCGCAGCAACTCTTACGACCGCTGACGACCTATCGGCAAATGTTGATACTCCTCTGACGGTTAAAATGGGTATCTATGCGTCTAAAGACCATGATGCCGACGCAATGAAAAACTCAAAGTTTGTATATTCAAACTTTAAATATACCGTCAATAACGCGACTACAGGCGAAAAGATGTTCTCGTTCCTGTACCATATCGGAAACTCAACCGAGAATGAAACCGAGGATAGCCACACCACATTTATTGACGGCGACGAGGCGCTTTATAATCAGATACTGACTCAGAAGCCTGTAGCTCAGTACGGCTACAAGTATTATGACAACGATCCCGATTATGCCGAGATGAAGCAGGCGGTCACTACTACATTTGTTATGGCTCTTCCGGAATACGGTCTTGACATACATATGAGCATCTCCGAAACATACACGCCGATCGTAGTTAATCAGTATATTATCGGTGCCGACGGAACGGTTGCTCCGGTTGCCGATGACGACGGTTTCCGCGTATTTGTTGATAAGTATTCAAACACAACCAATACCGACGCGTACCGTCAAAAATACTTTACAAAGTATTATCCCCAAAACTATTATTCGCTGTTAGATAACGTTGAAAACTTTGAGAGCAGCTATACAGTCAGCAAGGCTTCGGAAACCCGTTGGATGCTGACAGAAAGCACTTATACAGGCGCTTATATCAAGCCTACGCCAAAGCCCGGATATATGCTGTCGGGCGTTACCGCAGTTCCTCTTGACCGCGACGGAAATGTGCTCGAAGCGGATAATTACGGAATGAACGGACCTAAACCACTGAGGTATTATTCGTATTTTGATTCAAACTCAAACAGGCTTTGCTATCAGTTCTATCAGACTGCCAGCTATTATGCATCCTGCTATTCACGTTCCCAGCAGATGCAGGTCAACGTATATTACGCATTGGACAGCAGTTTAACGGTTTATCAGCACACAACATCCCAAACCGACCAGTCCAATACAAGTACACAGTTGGAGATAATCAACGTCACGGCGTATGATACCCCTGAAAACAGCGTTCTTTCAAATCCGTTTATAGATAACGGAAAAATGTTTGACGAGTTTCTGCTTTACACCTACGGCAAGCATGTTTCAAAGACTACCAGCTCGTGGATAAGTGATTTATCTGTCAAAGACGGCGATACCTATAAGTGGAACAGCACAACGGGTATCAACCAAGGCTATAAGCTGCAGTTCAGCGTGGAAACAAAGGGCAGCAACAGAATAAAATCTGTTTCCGCTTATAAATCAGACGGAACGCAGCTTACCGTTAACCGCACCTCCGGAAACGGTCACGCCGGAACAACGACGATTTATCAAATACAGGAGGCTACCGCTAACGGCGATAATATCACCTTTGATATTGAATACACAAAAGAGCAGTATTATAGGTATTTCTACTGGTATCAGCTTAATCCCGAGGATACATACAGCTTTGATAATTCGCACCTGACGCATGTTATTTTCAAACGCGACATCAATTCTCCGACGGTTGAGCCTAAGCCCGATCCCGAAACTGAGGCAACGATCAATCTTGCTCAGTTCAAGCGCGACGACCGCAATGAGATCGTTGATGCTAATGAACCCACCGACGGCACAGTTGTAATGTGCAACAAGAGCGGCAGAAAGCTGATATTCGGCACCGATGAGGTCGATTCTGTAGGACTTCCTATCTTTACCTCGGCTAATACGGGAATCGCTAACCTGACATGTACTTCATATGTTGATCAATATCTGAACTTTACGGTTACTCCCGCGCCAAACCAGATCGTAAGCAAGGTTGAGGTAATCGATCTTTCGGGCTACACCTTCACTATGTCGCCTAAATCAAAGGACAACGGAGTTTACACCTACGAGCTTCTTATTTACAAGACGTTCTACACTATCAACGTTTATTATTCAGAGCCAAGGGTTACGGTTTCATTCAACAATGAAAACAACTCCAGCAGTCATATAGCGCGCGGTGAAGTTTATGTCGACACAGTTGACGGAGCTCCGTTTATCGAGAATACTCGCTTTATGAACGGCTTCTATACCGACCGCGGCTCCAGCAGACAGCTTATCATCGTTCCCGAAACCTATGTAAACAACGCGGGTGAAACAAAGTATTATGAGCTTGACGCCATTCTGTACGGCGACGCGCGTGACAACATGTTGGCTATCGATCCGTCGCTTTACAGCCTTAGTGAGGAAACAGGAGTAATTACCATATATCTAAATGATATCCAGTCGGATATTGATGTGGATATTCGCTTGAGAAAGGAAGACGATCCCAAAACCTCACGCCTGATCGTATCGCACTACATTATGATGGGCGACGGTTATCAGCTCTGTGATGAGCTTTCTCACGGCGAGGTAACGGTAACTGCTAAGAACAACGCTAAAACCGAGGCGATCCAGCTTATAAATTCAGAAAACGAGAATGTCGACAGCCTCAGCCTCACCACCGAGGGAACAATTATCGGTTCGGCTTACGCTGACTCTTACCTGTACTTCAACGTATTGCCTCCTTCAAATTATAAGATAGCAGAGGTAAAGGGACGCTACGCTTCAACCGATGTTGATAATCAGTACAGCGAATCGCTTATCTTCACAAAATCCGACGGCGACAACGGCAGCACCGATTACGCGCTCACCAGCGACGCTCCCGACTCGGGCGTTATCTATGTAGACGTTTACTACGACCTCTACCGCTACAACCTTGATTTCAACTTCACAGACCGTTACGGTGAGGAAAAGACCTATCATTCAAGCGGTTCTCTGACAATTCAGGAAGCCCAGGGCTTTATGAACAGCGAAGGCAAGATCGTTCTCTCAGAGGACTTCATCATGGGCAAGGCTCCGTTCGAGAGCAACTTCTCTGCGGATTTCAGATGGCAAGGCGATGCAGACGAAGGAATCGTAAGAGATGTTGACAGCAGCGGCAATCCCACGGCTGTAGTTTCCGACAGCCAGACAGATAAGCCCGTTGTAATCAATTATAAGACTACCGACGATGAAAATGTACCGTCTAAGCGTGGAAGCGTTCCTTACGGAACAATCGTTAAGGTTGACAGTGAAGACGGCGAGTCATATAAGGCTGACGGAAGTTATATCTTTGCAGATGAAAAGGATTCCGACGATAACGAATTCAGCTATTGGAAGATCGAAAAGAATGCTGAAAACGGCGGCGAAGAAATGCAGGAAATAACCAGATGTTACAGCCGTAAGTTCAATTACGCTGCTATGGGCGATTACACAATCACACCTGTTTATGAAGGCAAGATGTCGGTTACAAGCGAGCCGAAATCCGCGTCGCTCAGCCTGCTGCAGTACAGCCGCAATCAGTGGACAGATGAGAATAACGAAAAGACAGCTGCTACCGACAGACTTTACGCTGACTTTGAGGTTGCCTTCCGCGACAACGGAAAGCTCATTAACAGCGAGGATTGGGGAGACAGCATCCCATATACCTGCGGCGTGGTATTTGAGGTTTGTGACAAGCTTGAAGAGGAAGCCGCAATGAATTTTGCGGAGGATCTTCAGGAAATCGACTATGAAACCGATCTTGACAATCTCAAGGCGTCGATCAAGAGCAAAGCTGATAAGTGCGACGGCAGAACGCTGATTTATCAGACGATTGACAAAACCAAGCTGACAAACAAAAACCGTCTTGAGCTGTTCCAGGGCTTTGGAAATACCACAAAACAAAATGCTGACACAGGAGAAACCGAATTAAACAACGCGCTCTTTGTGATCAAAGTATATTCATACATGATCAAAGAGGGAAGCGGTGAAGTTGTGCTCAGCCAGCCGGTATATATCAATCTTTATGATATCGCAACAGCTGAATATAGCTTTAACAGTTGATCATGGGGTGTGTAAAATGAAAAAATATTATAATACTCCCGAAATAAGTATTCGAAAAATTTGTTTTGAAGAAATGCTTGAGGAAAATGAAAACAATCCTCTAATTACGGGAAGCGGCGATGAAAACAGCGGTTCTCAGGGCAGCGAATTCGACGGCGATTTAGGTTAATACTCATCAGCGGGGAGCTGCTGCAATACGCGGCTCCTCGCTGTGACATGAAAGGCAATAACATGAAAATAATCAAAAGAATATTGTCATCGATACTTATGCTTATTTTTGCGTTTTCTTCGATACTTTCTGCAAACGCAAGCTCTTATCTTACTTCAAACGGGTATTATTTTTGGATGGAGGGGGATGAGGCTGTTGCTATCCACGGATGTGACAGTGAAAAAACAGAGCTTGTATTTCCTGTAATGCTCGGAAATGCATTCATCACCTCAATTGATGACAACGCTTTTTTGCAGAACAAAAAAATCAGCTCCGTTGAGTTTGCCGAGCTAAGTCATATTACAAAAATCGGCGACGGCGCTTTTTACGCCTGTACCGGGATCAAAAAAATCGCTCTGCCTCAGCAGCTAAAGAAAGTTTCGGAGAGCGTTTTTCAGAACTGCACCGCTCTTGATTCTGTTTCGCTCGGCACCAATATCGAAGCGATCAAAGCCCAGGCATTTTATAATTGCCGCAATTTGCAGACGATCAACCTTCCGGAGTCGCTTGCTTCAATAGGTAATCTTGCATTTGCCGAATGTCAAAGCCTTGCATATCTTGAAGTGCCTCAAACCGTAACCGATATTGCAGCAAACGCATTTTATAACGCGAATAACCTGACTCTCGGAGTTTATTTTGACTCATACGCTTTTCGGTTTGTCAAGGAAAAGGGTATTCCGTATGAGCTTATTGACAGCGAAGTTCTCGGAGACGCCAATTGCGACGGCGAGTTGAATATAAACGACGTTACCGCTATCCAGCGCTGTACGGCGGAGTATCAGACTTTTAACGAGCTTCAAATCAAAGCGGCAGATACTAACCAAGACGGCAAGGTTTCAATTGACGACGCAACGCTGATTCAAAGCTATTTTGCGGAGTTTGACGTTCCGTTTCCGATCGGGCAAATAATCTAATAGATATCTGGCAGCAGGCAATTGCTTGCTGTCATTTTTTATA
>CAZVSQ010000117.1:0-5568 GCA_964629925.1 uncultured Ruminococcus sp.
GGCTGCACCTGAGGCTCAACCGCCTGTGGAACGGGCTGCACCTGCGGTTCCGCCGCCTGTGGAGCAGGTGGTTGCCAAGCGGGCTGCTCCGGCTGCTGAGGAACTGCCGGGATATCATCAACATCCGCCGCCATAGTTCTTTCTACATCGATTTGAACCTGCGCGATAGGAGCTCCGCAATTCTCGCAGAACTTCTGGTTTGGCGCAGCGGGATAATTACATTTTGGACAATTCATAAAGCACCTCCGTGTGCGTTATCGGTTTATAGTATATGTTGATTATCTTAGCGGGTAATTCCGAACGTGATCGGCTGAGATTCCGCCGGTACTGTTCCAACCCCGATCGTTGAGTCGATAATGCCCGTCGGCGCCGTTACAGCAGGATCGGTAACGCGCGGCGGAATGGTCTCTTTCGGTTCCCGAGCCGTAACAGCCTCGGTAGTTTCGGCTGTTGAGGCAGGTTCCGTTGTAACAGCCTCCGTAACAGCGGTGGGCGAAGCAGTTTCTGCCTCGCCTTCATCGGCGTTGTTCATCATTCTCATAAACATCAAAACAGCAAACACCGCGCTGCACACAAGCAGCACACAGGCAATTATCAAAAATACAACGCCCTTTTTCTTTTTAGGGGGCTTGCCGCCCTGCGCAGCGCCCGGAATCTGCTTTGGAGGAACATCCTCGTCATAAAAAACTATCTCTCCGTCATAATCCAAAGCAAGCTGAGGATCTGAAAACTCCCTCTCCAATGCCTCGTCGTCAAAAAACGGTCTGTTTTTTTGCTTGTATTCGTTATTGGGATAGTCCATCTGCAAACCTCCTCCCATATAATATTACAATTATAATATATTTCGGAAACCATTTCAATATTTTTGTGCAAATTTCATGGGTTAATTATAAGATCAATCCTTGGGTGTTAACTTACCGCTGCGGTAAAAATCGAGCAGCGTACATAAATCGGCAATGTCCTTCCGGATAGCGTCGCCGTCGTCGGTGGCGAACACCATTACGCGGCGCTGCTCGGTCTCAACTATTTCCGAGCTGGAGTGGATATCCCTGTTTTCGCGCAGGGCTTCCTCAAGGCTCTCAAACGGCATATGCGCCTTAAGGCGCAGCCCGTGTGAATTATATATGAGCGTATAGCCCGCGATACCCGTTTTTGCGTGATAATTTTTGCAAAAGCCTCCGTCGATGACAAGCAGCCTGCCCTCGGCGCGGATAGGCAGCTCTCCCTTTAGCGTCCGAACAGGCGTGTGACCGTTTATGATATGCGACATAGGCGAATCCAAGCCAAACTCTGCAAGGATCATCTCGCAGGTTTCCTTTTCATAATAATATCGGTAGTACGGGTTTTTGTTTTCAATCCAGGCGCTTTCATCGTTAATATACGCGCGCTCAAACGCCTTTGTTTTCCGTCCGCATAGCGGTGAATTCTCGGCGCAGTGCAGATACCACATAAAGTCGAGCTTGCTCTGCTCTTTGTCTTTGCCGAAAAACGCTTCTCGCGCCTTTTGCTCGGCAACGTCAAAAAGCTCTTTGCCGCTGTATGCGCCGCCGAAAAGCGAAACGCTCTTTAGGCTGCCGTCATCATTTAGCGGAACACAGCCGTGATACAGCAGATTGCCGTTGAACACGCGGTACATTCCGCCGTTATCGTAAAGAAAAGCGATATGCTTTTTAAGCTGAGGGCTGCCCGTAAACGCCGCCTTAAGATCTGCGATAACCCCGCTTTCCTCGTCTGTAAGCGCGTATGGATTTGAAGCGTCAAGCGTCGGGAAGCGCGTTGTATTGAGCTTGTATGTAACGCCTTCAAGAGTAACGGTAAAATTTTTATAATCGACCTTATCGAGCAGCAGCCTGTCATCCATCAAAAAATCGGGATTGCGCCTGATAAGCTGCCCTTCAAGCTTAAATCGAATGACGGTTATAGCCGCAAGCATAGCCTTCATCGGCTCTAAATCGGGGTAAAGCCTCTCCGAAAACAGCGCAAGTTTGCGCAGGCTGATTCCGTAGCCGCTCTCAAGCGTGCGCACAGCGTTGTAATTCACGCAGTTTCTTACAGCGCCCGCGATACAGACTTCGCTTCCGGCGGCGGCGCCCATCCACAGAATATCGTGGTTGCCCCATTCTATGTCGATCGAGTGATATGTCATCAGCAAATCTATTATTTTATCGGCAGAGTCCCCCCTGTCAAAGATATCGCCCACGATATGAAGGTGATCTACGGCGAGCCGCTTGATAAGCCCCGCAAGCGAAAACACAAAATCGTCAGCGTCAAGGCTTATTATGGTATCCAGAATGTTTCTGTGGTACTCTATCTGGTTGTCGTCCTCGTCCTTCTGGGCGTGAAGCAGCTCGTCAATAATGTAAGCGTAGTCGGGCGGCATTGCCTTTCTGACCTTTGAGCGCGTGTATTTTGACGACAGAACGCGCGCTATTTCAAGCATGTGTTCAAGTATTCCGCTGTATTGCTCTCTGTCTATTCCGCCGGAATTTTTCATCATCTGAAGCTTTTCAACGGGATAATAGATCAGTGTGCAAAGCTCCTTTATTTCCTCACTGCCGAGAACGCCCTCGTAAAGCTTTTCAACCTTTTCGCGCACAACGCCCGAGCAGTTGTTTAAAATATGTCTGAACGCCTCAAACTCTCCGTGAAGGTCGCTCATAAAATGCTCGGTGCCCTTAGGAAGGTTCAGGATAGCGTTTAAATTGATAATCTCGCGCGTAACGGAACGCTTTGACGGGTATTTTTCCGAAAGCAGCCTTAAATATTTTATTGTATCAGCCGTGTACTTTGTTTCTGTCATCATTAATCACCGCCTTTATCTATATTTTAACATTATCGCAATATAATGTAAATAGAAAAAAGCAGAGGCGATAATAAATCACCTCTGCAAATAATTCATTTTATTGAACCGCAAAAAACAGATCCTGGGGAACAATTGCGTGGAACAGCATTATTGACGCAACGCCGCAGGCTATTCCCAAAAACATTCCGACTACCACATCGGTAAGATAGTGGACTCTCAGATACACCCTTGAAAAACCGATCGTCATTGAAAGCATCAAAATCGGAAGGAATACATACACGGGGCATCTGCTCAGGATAATGACCGTCGTTACGGAAAACGACGAAGCCGTGTGACCTGACGGGAACGAATAGAACGCGCGCGGATTGTTGATAAGCTTGTCGTCCTCCTCAAGCTTGCTGCATGGGCGCAAACGCTTAACGGCGTGCTTGATGATTCCCTCGCCCATCAGTGAAGTAAGGCCGATGGAGAAAATTATCACAAGTCCCGAGTAGCGCCATTTGGGGATAATAAGGAACATTGCGCAGACATACCACCAAACAATGCCCGCATTGCCGAGCTTTGAAGCAGTTACCATTATTTTGTTTATTGCAGGTCGATGAATCCTCGGGATATTGTCAAATATTCTGTCGTCAAGATTCTTCAGTCTGGCAAACACTTTTGCTCCTCCTTGTCCTTTATTAGCATTCCGCATTGCTGCAATTTTATTGTATCATATCGGTTTTATTTTTGCAATAGGTGACAAAGCCAAGGGAAAGCAAATATTTTTTATTTTTTAGGAGATTTTACATAAAACGCTATGCCGTACTAAAGCGGATCTCAATTTCCGCCGCGCCTGAATACAAATACCGTATTTCGGAAAGCCGCACATATAATAATAGGTATTGAGAAAAACAACATAGCTCACGATTTCATTATTTTAACGAAAAAAGTTAATTATTTGTTAAAAATCGAATATTTCTCGAACGGAAATAAACGAATTTTTTATTTCTTTTCAGGAAATAATAACAAAGAATTACATTGCTTGTTCAATATAAAAACAAAAATAACAGCATTTTAACAATTTGAGTACAAGTTTGCCAAAATTCGGTTACAATTTTAAGAATACGTTGACTTTACTACAAGTTTGTAGTATCATTTTCTATAGGAGAATTGTATCGTTACGCATATGTAACCACAACCTATAGTGTGTTTTAATCAAAATGTAATATATTTTGTGTGTCTGAATTTTTTGACCACAATATATTGATTCCTTTATATCGAGTTTTAAATCAAAACAATCTATCTGCATTGGAGTGTACACCAATTGGAAAAGTTTGTAGTAACGGGCGGTAAGCCTTTGTTCGGCGAGGTAAACATCAGCGGCGCAAAAAACGCGGCTGTAGCTATCATCCCTGCGGTGATTCTTTGCGACGAGCCCTGCCAGATCGAAAATATCCCAAACATCAGCGACGTTACGCTCATCAGCAAAATTTTGCAGCAAATGGGCGCTAAGGTTAGAAGGATCAACAAATCCACTTTATATATCGACCCCACTCACATCGGCACATGCAGCGCAATAACCGAGCTTGTAAGGGGTATGCGCGCTTCTTATTATCTTCTGGGCGCGCTTCTGGGCAAATACGGCAAGGCAAAGGTAGCGCTTCCGGGCGGCTGCAACTTCGGCGTGCGCCCCATCGACCAGCACCTGAAGGGCTTTGAGGCTCTGGGCGCTGAAACCAGACTTGTAGACGGCGCTATCATTGAGGCTGAGTGCGAGGACGGCTTAGTCGGCAGCCATGTTTATCTTGACGTTGTATCCGTAGGAGCGACGATGAACATCATGCTTGCGGCGTGCCGCGCCAAAGGCCTTACTATAATCGAGAACGCGGCTAAAGAGCCCCACATCGTTGACCTTGCAAACTTCCTCAACTCAATGGGAGCCGACATCCGCGGCGCAGGCACCGACGTTATCAAGATCCGCGGCGTTAGCTACATGCACGGCATAAGCTACTCAATTATCCCCGACCAGATTGAGGCAGGCACATATATGTGCGCCGCAGCGGCAACACGCGGCTGCGTAACCATCACCAATATCACTCCAAAGCATTTGGAATCTATCTCCGCAAAGTTCCGCGAGATGGGCTGCAAGATCACCGAATACGACGAGGCGCTTACGATCGACGCCACCGTTAAGCCCCTTAAGCGCTGCAATATAAAGACGATGCCGCATCCCGGCTTCCCCACCGACTGCCAGCCGCAGTTCACCGCGCTTTTGATGGGAATCCCCGGAACGAGCATCGTAAACGAAAACGTTTGGGACAACCGCTACCAGTATATCAGCGAGCTTATCAGAATGGGCGCGCACATCTCGGTTGAAGGCAGACTTGCAATCATCGAGGGCGGCTCACCGCTGACCGCGGCTCCCGTAAAGGCGACCGATCTCAGAGCGGGCGCGGCAATGATCATCGCGGCTCTGCAGGTAAGCGGCACAACCGAAATTTCAAGCATCCAGTATATTGAGCGCGGCTACGAGGACGTTGTTGAGAAGTTCAAGTCACTCGGCGCCGACATCAAAAAGGTGTACTACACAGGCGACAACGAGGAAGAGCTCAGAGCCTGATAATTTAACAACGCTATTTAAGGACAGCTTCGGCTGTCCTTTTTGTTTGCAAAAATATCCCCGACAGATTTTGTGTTCTGTCGGGGTGTGATAATGTTTAGATTTAATAACGACAACGCAGTTATGCGGAATTTAACGCAACAGATGTTAAAGGGTTTTATTG
>CAZVSQ010000118.1:0-5431 GCA_964629925.1 uncultured Ruminococcus sp.
CCCGTAATGGTGTGGGCTACAACCTACATGCAGGAGCCTTATGAAAAGGCGTCGTGGGTAGTTGATTTTGTTGACGAAAACGCAAAGACCAAAAAGGGCGACACTTTTACATGGCTTCAAAACGAGCACTGCATGGTGCTTATCGGCTACACAGACAAGGAGTATATTTTTAATGATTCGGTTGCGGGCGAGGTCGTTTATCACGACAAAGCGCTTGCCGAAACACGCTTTGAAGAAATCGGCAATCAGGCGGTCGTGGTAAAATAATTCGCAAAATTTTCAGAAATTTAAAAAAATGCTTGCATTTTGCAAATGAATGTAGTATAATCGATATGTTAATTGCGTAAAGTAAGTAGGTGAGAAGAATGAAAGAGAATATCCATCCTAAGTATGAGCAGACAACAATTACTTGTGCTTGCGGTAATGTTATTGAGACAGGTTCAACAAGAAAAGATATCCGCGTTGAAATTTGTTCCAAATGTCATCCTTTCTACACAGGAAAGCAGAAGCTTGTTGATACAGGCGGACGTGTTGACAGATTTAAAAAGCGTTTCAACATCGCAAAATAATTTTTGTAAAACAGGGCAGCACAAGCGTGCTGCCTTTTTTACTCTATAGGAATTTTTTGATCCCGCCGTATATTTACTTGATAAAAAATAACATTTTGATAGGCGGGCTTGGGTGCAGCGTCACGCTGCTTTTTTTACATAGGAGTGGAGTGTTTACTATGTCCGCTGATTACAAAACCGTCGGCAGTGAAGCGTCCGATGAATTTACCGAAAAACGTTCAAGGTTTATCGGCTATTGCAAGCCGGTAAAAAGCGAGCAGGAGGCTGTTGCTTTTATAAATGAAAAGCGGTCGCAGCATTGGGACGCACGCCACAACGTTTACGCATATTCTCTGCGTGAGGGTAATATCAAGCGCTACAGCGACGACGGCGAGCCTTCCGGCACCGCGGGTATGCCTGTGCTGGATGTGATCCTTAAAAACGAGGTCTTTGATGTGTGCGTAGTTGTTACGCGCTATTTCGGCGGAGTATTGCTCGGTACCGGCGGATTGGTGCGCGCCTATTCCCAGGCGGCAAAGCTCGCCCTTGAAGCGGGCGGGGTTATTCTTATGGAAAACTGCGCCGTCTGTTCGCTCAACTGCACATATAATCAGTACGGCAAAGCAGCAGCTATTATAGCGGAGCATTCGTCGGGTACGGATGATGTTATTTACGGAGCTGATGTAACAATAAAATTCCATATCAAACCGTCAAATCTTCCTGCACTCGAAAAGAAACTCGCCGACGCGACAGCAGGCGAGGCAAAAATCAAGCAGGAAAAAGAGGGATTTTTTCCGTCCTCGGTATTTTTTTAAAACAACAGAGGATTTTTTAGATTATTTGCGAATATAATATACAGGAAACAAAAAAAGGAGCAGATCATGGCTTTCCCCGAGGGCTTTTTACAGGAACTAAAAATGCGAAACAGTCTGACCGACATCGCCGCGGCATATATCAATCTTAAGCGCCGCGGAAGAAACATGGTCGGATTATGCCCTTTTCACGGTGAGAAAACGCCCTCCTTCAACATATACACCGAGAGCGATTCGTTTTACTGCTTTGGCTGCGGCGCAGGCGGAGATGTGATTTCCTTTATTATGAGGATCGAGAACCTCGATTATGTTGAGGCGGTCAAATTCCTCGCCCAACGCGCGGGAATGGAAATGCCCGATAATTCTTATGACGACAGCATGGCAAGGCTTAGAAAGCGGATTTACGAAGCTAACCGCGAGGCGGCGCGTTTCTATTATAAATCGCTTTATCTTCCGGTCGGCAAAGAGGGGCTCGACTATTTTCACGGGCGAATGCTCAGCGACAGAACTATTCGGCATTTCGGCTTGGGCTTTGCGGACGATGAATGGACGTCGCTTACGACCCATCTTAAATCGCTCGGGTTTTCCGAGCACGAACTTATAGCCGCCAATCTCGCTGTTCAGCGCAAAAGCGGAAACGGTGTTTATGACCGCTTTTCAAACCGCGTCATATTTCCGATAATCGACTTGCGCGGAAACGTGATAGCCTTCGGCGGAAGGATTATGACCGACCAAAAGCCGAAGTACCTCAACACCTCGGATACACCGGTGTTCAAGAAAAGCGAGAACCTGTTTTCTTTGAATAATGCTAAGAATTCGGGCAGCCGTACGCTGATGCTCTGCGAGGGCTATATGGACGTGATCGCCGTTAATCAGGCAGGCTTTACCAATGCCGTTGCCACTCTGGGAACAGCGCTGACTTCCGAGCAGGCGATGCTGATGAAGCGGTATGCCGACGAGGTCATTATCTGTTATGACGCCGACGAGGCAGGGCAGAAGGCGACTTCAAGAGCCATTCCGATACTGCGAAATGCCGGACTTCCCGTAAGGGTGCTCACCGTTCCCAACGGAAAGGATCCCGACGAGTTTATTAAATCAAAAGGAGCCGACGGACCTGCGGCGTTCAAGGCGCTGATCGACAAGAGCGGAAACGACATCGAATACCGCCTGCAAAAGCTCCGCGGAGAACACAACACCGATACCTCAGACGGCAGAGTGAGCTATCTTGAGGCGGCGGCGCGCCTTATCGCTTCTATTCCCAGTCCTATAGAGCAGGATGTTTACGCCGCAAAGCTCTGCAAGGAATTCGGAGTTGACAAAAACGCGTTTATGGCTCAGATGAAAAAGCTCAATAAACGCCGCTCGCGTGAGGAGTACCGCAAACAGCAGCAAAAAATCAGCACCGAGCTGAGCGGACGAGCCGAAAAGCTCGACAAGGACAGGGCAAAGGCGCTGCGAAGCTCATCTGCTGAGGAAGCGCTTGTTGCGTATCTTATCCGCAACCCCGATTCCGCAGATTATATTTCCTCGGAAATAAAGCCTGAGCAATTCCAAAACTCGCTTATGAGGCGTTTTTATACATATTTTCTTGACAGGATACGCGACGGAAAGGATCCGCTGAACAACACTTCGGCTGATTTCACCTCGGAGGAATCCGATAAAATCTATCAAATAGTCCAAAAACACGCAAGTATAGCGCAAACTAAAAAGTCGCTTGATGAATATATAAAGGTTATCTTGGAGGAAAGCGCTAAGCCTAAGCCCGCCGACATTGCCAATATGGGCGAGGACGAGCTTAACGAATACCTCAAAAAGGTAAGGAAATCCAAAACGTGAAAGGAACGATACTATGCCACAGCAGGAAAAAAAGTCACTTGCAAAAGAACTTATCGAGCTGGGAAAACAAAAAGGTCAGCTGACTAACCAGGATATTCTTGACGCTCTGGGCGAGCAGGATCTTGATCCCGAAAAGCTTGAAAAGCTCTACGAAACAATTGAACAGCAGGGAATTGAGATCGTAGAGGATTTTGACGACCTTAAGATCGACGATATTGATATTTCAATAGATGATAACACGGATGAAGATCCTCCCGCGCCCACAGGCGAGCAAAGCGTTACCGTCGACGACCCCGTAAAGGTGTATCTTAAGGAGATCGGCAGAGTACCTCTCCTTTCGAGCGAGGAAGAAGTCGATTTGGCTATACGCATTTCAAGCGGCGACGTAGCCGCAAAGCAACGCTTGAGCGAAGCCAACCTTCGCCTTGTTGTAAGTATCGCAAAGCGTTACCTCGGCAGAGGAATGCAGTTCCTCGACCTCATTCAGGAGGGCAACCTCGGTCTTATCAAAGCGGTTGAAAAGTTTGACTATACAAAGGGCTTCAAATTCTCGACCTACGCCACATGGTGGATCCGTCAGGCTATCACACGCGCTATAGCAGATCCGGCGCGTACCATCCGTATCCCGGTTCATATGGTAGAAACAATCAACAAGGTCAAAAAGGTTCAGAGCCAGCTTCTCCACCAGAACGGTCACGAGCCTTCTCCCGACGAGATCGCCGAGGAGATCGATATGCCCGTTGATAAGGTGAGGGAGATCATGCGCGTTGCTCAGGAGCCTGTTTCGCTTGAAACTCCTATCGGCGAGGAAGAGGACAGCCATCTCGGCGACTTTATCCCCGATAATGACGCTCCGGCTCCGGCTGACGCCGCTTCGCACACTATGCTACGCGAGCAGCTTGCCGATGTTCTTTCGACCTTGACTCCCAGAGAGGCAAAGGTGCTCAAGCTCCGCTTCGGTCTTGAGGACGGAAGAAGCCGCACCCTTGAGGAAGTCGGAAAGGAGTTCAACGTTACCCGTGAGCGTATCCGCCAGATCGAGGCAAAAGCGCTCAGAAAGCTCAGACATCCCAGCCGCTCAAGAAAGCTTAAGGATTATCTCGATTATTGATTTTGCATTGGAAATATGATTACTTTTGAAGAATGTGCCGCTATGCTCGATGAAATTGCCGACGCAATGCCGTATGAATTGTACCGCGAGCTCAACGGCGGAATATCGATCGTACCTCAGCACAAATACCACCCTGTCGCCCGCAATAACGACTTATATATCCTCGGAGAGTATAAGAGAGAATTGATCGGAAACTCAATCGTATTCTATTACGGCTCCATTGCCCGCGTCTACGGCAATCTGCCGAGAGATGAGTTCTATAAGAAGATGGAGCATATCCTGCACCATGAGGTGCGCCATCACAATGAATACCTTGCCGGAACCGATGATCTGGAGTTTTGGGACGACGAACAAATACTAAAATATCTTAAAAAAAAACCGCGGCTGAGGCTGCGGTTTTTTTAGGCGCGCGTAAATAAAGCTATTAGGGGAATGCAAGCTTGTATATAATCTCATAGTAAATATGCACAAAAACCAAATAGTATTTTCTACAAATTAAATGCTGAATAATCAACTAAGATTCTAAATTAGAATTAAAACTGCTTCTGTATTATGATAAAATATTATAATGAAATAAGTGTATTTCAAAGCAAATAATCATTCTGAAGAAAAACGGGGGGCAATGCTTTGCGTTTTCAAAAAATCATAACGGGAGTATTAGCGATAATTATGGCTACAGGAACTTTTGCTGAACCTGTCCTTGCGGCAGATGACAAAAAAACAGATTATCAGGCATATGCCAAGGAACTGGATAAATACGCCTACAGCGGTAACGACTTGGGCGCGGTTTATTCCGAAAAATCCACGACCTTCAAGGTGTGGTCGCCAAAAGCGTCGGCGGTAACGCTCGACATTTACGAAAAGGGCAGTAAAGCGGAAAGCGAGAAGTCGATCCGCACCACCAGCATGACGCTCGACAAAAAAACAGGCGTTTGGTCGGCTACCGTAAACGGAAATCTTGCCGGAAAATACTACGACTATGCAGTGACCCACGGCAAGGAGACAAAGCGGACAGCGGATATTTACGCACGCGCCTGCGGAGTGAACGGCTCGCGCAGCATGGTCGTTGACCTGTCAAAGACCAACCCCGAAAACTGGGAAAACGACGCGCATGTTTTGACGGT
>CAZVSQ010000119.1:0-5403 GCA_964629925.1 uncultured Ruminococcus sp.
TGTATGCGCTATGTACGGTCTTGAGTACAGCTATGACTTCGGCAAACGCGACTGGATCCCGTCCGCGATCGTCTTTCACTGGGGCAAGCTGATCGCCGATGAACGAACAGGCGCATACACGGGCGAGGAGGAGACTTACACCGACGAGCAGGTGCTCCAAATGCGCAAGACCTTTGCCGAAAAAGCGCAGTGGTACCTTGACATGGTCGACGACAGCATGTCCGACTTTGAAAAGGCTCTGGTGCTGCACGACGCGCTCATTATGAACAGCAGCTACCTTATCAACGAGGAAATTTACAGCCTTATGGTAAACGGCAGGGGCAAGTGCTACGGCTACTCCGAGGTATACTCCTATCTTTTGGCTCAGGTGGGTATAAGCAGCGAGATCGTTGGCTCCAACGACATGAACCACCAGTGGAACAAGGTGAAAATCGGCGATAACTACTACCATGTCGACGTGACATGGGACGACCCTACGCCCGACAAGCCCGGCTTTGCGCACCACACCTATTTTCTGCTGAGCGACAGCAAAATCGAATCGCTCACCAAGCCGCACTACGGCTACACCTCCGACTACCCTTCAACCGACACAAGCTTTGACAACGGCTATTTGCGCAATATCAACACCCGGTTCACATATGCTGACGGAAAATACTATGCCGTAAACAACACCGGCAGCGTAAAAGCCCTTCAAATCTACAACATGGCGGACGACACCTATGAGAATGTATTGAATTTTTCAAATACATACTGGAAAGCCGGCGAATACTCGTACTATTCCAATATGTATATGGCTCTGGACGTTTACGACGACTTTCTCTATATGAACACGCCCGATTCGATTCTTGTTTACGACGCGCGAACAGGAGAGAGCGGCACCTTTGCCTCAAATAACACCGAACACACATTTTTTGGTCTTAGAATAATCGACGGAAAGCTATACGCCGCGCTTGCCGACAGCCCCGGAGAGCATGCAGAGCTCAGCTATATCGCCGACTGCATTGTGCGTCAACTGCCTATAGGCGACGTAAGCGGCGACGGCGCGGTGACGATCGAGGACATAACGCTTATCCAAAGGGCGCTCGCTGAGTTTATTGAGCTTACCCCTGAGCAGCTTGAGCTTGCCGACTTCAACAATGACGGCGCGATCACAATCAGAGATATAACGGCTATGCAGAGGTTTATAGCTGTATAAAAGAATATATTATTGCCGCGGACTTCGATTGTCCGCGGCTTTTTTTCATATACTGTTGTTTTTTCTTCAAAAAAATGTTAGAATAAAAGATAACGTTTTAAATCGCTGAATTGAGAGTTGATAAAAATGAAAATCAATACATTATTCGGAAAAGAAAAAACCGTGTTCTCCTTTGAGGTTTTCCCTCCTAAAAAGGATTCGCCCATCGAGTCGGTTTTCGGCAAGCTTGAGGAAATATGCGCGCTCAGGCCCGATTTTATAAGCGTGACCTACGGCGCCGGCGGAGCGGGCGCTCACAGCCGCACCTGCGAAATAGCCGCTAAGATAAAGCACGACTTCAAGGTTGAGTCCGTGGCTCACCTTACCTGCGTAAACAACACCAAGGAAATGATCGACGCCACGCTTGCCGACTTTAAGGCGAACGATATTGAGAACATCCTCGCGCTTCGCGGCGACTACGTCGACGGGATCGAGCCGCAAAAGGACTTTAAATACGCAAGCGACCTTTGCGCCTACATCAAAGCCCGCGGCGACTTTGACATAAGCGGCGCGTGCTACCCCGAGGTTCACCTTGACGCCGAGGACGAGGTCGCCGACGTTCTCAACCTAAAAAAGAAGGTCGACGCGGGCGCTCAGCACCTTATCAGTCAGCTGTTTTTTGACAATAACGTTTTCTACCGCTTTCTTGAGCGCACAAAAATAGCGGGCATTAACGTGCCCATTGAGGCGGGAATCATGCCTGTTACAAACAAACGGCAGATCGAGCGCATGGTGTCGCTGTGCGGCGCGAGCCTTCCGCCTAAATTCGCAAAGATAATGCAGAAATACGAGAGCAAGCCCGAGGCTCTGCGCGACGCGGGAATCGCCTATGCCGTTGAGCAGATAGTCGACCTTATTGCCAACGGCGTTGACGGGATCCACCTATACACCATGAACAGCCCCTATGTGGCGGAAAAAATCACACGCGCGGTGGAGAACCTGCTGTGATCTCGCTCGACCGCGTAAACCGCCGAGAGGCTGTCCGCTACATGGGCGGCGCAAAGGTTGAGATGAACCCTGCCATGGAGCGGCTTATGGACGACTGCGAGGCGCGGCTTTTAAACTGCGCGCGCCCGAAATACCTTTATAAAATAATCGACCTGCCCCAAGACGAGCTTATGTTGGGCGGCGACGTAAAAAAGCACCTTGACGGCTGCACAAGGGCAGCCCTGATATGCGCCACTTTGGGAGCGGAAACGGACAGGCTTATCCGCGTAACCCAGATAAACGACATGGCGGCAGCCGTTGTGCTGGACAGCATGGCGAGCGCCGCGATCGAGCAGATATGCCGCAAGGTTGACGGGCTTATCGCCGAGCTTTTTCCCGAAAGCTATATGACGTTCCGCTTCAGCCCCGGCTACGGCGATTACCCAATCGAGCTGCAAAAAACCTTTCTGCGCATTCTTGACGCGCCGAGGAAAATAGGGCTGAGCGCCAGCGAAAGCAGCCTGCTTATCCCCTCAAAGTCAGTCACGGCTATTGCGGGCATTTCCGACAAACCCATAGAGAAAAAACGGCGCGGCTGCGCGGTCTGCAGCCTGCGCGAAACCTGCCGATACAGAAAGAACGGTGACCACTGTGGATATTAAACAGCTTTTTGAAAAAGAATTTATACTGCTTGACGGCGCGATGGGCACGCTTATCCAGAAAAGCGGCGCCAAGTACGACCACTGCCCCGAAACCCTGAACATCACTCAGCCCGAGCTGATCGAGTCCTTTCACAGGGGCTATATCGAGGTCGGCTCGGATATAGTTTGTACAAACACCTTCGGCGCTAACGCCTACAAGCTCGCCGAAAGCGGATACTCTGTTGAGGAGATAATCGGCGCGGGCGTAAAAACAGCCAAAAAAGCATGCGAGGGCACAAACGCGCTGACAGCACTTGACATAGGCCCCATAGGAATGCTGCTTGAGCCGGCGGGCTCGCTGCGCTTTGAGGAAGCTTACGAATACTTTAAGCAGCAGATTTTGGCCGGCAGCGGCGCCGACATAATCTTTTTTGAAACAATGACCGACCTCTGCGAACTGAAGGCGGCGGTGCTTGCGGCTAAGGAGAACAGCGACAAGCCTGTTTTCGCAAGCATGACCTTTGAGCGCAACGGAAGAACCTTTACGGGCGTTTCCCCCGCTTCGGCGGCTCTTACACTTACCGGGCTCGGCGTTGACGCGCTGGGCGTTAACTGCTCGCTCGGTCCCGACGAGCTCGGCCCCGTTATTTCCGAGATGTCGCGCTACACCGACCTGCCGCTGATAGCCAAGGCGAACGCAGGTCTGCCCGACCCAAACAGCAACGAATACAGCATTATGCCCGGGCGCTTTGCCGAGTGCGTCAGGGAGCTTTTGCCCTACGGCGTAAAGCTTGCGGGCGGCTGCTGCGGAACAAACCCCGATTATATCCGCGAGCTGAACAAAATGCTCAGCGGTGAAAAATATCAGCCCTGCCCCAAAACCTGCGGCACAGCTGTATGCAGCGCCAGCACCGTCGTTGAGATAAACGGTCCGCGCATTATCGGCGAGCGCATCAACCCCACGGGCAAAAAGCTGTTCAAGCAGGCGCTTGTCGACAACAACATAGACTACATTCTATCTCAGGCGCTTTCCCAAATCGGCGGAGGAGCGGAGCTTCTCGACGTCAATGTCGGCCACCCCGAAATTGACGAAAAACAGATGATGACGCGCGTTATAAAGGCTATTCAGAGCGTTTGCGACGCGCCTCTCCAGATAGATTCCACCAAGCCCGACGTGCTTGAAGCGGGGCTTCGCTGCTACAACGGCAAGCCTATCGTAAACTCGGTAAACGGCGAGGAAAAGAGCCTTTCTTCGGTTCTGCCTCTCGTTAAAAAGTACGGCGCTTCGGTAGTAGGCCTTACCCTTGACGAGGGCGGAATACCCAAAACCGCCGAGGGCAGGTTTGAAATCGCAAAGCGCATTGTCAGCCGCGCCGAGGCACTGGGAATCGACAGGCGCGACGTTTATATCGACTGCCTTACTCTGACGGTTTCAGCCGAGCAGGACGCGTGCCGCGAGACTCTTAAGGCGCTTCACCGCGTAAAAACCGAGCTGGGCTGCAAAACCTGCCTGGGCGTTTCAAATATTTCGTTCGGTCTGCCGAACCGCGAGCTTGTAAACAGCACCTTCCTGACAATGGCGCTTGAAGAAGGGCTTGACCTGCCGATCATCAACCCCAACATCGACGCGATGACCGGCGCGGTGCGCGCCTACAGGGTGCTTTCGGGTATCGACAAAAATTCGGTTGAGTTTATCGAGAGCTACAACACTGCCGCTCCTTCTCCAAAGCCCCAAGCTCGGCAGGAGGCCATGAGCGTTGAAGCCGCGGTTTACAGCGGACTGAAAAACGAGGGCGCTGCGGCTACCGAGCGTATGCTCGCCGAAAAAGACGCAATGGATATCGTAAACAACACGCTTATCCCCGCGCTCGACAAGGTGGGCGAGGATTTTGAAAAGAACAAGATATTCCTGCCGCAGCTCATTCAGAGCGCCAACACCGCTCAGGCGTGCTTTGACGTTATCAAACAGCACCTCAGCAAGTCGGGCGGCGAACAGGTCAGCAAGGGCAAAATAATCCTTGCCACTGTCAAGGGCGACATCCACGACATAGGCAAAAACATAGTAAAGGTGCTGCTCGACAACTACGGCTACACCGTAGTCGATTTGGGCAGAGACGTCGACCCTCAGCTTATTGTCGACACCGCCGTTGAGCAGAACATCACGATGATCGGTCTGTCGGCGCTTATGACTACAACGCTCAAGAGCATGGAGGATACCATAAAGCTCGTCCGCGCAACACCCGAACTCCAAAACCCCGACGGAAGCAGCAAATGCGTTGTATTTGTCGGCGGCGCGGTGCTCACCAAGGATTACGCCATGAAGATAGGCGCGGACTACTACTGCCGCGACGCCAAGGAGAGCGTAGACACCGCAAAACTGGTATTAGGATAGCCGCCACGCGGCAGCGTGACGCTGCACCCGGCGCGCCTTTGGAAGAATCGGTTTGAAGGAAAGCTCGGTATAACGGCGCATCATTTCTCGCGGGTCAGGAAGTTTTCTGTCGCACAAACATCTGATTCGCGTACTGCCCTGTCGTGGCAACGACCGGCGCATCATTTCTCGCGGGTCAGGAAGTTTTCTGTCGCACAAACATCTGATTC
>CAZVSQ010000120.1:0-5400 GCA_964629925.1 uncultured Ruminococcus sp.
CATCCGAAGATGAGGTGTTAGAGCTTTGCGGTATACTACCTTATCATAGTAACCTAATTGTTCTTGGTATGATACAATCTAATTATATTATACATATTATTATTAAATTGTCAACAAGAAATCTCATCTTTGTATAATTATAATAAGTTTTGATGTTTTTGTCAAACTCACGAGTATAATTTATTATCGGAACTTGATATATCGTAAAAATACTACTGTGCTCCGTTCCCAAAACTGCCAATACGCCCAAAAGCGGTAGCAAGGGAGCTTTAGTGCATACGGTTGACAACTATCTGACCGCGCCGACGTGAGGAATGAAAATATGCTGAAACGCGAGCTGACGCCGCTTGGCGGCTGCTTTTTATAGAGCTCTCCCAAGAATATAATCGCCTTTAGAATATATTAAGCATCAGCAAACCAAAAAAGCAACCGGAAACTTTGACAATGGAAACTATTCCTAATGCCTTTTCGCTTGCGCGAAAAACGGGGTTGGCACTCCTTCGGAGCACCAACCCCGGAACGAGGCTCGCCCTTCGGGCTCGCCTCGCAAACGTCATTTTGTAAACTTTTGAACAGTGACCCTAAGAGTAGGTTGAATTCTATCATATACACAACTAAAAAACGGCTTATTTACGGCGTTTTTCAATTACAAAACCTTCAACAAAATCAGCTTCTGAAAATGAGTTTTTGTTGAAGGTTTTTATTGCAATAATCCCTAAATCATATGGAATGTTTTCCTCTAATTAATCTTTCTTTATGCTTTTCTTCTTCTCTTTTCCAGTATTCCTCTTTGCAGTCGTTAATTAATTCGTCTATTTTAGCTTGTCCGTTTTCATCGGCGTTCTTGTATATCTCATCCATATATTTCAGAATGGCTCTAAGGATAAATTCATTTGTTGAAATACGTTCATATCTTGCAAAGCCCCGAATATCCGGCTTTAACCCCTTGTTCATTTTTAAGTTGATCCGGTCATAATTGTCAGCTATCCAATCATTAATGTATTTTGTTCTGTCATCATATATCTTTTTTCTACCCATGTTTAAATCCTTCTTTCCTTTGTTTATATTATAACTTATGTGTTAGATAAAATCAATATAATAAAGTTATGCACCATACACAATTATTTGTATTGTTATTTGTTAATCTTACCACTTGTTTTATTTCATGAAAACAACTATAATCAATAATATAGTTATGCACATAACTATTTCTCAAGTGGTTTTACTTTTTCCGCAAAAGTTAAAAACACAATAATAGTATTTACAAATAGATATGAGGAAAATATGAAGCAGGAGTGAATGCAATGAAATCAAACAAATCGCCATAAAACATAAGCATAAATCAAATTAAAATAAAAAACAAAAAGGAGGATTAACATGCTATTTATTGTAAAAGAAACAGACAAAGTCAATATGAGTATTACTCAAAATACAACATGCAAAACCATTTCTGAGCTGGCTGATGTTATGAAATTTGAAAAAAGCGAACCTATTTCCGTATGTCAGATTACCTACGACGGACTTTATGCTCTTTGCATAAAAAGAAGCATTTCAGAATGCTTAAAAGAAAAGGATAAGCTTAATTGTGTGTTTGAGATCTGCACTGAGGAGTTCCCCTATTCGGTTTCTATTGCTGTATCCGATATGGTATTCTTTCGCTTGAAAAATAATTGCAGCATTTTGGATTTTATCCCCAGCGAGGATTACCGGCACACAAATGATATTAATATAACTGCTTACACACAACATATGTACTTATCGTCAGTTACAACTAAGGATATTGAAACGATCATGACAATGATGTCAGAGAAACAACAGAAGGAGCTTTTTGACGTTGCGATTGCGTACGCGGAAAATGAACTTATGAGCTTGCAGAGGGAAAGCAGAATAAAAGTGCCGCGTGGGATAAGTGTGGTGTAAGACAATGACAACAAATGCTTGTTTTAAAGATTACAGTTATTTTGACAGAAAATACCAGAACCAATTTAACCGCAGACTTATCAATGGTAAGGTTACCGGTTGCGGAAACTGCGTCGGTTATTGCCAATACGCAAATCA
This sequence comes from uncultured Ruminococcus sp., assembly GCA_964629925.1. GTDB lineage: Bacteria > Bacillota > Clostridia > Oscillospirales > Acutalibacteraceae > Ruminococcoides. The sequence continues at coordinate 2,059 of CAZVSQ010000120.1, forward strand.
TAGCGGATTCCTTACAGCGGCGTTGAGACAAAAACATAATTGCATTGAAAAAGGCTGTCATTATTATTTACAAAAACCGGAGCATAGAAAAACAGAACGGGCTGCTGATGTTTCAAAGGCGATTGTTAAGAAATCATCAAATGCAATCGCATCCCTCGAAGGTATCAAAATCATGAGAGCGGAAGAAACGAACAGCGGTGAATGGAAGCTTAAATACATCACCGTGACAAACGATTATTCCATTGCTGATTTGGAGAAAATAATCTCGCTGGCGCTCGAAATAACAGTATCACTTGAAAGAATCAATTGTGATTTTGATACAGCTGTTCAGTTGCTATATTCATAGCGAAAAAGCGTGGTTATATCAAATCATTTGATTGCAATCATTTCCGAGAGCCAAAAACTCTGTAGAAAGGGGTGATAACTATGGAAAACCAACTCAAGGATTTTAAGGACAGCATCAAAGTCACCGTGTTGCCAGACGACGAATTGATAGAAAATGCTGTTTCGCTCAGGAGGTCAATCGAAAAAACAAGTACGCAGCATTTTTTTAACGGTCTGTCAAAACAACTCGACACACCTCTGAGAAGAAATTTTGAGCTTGCCATTCACTTTGACAAGCTGGTGGATTTAAAAAGCAGCCTTGAAGATTTCGACTTGAAGCCTGACAACGAGAAAACGCTGAATCGCTGGGTAGTAAACTACATTCGTTTTTCACTTGTTACATACACGGATGACGCGTTTTTCGAGCAAACTCAGGAGAGCAAAAGCTATCTGCCGTATCACATAATCACACTGGAAGAAATCGCAAAGGCGTATCCGAAATATGAAGATGAATGCCGCAGGCAGATCGAGATGTGCAAGTCGATTATTGAGGATAATGAATAAGCTTAACCACTTTATCAGTCAAACAATTTAAATTCTTTAATTCAAAAGGAGGAAATTCGCATGAAAACCAACCGCAAATTATTATCCGTTTTATCAACACTGTTTGTTCTATGCCTATTGCTTACAAGCCTTCCGATAAGCGTATCGGCGGCAGAGCTGAAAATCAACGCTACCGAGGTAACCATTTACGCGCTGGACGGGGAAACACAGAAGGTAATAAGCATTCCCGAGGAATACCCGCAGTTTTTTACCTTTAACGTGTCCGGAGCTTCAAATGTCACCTGTTACGGCAGCAGCGGTTCAAGATTAGATATTGAGGGAACAACCGTAAAGCCGTACATTACTACATACTACTGGTACGGAATGATCGGTTACTCAACACCTATTGAGGGAAAAACTCCTTCACGCATAACAAACGAGGTGGATTTTAGCAAGCATAGCGCGGTCGTTAAGGCCGACGGCAAAACATGGAACGTTACCGTAAACGTAGTCGATTACGCCAATACATACGCAGAAAATATTGCTCGCGAATACCTTGATAAGAATATAAAAAGCGGCATGACAACCGAACAGAAGCTTGATGTAATTGCCGGATTCGTTGCAAACAAGGAGTATAACGCCAAGTATTCCTCTTTTGTAAGCATGATGCTTTACGGCGGAGGCGATTGCTGGGCTTCAACCGATGCCATTGTCACCATGTCGAAAATGATTGGCCTGAACGCATGGGTGCGTAACGGTAACGCGGATCCCGGCGCCGGATCAGGGCATAAAAACGCTATGGTGAGCGACGGCAAAAAGTATTATATGGTAGAAGCGGGCTACAACATGTCTGTCCCCAGATATTACGAGATCACCGAGCGCGACAGCCTGTTTTCGTTCAGGTACAACAGCAAATACAAGGGCTATGAGGTTTATCAGTTCGACGGAGAAACCGTGCCCGAAAAAATAACCGTTCCCAAAACTTACAAAAATGAGCCTGTAGTATCCGTTGGCAATAATTTTCTTGCGGGCGCCGCTGTAAAAGAGGTTGTTCTGCCTTCAACAATTAAAAGGATCGGAAGAAGAGCTTTCAGCGGTTGCGAAAAGCTTGAAACGATCAATATTCCTAATAGCGTTGAGGAGGTTGGCGAGCTTTCGTTCACAAACTGCTTTGCGCTAAAGAGAGTTACCGCAACCGGTAGAGTAAGATATAAAGACGGGGCATTTATCCTTGATAATACCGTTTTGCTTTGCGTTCCTTCGGCGGATAAATATACGGTGCCCGAGGGAATCACAACGATTTTGGACTATGCGTTCTCTCACAACCCCAACCTGACAGAGGTTAATCTTGCTTCAACCGTGACAACGCTTGGTGAGGGCTGCTTCTACAATTGCGATGCGCTCAAAACGCTGAACATCAAAGACAACAGCGTAGCTACAATCGGAAAATACATTTTTGCCGATTGCTCGCTGAGAGAGGTATATTTACCGGCATCGGTTACAAATATTGACGAGGAAGCGGCCGTTGGCTGCGAACAAATCACAGTTTACGGCCACAAGGGAACGGCAGCGGAAAAATTCGCAAATGAAAACGATAACGTTAAATTCGTGGATATTTCAAGTGCAAAAAAAGGCGACGTTGACCTTAACGGAAAGGTAAATATTCAGGACTGCACAGCGTTACAGCGCTATCTTGCGGAAATGATTAAGCTGAACGCGTCTGCTCTTAAGTGCGCGGACGTTAACGGGGATAACAGGATCACTATTGCCGATGTCACCAAGCTTCAGCGCGTCGTTGCAGAGTATGACAAAATAAGCTGATAAAAGGACATAAAAAAGTGTGCGGCAATTCTTAATTGCCGCACACACATAAATAACGCTTAGTCAACGAAGTCCAAGGTGTCGATTTTTTCCAGCTCGGAGATGTTATAACTCTTTTTATTAAAAATATTATTAGGTTCCTCGGCGGGCACTAGGGACGAGGCTTTGTCAGCACCACCGGGTGTCTGGGCGTCCTTGCCGATAGTGAGCTCGTCAACACTAATCCTTTCCCTAAATACGCATAGCATGGTTTCAACGGTAGACAACTTTTTGCCAACTGGTCGCTTGTTGCTTTTGCCAAAAATCATTTCGCGTTTAATAAATCCGAGTTGCACTAACTTGGTTACAGATTTTGAGACACTTGCACGCGTGGAATTTATCTGCTCCGCGATAGTTGTATTGCTCATGATACAACATCTCGCTTTGCCGAAAGATAAGGAGTTTATTATTCCATAAACTCGCCAGTCAAGCGGAGTTAGGCGGACATCCCAAAACAAACAAGTTGGAATCATTACAAATTTCGCACTTGATTTCTTGATGGGAATGCGCTGTGTTGCTTGTTCATTATCTTTTTCATTCGACATTGTAATCACCACTTTTCTGGGTGAGCCGAATAACGTTCGGGATGCGCGAGATAATCGAGCAAAGTGTTGA
>CAZVSQ010000121.1:0-5353 GCA_964629925.1 uncultured Ruminococcus sp.
GTCGCACAAACGTCTGATTCGCGTCCTACCCTGTCGTGGCAACGACCGGCGCATCATTTCTCGCGTGTCGGGAAGTTTTGTTTATTGCAAACATCTGATTCGCGTCCTGCCCGTCGGCTCAGCCGACAAATCATTGACAAATGTGCTTACTTATATTAAAATGAAAGTTACGGTATTTTTAAAATCCATATAGGGAGGAATGTCATTTTGCCGCGTTTACATGACGGCTGATGACGATAATAAATGAACTCAAAGCTTTCAAAAGCGTGCTTCGACCTGCTTGTTGAAGCCGCGGAAAATAACGCAGGGCTAACCAAAGAAGCCCCGGAGCTTGACGAGCTCTCGGACATGGGCTATATCACGGACGGAAAAATCACACAAAAGGGACTTGAAGCGCTTGAACCCTACAGGGCAAAAAGAGCGATATTCCTCGCCGCGGGCTTTGGCAGCCGGATGGTTCCCGTCACTCTTAAAACGCCCAAGCCGCTCATCACGGTAAACGGCGGCAGGCTTATTGACGGGCTTATCGACGCGTGCCTTAACGCGGGCGTTGAGGAGATTTACCTTGTCAGGGGCTACCTTGCCGCTGAATTTGACAGACTGCTTGACAAGTACCCGATGATAAAGTTCATCGACAACACGATGTACACCGAGGCTAACAACATCTCGTCGGCTCTGCTCGCCAAGGACTTGCTTCAAAACGCCTATGTGCTCGAGGCCGATTTACTGCTGTCTAACCCCGAAATCATTAAGAAGTACCACTATCAGTCAAACTTCCTCGCCATCCCAATGATTGAAACCGACGACTGGTGCTTCGACGTTGAGGACGGTATCATCGTAAAGGAAAAGGTCGGCGGCAAAAACTGCCTCCAGATGGTCGGTATTTCGTACTGGAACGCTGAGGACGGCGCCTCGCTTTCTGCCGACTTAAAGCTCGCCTTTGAGCGCGACGGCGGCAGAAACTACTACTGGGAACAGGTGCCGCTTGAATATTACAAGGAAAACTACAGGGTCGCCGTAAGAGAATGCAAAGCCGAGGATATCGTAGAAATCGACACCTTCGACGAGCTTAAACAGATAGACCCTTCATATAACAATTTTGAGGAGAATTAAGCACATGAAAACCGTTTACACCTGCTTTTGCACCGACGTTATCCACGACGGACACTTAAACATCATCAACGAGGCTAAAAAGTACGGCAGCGTTGTTATCGGCGCGCTCAGCGACAAGGCGCTTATAAGATACAACAAGTTTCCCACCATCAGCCTTGAGGAAAGGATAGCGCTTTACGAATCGCTTGACGGCGTTGACAAGGTCGTTGTTCAGAACAGCATGATGTACAGCGACATTATCCCCGAGCTTAAGCCCGACTATGTCGTTCACGGCGACAACTGGACAAGCGGTCCCGAGTCCGCGATCCGCGCCAATGTTGTAAAGCTTTTAAACGAATACGGCGGCGAGCTTATTGAGGTTCCCTACACCTACAATGAGAATGTTAAAAAAATCGATCAGCGCCTTAAAGAAAAGCTTTCTATGCCCGAATACAGAAGAAGAAGACTGCGCGACCTTATTCAGATGTGCCCTATAGTAAAGACGATCGAGGCTCACAGCGGCCTTACCGGACTTATCGCCGAAAAAACCGTTGTTGAAAAGAACGGCAAGCTTGACCAATTCGACGCTATGTGGGTTTCGTCCCTCTGCGACAGCACCGACAGAGGCAAGCCCGACATCGAGCTTGTTGACATGTCCTCTCGCCTGCGCACCATAAACGACATCATGGAGGTAACGACCAAGCCGATCATCCTCGACGGCGACACGGGCGGACTTACCGAGCACTTTGTGTACAACGTAAGGACCCTTGAGCGCATGGGCGTTTCGGCGATCATCATCGAGGACAAAACCGGACTTAAAAAGAATTCGCTGTTCGGCACAGAGGTCGTTCAGACTCAGGATTCTATCGAGAATTTCAGCGCGAAGATCGCCGCGGGCAAAAAGGCTCAGCTCACCGACGATTTTATGATAATAGCGCGTATCGAAAGCCTTATTCTGGAGCGCGGAATGGAGGACGCTCTTACGCGCGCCAAGGCGTTTGTTGAGGCGGGCGCTGACGGAATTATGATCCACAGCCGCAGAAAAGAACCCGACGAGATCTTTGAGTTCTGCGACAAATTCAGGGAGTTCGACAAAACGACTCCGATCGTTGTTGTTCCCACAAGCTTCAACACCGTTACCGAGGAGGAGCTATCCGCTCACGGCGTTAATATAGTGATTTACGCCAACCAGCTTATGCGCGCGGCGTTCCCGGCGATGAAGAAAACCGCCGAGCTGATTTTAAGCAGCCACAGAGCCCTTGAAGCCGATGAAATGCTCATGCCCTTCAAGGAAATCATCACCCTGATCAACGAACTCTAGCCGCCACGCGGCAGGAAGCGCGCCTATTTAGAAGTCGGTTTGTTTGGAAAGCTCGGTTTAACGGCGCATTTTGGGTGCAGCGTCACGCTGCCTCGCGCGAACAAAAGGTTTGTTAATTGCTAACGTCTGATTCGCGTCCTGTGTGTCGCGTCACGCTTGCGCGTCCTGTGTGTCCCGTCACGCGACCGGCGCATTTTATCTCGCGTGAACGTAAACATTATACATAAATCGAAGAAAAAAGCCGGTTCAAAATCTCATTTTGAGGTTTGAACCGGTTTTTTATTTATCATCAATTCTTCTTAAGCTTAACAGCGAATATGGATACTGCCGCAGCCAAAAGCGCGGCCGCGTATCCTATTACCCACCAAAGGTCGGGGAATATCTCGCCGTAGTTGCCTGCCGCCGCGGCTCTTGCGGCGTTTACCGCGTGAGAGAACGGGAGCGCGTTTGCGACCGCCTTGAACCAGCCGCCCACCATTGAGGTGTCGAACCAGATATTCGAGAACCACGCCGAAAGGTTTGTGAGCAGAGCGCCGCACACGCCGCCGACTGCCTTTTCATTGAGCAGGGTTCCGCAGATAAGTCCTATAGCGATAAACACAACGGCTATAGGCAGGTTGACAACGACCACCATCAGCAGATCAACGCTCGCCTTCATTCCGTAGCATACCGAGGCAAGGCAGCAAACAGCCGTCTGTACCATAGCCATCGGAACAAGAGGCAGGGTGTAGCCGAGGATAAAGTCCTTCGGCTTCAGCGGCGAGGTAAACAGGCGAAGCATAAAGCTTGAGGTTCTGTCCTTTGCGATAAGCATTGACGAAAACAGAGCCAAAAAGCTCAGTCCGAATACCGAGATACCCGGTCCCAGGCTTTCGATTTGAAAAAGCTTCATATCAGCCTGCTTTGGAATACTTGAATTGATTGCCGAAAGCAGCACCAAAAGCACCAGCGGAAAGCCCAGACCGAAAATCAGTGTGACCGGATCGCGCAGCATTTCCTTTGTATTTCTTGACGCAAAAGCTGTTGTTCTCATTTTGTTTCCTCCGTAATGCGAATAAACGCCTCTTCAAAATCATCTATGCCCGCAAGCGCCTTTAACTCGGCGGCGGTTCCCTCTGCCTTTAGCTTTGCCTTTGACATAACGCCGATCCTGTCGCACAGCGCCTCGGCTTCCTCAAGGTAATGGGTGGTGAGTATTATAGTCACCTTGCCCTTTAGCTTCTCTATTACGCGCCACAGCTCGCGGCGTGCCACAACGTCAAGTCCCAGTGTGGGCTCGTCGAGGAACAGCACCTTCGGCTCCGAGATAAGCGCCATCGCTATGCTCAGCCTGCGCTGCCAGCCGCCCGAAAGCGTGCCTGCCTTTTGCTTTGCCACGTCCTCCATATCAAAGCGCTCTATCATCTCCTGAGCCTTTGCTTTGGCTGTGCGCTTGTCCGAGCCGTAGATTTTTGCGATAAACTCTAAATTTTCACGCACGCTCAGCTTTGCGGCTACGGCGGTCTCCTGAGGCGAAACGTTGATTATCTCCTTCACCTTTGCCGCGTCGCTTATAATGCTGCTGCCTAAGATTTGCGCGTCGCCGCTTGTGGGCTGAGTCAGCGTTGACAGCATTTTGATAGTGGTTGATTTTCCCGCGCCGTTTACGCCCAAAAGCCCGTACAGCTCGCCCTCGCGGACGGTCAGGTCAAGGTTATTGACGGCGGTTTTTTCTTTGTAGCGTTTTGTCAGATTTTTTGTTTCAATAGCGTTCATTTCGTACCTCTCGTTTATTGGATCTGCTCGTTGAGCTTTTTGATTTTAGCCCTGACGGACAGATAGATTATTAAGCATATCGTAAGGAAAACAGCGAGGAAAATTGCCGTGAACAATGCGATCGCCTGCCATTTAAAGGGGATCCAGCCGTTGAGCAGGTAGATTATCAGGTAATCGGCGAACAGCACCGAGCCCTGGATAAGCCCCGCGGTTGAGTACGGCAGCTTTTCAACGGTATATACCGCCGATATCCCCGCCGCGATAAACGCCAGCAGAAGCGAGCTTAAGATTTCGGTGATAACCCGGTTGACTCCTAAGGTTTCAACGGTTCCGCTTGCCGACAGGGATATATAAATTATCGCGACGATCAGCGGACCGCCGCCGCAGAACATAAAGCCTCTTTTTAAGAACACTTTTACAAATTCTTTCATTTTGATTTCAGCTCCTTTTTTATCTGTGCAAAGCAGCGGCGCGACACATAGTCGGTATAGCCGCTTTTGAATATTACGTCGACCGCGCCCGAAAACGCCGCCGAAAACCTTTCAACTCTGTTTTTGTTTGCGATGCAGCTTTTATTGATTTTTATAAAGTCGGAGGGCAGCGTCTGTTCAAGCTCATAAAGCCTCCGCTTTACTCTGAAGCGCTCTCCGCTGAGCGTGACGGCTTCGGTTTTTCCGTCGGTTACAGCAAAGCATTCGATCTCGGACGGGCTCAAAAGCTTAACGTCGTCCTCGGTGTAGGCGACTATTTTACCCTCGCCGTTGTATTCGCTCACAAGCTCTTTGACGCGCTGTGTAAATTCGCCCTCAGCATGAACCGAGGTTTCCAAGTATTCCTCCGCTTTGGGGTTGATTTTAAGGTTGAATCTCATTTTCGCACCTCCATTGTCTGTATTGTATCACATAAATTTCCGTTTGTCACAAAAAATCGGTGAACGGTCATTTTTTCGCACTTTTCGGCAGCCGCCACGCGGCAGGAAGCGCGCCTTTTTATAAATTGTATTGTAGGAAAGCCCGGTATAACGGCGCAACAAACATTTCCGGTACATTCGTAGGGGCAGCCCTTGTGGTTGCCCAAATACGTTTCTGCAACGGCGTGTCCAATCTCGCGGGTCAGGAAATTTTCTGTCTCACAAACATCTGATTCGCGTACTGCCCTGTCGTGGCAACGACCGGCGCATCATTT
>CAZVSQ010000122.1:0-5284 GCA_964629925.1 uncultured Ruminococcus sp.
ACGTCGGTTCCCGAGAAGTAGAACATATACGGCGACGGGTTGATCGTGCGCAGCATTCTGTAGGTGTTCAGCAGGCTTCCCTCAAAAGGCGCGCTCAGTCGGTTTGACAGAACGATCTGGAAGATGTCGCCCTCGCGGATATGGCGCTTTGCCCGCTCTACCATCGCGCAGTACTGCTCCTTATTGAAAAGCGGAGTTACCTCGCCCCCCAGCCTGCCGGGCTTTTCCTCGGATTTTTGTCCGTTTTTAAGCAGATCCGCAAGCCTTTCAAGCTCATGTGCCGCCGCCATGTAAGCTTTATCAATGTCGCTTAGCTTCATGTTTACAATGAGAATTATCTTCTGCTTTACGTTGTCAAAGGCTATCACCTTGTCAAAAAGCATTAGGTCAACGTCCTTGAACGCCTCGGTGTCCTCTGCCACACACCTGACTTTCGGCTCGCTGTAGCCGAGGTAATCATAGGAAAAATACCCCACAAGGCCGCCCGTAAACGGAGGAAGGCTTTGAAGCCTGGGGCTTTTGTATGAAGCGAGAAGCTCTCTGAGATAGCCTGAGGGATCATCGGTTCTACGCTCGACGCCTCCCGCCTTTAAAACGCCGTCAACGCAGGTGATATCAAGCACCGGATCAAAGCCGAGGAAGGTGTAGCGTCCCCATCGGTCGTTTGCCTGAGCGGACTCAAGCATATAGCAGTGCGACGAAACGTTTTTTAGTATCCGCATAGTTTCTATAGGCGTGGTAAAGTCCGAGAGTATCTCACAGCTCAGCGGAACAACGTCGTATTTTTGCCGGGCGGCTATCTCTTTTACCTCTTTTAAGCTTGGGAAAACCTGCATATCAATACCTCCAATCGGCTTGTGAAAACGAAAAAACGCCCTCAACAAAGCCTGTTTGCTCTGTTAAGGACGAATAAAACTTATCCGCGGTGCCACCTTAATTCACGGCCTGACCCGTGCGCTTAGCAGGATACCAACATATCCCCGGCAAATCACGTCTGCCTTCAACGTCGCAGAATACTCCGGTAAACCCGTTTGACTGCGCCCTCGGCGGCCCATTTGACAACTTGTTTCTCACCTGACTCTCAGCTGCGCAGGCTCTCTGTAGAGGCATGATTGCCTTTATTTCCGCTTCATCGGTTTAGTTTATTAAATTATTTGCATTATATCACCCGATCAAATAATTGTCAAGGCTTTTTGCGTTATTTATCGGGATGATCAGCGCCCGCCTATTTTATAGCCGCGCTTTATTACGGTTTTTATGAGCTTTCCGTTAGAGCCGAGTGATTTCCTCAGGTTGCGCATATGGGTGTCAAGCAGGCGTTCGTCGGCGCCGCTGTTGTAGCCCCACACCATATCGACCAGCTTATCGCGGCTTATTACGCTCCCTTTATTCTCTAACAGAACTTTAAGGATAGAGTATTCCTTTGCCGTCAGCTTTACCTCCTCGCCTGAGCTGATAACGGTTCCGTTGTTGGGGTTGAGCGAAAGATCCTCTACGGTGAAAACCTTTGAGCGCACCAAGCCTTTTGAGCGCTTGATAAGCGCATTTACCTTTTCGTACAGCACGGGAAGCGGAAACGGCTTTACAACGTAATCGTCACAGCCGAGCGCGTAGCCGTTGAGAATATCGGACTCGTCGGTTCTGGCGGTGATGAATATGATAGGCACGTCGCTTTCCCTGCGTATCTCCCTGCAAATCTCAAAGCCGTCAAGCTCGGGCAGCATAACGTCAAGCAGCAGGCAGTCGTAAAAATTCTCATACGCCTTTTCAAGCCCTTCCTCACCGTTTTCGGCTATCTCGATCAAAAAAGCTCCCTTTTCTTTTTTTGTAAAGTAATTTGAAATCAACGCCTGAATGTTTCTGTCGTCCTCGACAAGCAAAACCCGGTACATAGGCATCCCTCTTTACTGATTCTGAATACATTATAAATGATTCATCTTAAAATGACAATATATTTTTAAAACATCTTGACACAACATTCGATATTGTTTATTATTCTAATAACAGCTTACGAAAGGAAACAGAAAGATGATTAATAAACTTTTCGGTGAATTAGCCGCTCTTGAACAGGTTGAGGCTATCGCTCTCGGCGGCTCAAGATCGGGCGAGAATTATGATGAAAAATCGGATTATGACGTATATCTATATATCACCGCTCCAATAAACGAGGATACAAGGCGCACAATTCTTGAAAAATACTGCTCCTACACGGAGATCGGAAATCACTACTGGGAGTACGAGGACAACTGCGTACTGAATAACGGCGTTGATATCGACATTTTGTACCGCGACCTCGACTCGTTTTGTGATGATGTTGCAAGCGTAGTTGAAAAGCATGAGCCTCACAACGGCTACACAACCTGCATGTGGCACAACCTTATTACATGCAAAATCATCCGCGATAAAAACGGCAGGCTTCAAAAGCTTAAAGACCGCTTTTCGGTTCCGTATCCCGAGGAACTGCGCAAAAACATTATCGAGAGGAACACAAACCTTTTATACGCCGCAATGCCCGCTTACTCGCTCCAGATAAAAAAAGCCTGCTCACGGCTTGACAGGGTAAGTATCGTTCACAGGACAGCGGCGTTTTTGGAATCGTATTTTGATGTGATTTTCGCGCTTAACAGGCTGACTCACCCGGGCGAAAAGCGGCTTGTGCCGCTCTGCAAGCAGAACTGCGGCGTGCTGCCCGAAAACTTTGAAGAAAACCTCAACAGGCTGTTTTATGACATGTCGGCAAATACCGATAAAATAAGCGGCGACATTGATTTGATAATAGAAGAGCTGAAAAAGATAACAAAGTAACAGAAAGAATCAGGCTGTGCTCAGTTGGGCACAGCCTGAATTTTATTTTGCAAAGCTTATGCTCTGCTCAAATGTTTTTCTGAATTGTCCGTCCTCCTCAGGGTCGCATACAAGGAACCAGATACGGGCGTATTCGTCATCAGAGCCTGAATTTCCGCAAGCCGCCAACGACAAAACACTTACTGCGGCAAGCAATAACGCAAATACTTTTTTCATCATATTGATTCTCCAATAGAATATTCAACCTCATATTCCGCTAAGTACCTTTGAATCAATGTAGCGTCCTGAACATCGACAGCATTGTTGCCGTCAACGTCAGCGGCCTTAACAGAATTTACATTCTGATACTCCGAAGCGTGCCGCTGAATCGCGGTCACGTCGCGGATATCAACGATTCCGTCGCCGTTGGCGTCGCCCAGGATTACGCGTTCTTCATCGGCAAAGCGGAACGGGTCGATCGAATAAAACTTTGTTGCGGTTCCGTTGGATACGTACCATCTTACACGTCCGTCCGAGCAGAATTCCGGCTGACAGTCGGACAGCTGAACATCCTTTGCTGCGATTTCCGAGGTCATGTTGCCGAGCGAATCGAGAGTTACCGCTTTTGTAACGGTCTGATAATTTGCGTCTGTTTCCGTCCACATCATCAAAAATTGCTCGGGTCCGATTTTTACAAGCTGAGGTGTGCCGACCTTTATATTGTCTGCGCTTGTATAGTCGGTAAGCCACTGTGTTTTGCTCTCTTTTAATGCTTTGTCGGTTGAAATTACAAAGATGTTAAAGACATTGTCGGAATCGGTCTGCTCGGTTTTTCCTATGCTGCTGCCAGCGACCAAAACCTCGTTATCCGAAAGCTGCAATCCGCCCAGGGTAGCTCCCGTGTAGTTAGCCCCTATCGATCCGCTGAATGTCATGGGAACAGTATAGCTTACATCAGTTACCTCATCATCTTTGTTGAATTTTGTTATGGCGATCCCGCGCGGATAAGCGTCGCCGTGATCGGCACGGTAAATATCATTTCCGTCGGTAGCGATAAACTGATTGAACGAATGACTTACATAGCCGTAGCTTACATTCATTACCGAAGAGAAGGAATCCTTTACCTCGCCTGTTTCCTGATCGATCACAAAAATCATATTTGCCTGGTGATTGTATCCGTCGTCCGACTTATACATGGTGTGGCAGGTGTGGATATATAGCTTTCCGTCCGTCTCGGTCATTCTCAGAGAACCGGCGTGGAACGGCTCAAGGGTATTTATCCCTTTGATTTTTGTATCTCCGAGGCGGTTCCAGTTTTTGTCGTATTTTACAACTCGCAATACTTCAAGCTCGTCGGTTTCCTCGCTGTTATACTGACCGAAAACAAGGAAATTGTAGTTTTCGCCGCAGAAGTATCCGCCGAACAGAGGAAGCTCCGCGTCGATCGTTTTTGTTTCAAGGCAATTGCTCAAGCCCGCGTTGTACCTTTTAATAGATACCTTGCCGCCGCTGTAGGAAACAGCGGCATAATTTCCGTTTTCAAGCTCGCTGAGATAAGAGTAAACGGGGCTGCTCCTTACGCTGTAATTGTTGTCGTTAAGATTGTCCGCAAAGCCGTTTTTGGATTCTGTAACGATCAGAGCCTCGGTTGAATCATCGCGTTTTCCCGTAACGGTAACGGTAAAGCTTGCCGTAAGTCCCGAGTCTGTGGTGACAGCGATTTTAGCGGAGCCGCTTTTCCAGCCGTAGACCTTACCGTCTTTGTTAACGCTCGCTATCGTGGCGTCCTTGCTTTTCCAAGTGTATGACTGAGATAACTGCGAATCGGTCTGCGCGGTGAGCTGCAGCGTCTCGCCCACCTTTACGGCTGAGGACGGAGCGCTTATCGTGACCTTTGTAGGTCTGCTCCATTTGATAAGCTGATAATAATAGTCCGAGCCGTCCTTTTCAATAACAAGAATGCGGTCTCCGACGGTTTTCATGGCAAACACCTTGTACGGAAGCTCAAGCGAGCCCATGGTCTTGCCGGTGTTTATATCGATCTCCGTGATTATTTTTGGATCGGTGCACGAAACGACCGAACCGCTTGCCTCTAAATAAACAGTGCGTGTTCCCACAGCTTCGGAGCTGTTGTTGCCGAAAGCGTCTGACGGGCGGCTGAAAGATAGTTTTTCCTCATCTTCAAGATTATTCGCGTCAAACAAGAAGAAGGAAGCGTATATGGTCGCGTCGGCGGCAAGATACTTACTGCCGAACATTTCAGCCTGATTATACCTTGCGTTGTAATACTGCTGAGAAAGCATTAAAATAACGTCGTTGCTGAATGTGACGGTGTTTGAAGTTACGTTTCCCTTGCGGATAACGTTTACATCGTGGTCATAACCCCAGTAAACCCAGTTGTTATAGCCTACAACAAAGAAGTCGCCGCTTGTTTCGTTAAAGCCCGCGAACTCATATACAGCCTGCTCAGCCGCGGCTTTTGACAGAACGGTTCCCGATT